>SLMP01000162.1 GCA_007133465.1 Nitriliruptoraceae bacterium | reverse complement strand
CGGTACTCGAGTGCTCGATCCTCTCCGGTCAGCCGCAGTCTCCCGCCCTCGATCGCGACCTCCAGCCCGTCTGCCTCCAGTACCCGCAGCACGTGTTCCTCCTGCGAGCCCTCGAGACCGTCGCACGCCATTTCGGTGACGGTCAACGGTCCGAGCGTCAGCGTCGTCCCGTCGAGCTCGTAGCTGCCGCTGAAGGTGTTGCAGCCGGTGTCGCCCCGCACCTCGCCGTCATCGGTGAGCTCCAGGGAGGGCTCACCCGCGACGCTCGACACGCTGCCGTCCGGGCCAAGTCCTTCGACCAGCGATTCGAGCACCCAGACGGTGCCGACCAGCGCCGCGTCGGGCTCCGGCGGCTCCTGATCGAAGACGAGCTCCACCTCCGGACCGGACAGCACCAGGCGCTCCTCGCCCAGCTCGACCCGCTCGGCAGCCTGCAGGGCGGCGAGGTAGCCCGACTCCAACGCCATGACGTCGTCGTCGGGGCAGGCCATCTCCGTGACGGTGAGGCCGTCGTCGAAGGCGAGGCGGTCCCCGTCGAGGCTGACGCTGCCTCCGTACGAGTTGCAGGCGGCGACCCCGCCCCAGCGCTCGCCGTCGATCGACAGCGTGACGGGCGAGCCCTCGACCAGGGTCAGCTCGCCATCTGGGCCCCGCCCCTCGACGAGCACCCAATCGCCGGTGGGGTCCGGGGTCCCCTCGGCACCCGGCTCACCGGTCCCGCCGCAGGCCACCAGCACGAGGGCGGCGGCGAACACCAGGGCCATAGGTCGGGACGTCCTGTTGGTCATCGTCGCCTCTCCGGTTGCGGCCCGACAGCGGGGACCACGACGTGGGACGAGGTCACCGCGGCGCCGGCGTTCCACGGGTGGGACGTCCGGACGTGCCCGAGGGTTGCGGCTCCTGGCTCCGGCCGGGACAGACCGTGCCCGGGCCGGAGACCGGATCATCCCGGACCCGGGTCGCCGCAGGAACGGATCCGGGTCGGAAACCGCCCGATCAGGGGCAGTTCGGGTTGACGGGACCCCGGCAGAACTGGGTCCAGTAGGGCTCGCCGTCGAAGGTGTCGACCACGACGCCCTCGCGCAGGAACGTCGCCCGCTGGTCCGTGCCGCGCGCGTCGCGACGCGGGTCGCTGTGTGGGTCGCCGCCGGCGTCGCCGGGCGGCAGGTTCACGCTCGGCGGCGCGTCGTTGCCCGAGTCGAAGTACACGATCGCGGAGCCGGCGTGCGGCGCGATCGAGCCATCGGCAGCCCGGTCGAACACCGACAGGCGGAACGCCGGGTCGTCGGACCAGTGGCGACCATCGGCGAGCGAGGTCTGCAGCAGTCGCGCCCCGTACGCCCGTGCCTGCACCTCGGCGGCCATGTTCGCCACCTGGTAGTCGCCGAAGGCGACGTGCAGCAGGACGTTGTTCGGTGGGCTGTTCGGCAGGGGGTTGGTCGTCGTACGCCGGGCGAAGCCGTTGCCCTCGCCGCGGTCCCACAGCATCTGCATCAGGGCGTAGCCGAGCTGCCGGTCGACCACGTCCGGGTACGAGGCGTAGTAGAGGTTGCCGACGGCGGCACCCTCCCAGTCGACCGAGCGGTTGAGCAGGGTCGAGTAGTTGATCCCCGGCACGCCGAGCACGCCGTTGGTCGCGTCCGGCGACAGCGCAACGACCGGACCGCCGAGGATCCCGCCCTGGCTGATGCCGGTGTAGCTCAGCGTGTCGACGTCGATCAGCGGGGCGCCGGAGGCGTCCTGGAACGCCGGGTGCGACGCGAGTCCGTCGGGGTGCGACAGCGCGCGACCGACGAACACGAAGTTGAGGAAGCCCTGCTGGATCCGGTCCGGCATCGGCCCGAATCGCGACAGGTCCTGCAGGATCTGCACGACGTTCGGCTGGTCGAACTGCGACATGCCGGCGAAGTCCACGCCGCACGGGGCGAGGTTGCGCGCCCGCAGCAGCTCGGTCGAGAAGCCGTTGGCCTGCGTGCGGTTGCCGAGCAGCCCGTGGCCGTAGAGCATCGGGTCGGCCGGGTCGTGAGCGCTCGCCGCCGCTGGCAGGTTGCAGACGTACGGCACGCTCAGCCAGGGCGCGGTCTGGTTGCGCTGCGGCAGCGCCATCGGACCAGGGTCAGCGACGCCGTAGTCGAACCGTGCATCGGTGGCGAACAGCAGCGCCTCGAGCGACACCCCGCCATCCGGGCCGGCCGGGGGCAGCGCCGGGGCGTGCAGGTAGTTCGGCACCAGCACGGTGCCGCTCACCCGCCGCTGGGTGGTCGCGTTCGGGGCGTCGAGCACCGGACCGACCGTGAAGCTCGGTGCCTCGCCGTCCACCACGCCGTCGGCGAGGTCGGTGTCCCCGAGCGACGCGAACGCCTCGTCACGGAGGTGCACGGCCCGACCGGTGACGTTCTCATCGCTTGCAACCGTGAAGGACCAGGCGAGGTAGAGGTCGCGCTGTCCGACGCCGGCCTTGCGCAGGTCGCGGAACAGGCGGTTGAACTCCGCGGTCCGGGCCGGCTCGACGCCTGGAGGCGGTCCGCCTGCACGGTCGCCGCGGTACCAGGCGAACACCGGCTCGGCCGGGATCGTCCGTCCGTCGGCGTCCTTGAGGTCGCGGAGCGCCACGGCGTAGCGGTGGCCGCCATGCAAGACCTCGAGCGGACGGATCAGCAGCAGCTGCCGGCCGGCAGCGACGGCCCCCGGGTGGTGGTCGAGCTCGGCCAGGTAGGGCACCCGCGCGCCGGTGTCGAGGTCGAGCAGCACGATCGGGGCGTCGGGCGCCAGGGAGCGCGCCGGCCGGTCGAGCACCTGGACGCCGGCCGGCAGCCCGAAGGTCGCCTGCAGGTCCAGGCCGGGAACGTCGGCGATGGCCATCGCGCCAGGGGAGAACCCGTCGTTGCGGTTCCACTCGGTCGGGTCGACCGGCACGCCGCGGGCGTTGACCGGCATGCCCTGCACCGGCAGGTCCACCCGCAGGCCGGTCGGGGTGTCGGCTGGCGTCGTGAACCGGTCGTTCGGGAACGGCAGCAGACACGCGCCGTCGTCGATCGGGTCACACGGACCGACGTCCGCTCGTTGACCAGGCGGTCCCTCGGGTGCGCGGCCGGGTGGGGCGGCGGCCAGCAGGCTCAACGCCATGGTCGCCGCGGCGAACGCTGCCAGGGCACGTCGGGTGGGGGATCGTGTCATCGTTTCCGAGCTCCCTCGCGGTCGGGCGGCGCGGTCCGCGTCGCCGCGCGGCGGCCCGCACGTAGGCCACCGCTGGGGATGCCGCCGTCCTCCCAGGCGCGGCGTCATCCACCGGCGACGCTAGGGGACGGCCGTCTCCTGCGCACGTGCGCCGCCGGCCGGCTCGGCAGCCGTGCGCCCGCCGCCCCACTGCGGTGCGGATGCCTCACGCGCCGACGGGGACGATCGCCACCTCGGCGTTGTAGTCCGGCACCAACCCGACGGGGTCGCGGCGCGTCGGGTCGAGCAGCGGGTTGGCCTCCGGGAAGAACATCTGCACGTTGCCGTCGCGCAGCGCGGCGAGCTTGACCCGCGCGCGGACCTCGCCCGTCTCCGAACGGACGAGCACGTCGTCGCCGTCGGCGACCTCGAGGCGCGCCGCGTCCGCGGCCGACACGAACAGCGCGTCGCGGTCCGCGCCGGTGAGCGGGTCGGTGTCGCGCCACACCATCGAGTTGAACTGCTTCCCGCGCCGGGTGGACAGGCGGAAGCGGCCCGGTGGGAGCGCGGCCTCCTGTGGTGTCACCGGGATGAACCGTGCCCTGCCGTCGTCGGTCGGGAAGCGCCAGCCGTCGCACAGCCGCTCGCCGCCCCACTGGACCTGGTCGCCGGTGTCGCGCAGGCGCTCGATGCCGGCGTAGGCGGGGACGACGTGCGCGATCTCCTCGCGGATCGCCTGCGCGTCCTCGCAGCCGAGCAGGTGCGCGCGCGACGGGTCGACCCGCCGGGCGAGGTCGAGCAGGATCGCCCATTCGGCGCGGACCTCGCCGGGTCCGTCGGGTCGGTCCTTCGGGCCCTCGATGCGGGGCGAGTACACGATGCGTCGCTCGGTGGTCGTCTCCGTGCCGCCGCCCGGCTGCTCGTAGCGGGTCATGGCCGGCAGCAGCAGGACCGCTTCGCCGTCGACGAGCATCTGGGTCGAGGCGACGATGTCGACGTGGACCCGCAGCGGCACCCGTTCCAGCGCCCGGCGGACCACCGCGGGGTCGGGCAGGGTGTCGAGGAAGTTGCCGCCGGACGCCCACAGCACGCCGATCTCCCCGCGGCCAGCGGCCTCGACGAGCTCGGTCGCGGACCGGCCGCGTGTCGCTGGCACCTCGAAGCCCCACGCCTCCGACAGGGCGGCCGCGGTGGCCGGCGTGATCGGCACCCCGCCCGGGAAGGCGGTCGCGTACGCGCCCATCTCCGCGCCGCCCTGCACGCCGGAGTGCCCGCGGATCGGCATCAGGCCCGCCCCCGGCCGGCCGACGTTGCCGCGGGCCAGCGCCAGGTCGACGATCGCGCGGACGTTGTCGGTGCCGAACGTGTGTTGGGTGATCCCCATCGACCACACCAGCACGACACGCTCGGCGGCGGCGTAGACGTCGGCGAAGCGCTCGATGTCGGCGACCGACGACCCGGACCAGCGCGCGAGATCGTCGAGGTCGTGCCGGTCGAGCTCCACGACGAGCTCCTCCCAGCCCGTCGTCTTGGCGGCGACGAACGCGCGGTCGACCTGCCCATGCCGGTGCAGGACCTTCAGCACCCCGAGCAGGAAGGCCGTGTCGCCGCCGACCGCGACGGGGAAGAACGCGTCGGTGATGCGGGTGCCGAACAACGCCGACTCCACGTTCGACGGCACCCAGTACGACTCCAGCGCCGGCTCCCGGAACGGGTTGACCACCGCCACCTTCGCGCCCCGCTGCTTGGCGAGGTAGAGGTACTTGAGGAACACCGGCTGGGCGTTCGCGGCGTTCGAGCCGAACAGCACGACGAGGTCGGCGTGATCGATCACGTCGGTGTACGACACCGTCGTGGCCCCGACCCCGAGCGTCTCCTTGAGCGCGCCCGTCGACGGGCTGTGGCAGATCCGCGCCGCGTTGTCGACGTCGTTGGTGCCGAGGTAGCGGGCCACCTTGCCGGCGACGTAGTAGACCTCGTTGGTGATCCCGCGGGACGTCATGAAGATGCCGAACCCGTCGGGCAGCGACGCGCGGACGCGGCCGGCCGCGAGCGTCATCGCCTCGTCCCACGTGATGCGCCGGAACCCGCGCTCGCCCGCCCGCCGCAGCATCGGGTGCGCGAGCCGGCCGAGGGCCCGGAGCTCCCGACCATCCATCCGACGCAGCACCTCGACGTCATCGAGCGCGTCGTCGGCCATCGCGTCCATCGTGTTGACCTGCAGCAGGTTCAGCCGGGTCGTGCACAGGTGGACGCCGTCGATGGTCCAGTCGTGGAGGCCGGCCACCCCCAGCGCGCAGCCGTCGCAGACGCCCTTGGTCAGGATCCGGGTCGCGTAGGCGAGCTGGTCCTTGTTCTCCGCGACGGTCTTGAGCATCTCGCCGTAGTGGTTCGGCTTGTCGAGGCCGATGCCGTTCGGGCGCCAGCTGACCCACTGGCTGGGACGCAAGCGAGGCAGGTGCACCCGCCGGCGGAGCGGGTTGGTCGCGCGCTGTCCGTGGGCCATCGCTGGTCGGGCTCCCGTCCGGTCTCTGCACGCCGCCGGCCTCGCGGTCGGCGTGATGCCAACGCGAGCGTCCCGCGGCGAGACCCCAACCGTACGTGCTGGCGGTGGGACCGTCGCCTGCACGGCTGCGGTGTCCACGAACGGGCCGAGCCGGATGGCCGCCGGTCCCCCCGGCCGGCGGCCACCCGGTGCCTTTCCCCCGGAGGTGGTCAGGGCGTGACGATCCCGAGCCACCCGTCGTCGGCGAAGAGCCCACCGAAGGTCGCGTCGATGCGCTCCGTCCGGCCCGTGCGGACGATCTCGATCGCACGGGGCAGCCGCAGGGGCCGACGCCACGCCGTCGGTCCGCGTCGTTGGGCGGGCGCGGAGCCTGGCGTGCGCGCCGGATGCACGGCTCGCGCCGGCGCGCCCCATCATGCGCTCGCCGGACGGAGAGGGACGGATCGCTGCCGCGCTGTCCGGAGGCGGTCGGTCAGCCGGCCGGTTCGAGGACGTGTGCGCGCAGGTGTGCCTCGAGGTCGGCCTCGAACCGTTCGCGGTCGGTGTTCCACTCCCGGACGTGCTCGCTGCCCCCGTACTCCTCGTAGGTCACCTGACCGGGCAGCGCCGCCGCCAGGTCACGGGAGGGTCCGACGGGCACGGTCGTGTCGGCACCACCGTGGGTGACCAGCAGGGGCACGTGGTCCGGGAGCTCGTCGATCCGGTCCAGGTGCTCGACCTGCGCGAAGTCCAGCCCGGCGCGCAGCGTCGTGATCCAGCGGGTGGCCCACAGCAGCGGCGGGATCACCGGGTCCGGGATGTCGCGCTGCTGGGCCTGTAGCACCAGGGTCTCGTGCAGCGACACCAGCGGGGACACCAGCACGGCGGCGTCCACCGTCCCCGCGTCCGGCGAGCGGCGCAGGAATCCGAGCGCGATCGACCCGCCCTGGCTGTAGCCGACCAGCACGAAGCGCTCCGCGCCCTCGACGTCCTGCAGGTGGTCGATCGCCGCCTGCAGGTCCTCCCACTCCGCGTCGCCGTAGCGCCCGAACCCGTCCGGGTCGACGGGGGCGTCGGGGTCGTTGCGGACCGAGATGGTCAGGGTCGGCAGCCCGAGCCGGTTCGCGACGGCGAGCGTCCGGTTGCCCTCGCTGAGCCCCCCGCCCCGGCCGTGGACGAGCACCACCCACGGCAGGTCGGCCGGGCCATCGGCCGGGTCGCCGGCCGCGTCACCGGGCACGACCCGCCACGCGGGCAGCGGCCCGTCGGGGCTCGGGACCGCCACCTCGGTGACGCCGAGCCCGAGGGTGCGCTCCGGGTCGCCGGCGAAGGTGTCGACCGACGCGCCGACGAGCTCCCCGGCCTCCGGCCAGCTCCCGTCGAGCAGCTCCCCGCGCCGGACGGTCGAGTCCGGCCCGCGCTCGGCGGGGCCCTCGAGCACGACCAGGCCGTCAGCGGCGACCAGCCCGACGGTGCCGAGGTCCACCAGGTCGCCGTCGGTGACGGCGAGCTCGAGCACACCGGCAGGCTCGTCGCTGGCGAGCACCTCGACCTCGAGGACCGGCTCCCACGGCGGCGGGGCCGGCAGCAGCTGGTCGCTGTAGTACCAGCCGCCCGCCACCAACCCGAGCAACAGGATCACGACGAGGCCGACCGCGGTGACGGTGAGGGCGCGGCGCATGTTCGGCTCCTGCTCCCACGGGCGGGACCGGGGGCAGGCGTGGACGGTACGGCTCAGCTCGCCACGATGCGCTGCGGATGGGTGTAGACGGTGCCGTGGCCGTCGCGCAGGAACCCGATCAAGGTGACCCCGAGCCGGTCCGCGGTCCGGATCGCGAGGTCGGTCGGGGCGCCGACCGCGGCGAGCACCGGCAACCCGGCCACGGCCGCCTTCGCGACCAGCTCGAACCCCGCGCGCCCCGACAGCATCCCGACGAGGTGGCCGAGCGGCAGGTCGCCGGCGAGCACGTGCACCCCGATCGCCGCGTCGAGCGCGTTGTGGCGGCCGACGTCCTCGCGCACCGTCACCACGCGGCCGTCGGCGTCGACGAGCGCCGCTGCGTGCAGCCCGCCGGTCGCGGCGAACACCGCCTGCCGGTCGCGCACCCGGTCCGGTAGCGCCGCCAGCGTCGCCCATCGCACGGCGCGTCCGGGAACCTCGGGGGGCACCGGCACACAGCGGCTCGCGAGCTCGTCGATCGACGCTCGTCCGCACACCCCGCAGGAGGCGGTCGCGACGGCGTGGCGGTGCGCCACCGCGTCGAGGTCGAGCGGTCGCCGCAGCTCGAGGGTGAGCTGGTCCTCGGGTCGCGCGAGCGCGAGCGGGTCGCCCACCCGGACCCCGACGAGGTCGCCGGGTGCCAGCAGCCCCTCCGCGAACAGCCACCCGACCGCGAGCTCGACGTCGTGCCCGGGCGTGCGCAGGGTGGTCATGACCACGACCGGGTCCTGCCCCGGGCCACCGGCGCGGATCTCCAGCGGCTCCTCCACCACGACCTGGTCGCGGATCCGCTGTCGCTCCGTCGCGGTGACGCGGGTGGCGGTGACGGTCGCGACGCCGCGGTCGCTCAGTGGATGGGGCGACGCCGCAGCGGTCGGGGCGGAGCCCTCGTCCTGCGCGGCTCGGTCGGCGGCCGCCTCCAGGTCGGCCGGGGTGTCGAGGTCCACGGCCGTCGCACCGCTCGGGTCGAGCACCCGCCACACCCGACCTTCCAGGACCACGACGTCGAGGTGGTCGAGCAGGCGGGTGGCCCGTCGCTCGCCGGCGTCGAGCAGCTCCCGCACGGTGCGGAGGGCGGCGCGGCGGTAGGCGGCCACCAGCGGCTGGGGGCCGGGGTCGTCCTCGAGCACCGCGACCGTCGCGTCCGGGTGCGCCCGAAGGAGGTCGACGAGTGCGCGCAGGACGGTCGGCGATGCCTGCGGGTGGTCGCCGGCGAGCACGACGACCACGTCGTGCGCCGCGCGGGCGAGCGCCGCCTCGATGCCGGCGAGCGGGCCCTGGTCGGGTCGCAGGTCGTGCTGCCACCGCGGCGGCGGGTCGGGCAGGGCGGCGACGAGCGCGGCCAGACGGTCGACGTCGTCGCGCTCGCCGACCACGACCTGGACGTCGTCCGCGACGGCCTGCACCGCGGCCACCGCCCGGGCGAGCAACGGCACGCCACCGACCGACAGCTCGCGCTTGTCGCTCCCCATCCGGCGGGACCGGCCACCGGCGAGCACGGCGCCCGACACCCGCTGCCTCGACTCCATGGCGGCCCTCCCGTCCCGACGGACGGTAACGGGCGGCGGGACGTGGCAGACTCCG
>SLMP01000135.1 GCA_007133465.1 Nitriliruptoraceae bacterium | reverse complement strand
CCGCCGTCCGCTGCCCGGTCGACCGCCGCGCCATCGTCGCCGTCCGAGCCGACCGGCCGGTCGTCGTCTCCGGGGGCGTGGCCGTCGGTCCCACCACCGTCGGTGTCCGCGCCGTCGTCGTCGCCGGGCTCGTCCGGCGCGGCCGCTTCGCAGTCCAGCAGCGGCACGTCGCTGCTGGCCCCGCTGGTGCGTGCGGCCGCGATCCTCACGCCGGTCAGGCCTGGGATCGCCTGCGCCGTCGCGCGGGGGAGGTCGCCACGGTCGTCGGCGGCGAAGGCGATCGCGCCCGGCGCGTCGGCGTCGCAGCCGAGCTGCAGGTCGAGCAGGAACGAGCGGGCGGCGTCGCGCCCGTCGGTGGCGCCGACCACCTCGGCGCTGGTGAGGGCGAAGGCGACCGCAGCGAGTCCCGTCGAGTTGGCGTTCGCGTCGATCCCGCCGTCGGCCGCCTGGCTGGTGAGCAACCACCGCACGGCGTCGTACGCGGCGCCAACCGTCTCGGGGCTGCCGTGGCCGAGCAGCGCCTGGACGGCGAAGCCGGTCGTGTCGGCGCTCGAGGTGCACCCGCCTTCGGCCGGGTCGAAGCGGAACCCGCCGTCGCTGCACCGCTGGTCCAGCAGGAAGCGCACCGCGGCGTCCGACGGGGCGGCCCCGTCCACGGTGGCGAGCGCGAGGACCGCGAGGGACTGGGTCAGGGTCGAGGAGAACTCGCCGTAGTCCGACCGGTCGGTGAAGCGACCCGGCTCGTCGGCGTCCGCAGCCTGCTCGCGTCCCTCGAGCTGGGCGACGAGGTCGACACCGCCCACGTCGGTGACGTCACGACCGTCGGCGAGCAGCGCGAGGATCAGCTTGGCGGTTGCGCCGGCGTAGACGGTGTCCGGCCCGTCGAACGGTTGGCCCTGGGTGTAGGTCGGCACCTGGGTCGCGAGCCAAGTGGACGCGGCAGCGAGTTCGTCACCGGCGACGCCTGCGCCCGCGAGGGCGAAGACCGCGTCCGCCGTCAGCCCGGCGTCCGGGCCGAAGTCACCCTCCAGCCGCTCGCCGTCGACGAAGCCGGATGCGAGCCAGCCGGCGGCGGCTGCGACGGGGTCGTCGGTGGTGGACGTGTCGGCAGCCGCGGCGCCGACGGTGGACAGGGTCAGGCAAGCCGCAGCGGTGGTGGCGACGAGCGCACCCATCCGGCGGCGGGAACGTGGAACCACGTGGGGGTCCTCTCGTGAGCGATCCGTGACGGGGTGCCCACACGCTCCCGACGAACGGCGCCCCCCCGGGCAGGGATGCTCGGGAGGGCGGGTGCTCGGACGGGTCGTCCGGGCTCCGCCCCGCAGACCTCGGCGGTGTTGGAGCCGCTCGCCACGTCCTCGGTGTCCCGGCTCGCCGTCGGGCACGACCGCCGCCCGGGTGGGCGGCCGACGTGGACGGCCTACGGTTGCGGGTCAGCGCCGGATTCCGACCGGCTTCCCCGACGGGGTGGCATTCGGTTGTCCGCCGACGCTCCACGCGCCGGCGGTTCCCAGCCGAGCACACGGCCCCGACCGCGTCAACGTGGCGGACGGCCCTCCCGGCAGGGACGGCCGGCAGGGGCGAGCGCGCCCCGGCGGAGGAGGCCGGCTGCCGGTCGCGGCAGCCGGGTCGTCAGGCGTCGCGCTCGGGGGGACGCCTCGCGAGGACGGCGCGGGCCACCCGTGAGCTCGGAGGGCGACCCAGCTCGTCCGACAGCCAGGCGGTGGTCGCGAGCAGGTCCTCGAGGTCCACCCCGGTGGCCACCCCCGAGCCCTCCAGCGCGTACACGAGGTCCTCCGTGGCGAGGTTGCCGGTCGCCCCGGGTGCGAAGGGACATCCGCCGAGGCCACCCGCGGAGGTGTCGGCGACCGTCACCCCGGCCTCGAACGCCGCCAGCGTGTTGACGAGCCCCTGCCCGTAGGTGTCGTGCAGGTGCACCGCCAGCCGGTCGACCAGGACGTGGGGAGCCAGCTGCTCGAGGAGGTCCTGGACCTGTCCCACCGTCCCCACCCCGATGGTGTCACCGAGGGACACCTCGCGGCAGCCGAGCTCGAAGAGGGCGACGGTGATCCGCAGCACGTCAGCGACCGGGACGTCGCCCTGGTCGGGGCACCCGCAGACCATCGAGACGTACCCCCGGACGTCGATGCCCTCCGTGGTTGCCCGCCGGACCACCGGCGCGAACATCTCCAGGCTGTCCTCGATCGAGCAGCCGAGGTTGCGCTGGCTGAACGCCTCGGACGCGGATCCGAACACGGCGATGTCCCGTGCGCCCGCCGCCAACGCGCGGTCGAGTCCGCGCTCGTTCGGGACCAGGACCGGGTAGCGGACGCCCGGTGCGCGGGTGATGCCGGCGAGCACGTCGGCGGCGTCGGCGAGTTGCGGTACCCACCGCGGCGAGACGAAGGAGGTCGCCTCGATCATGGTCAGCCCGGTCCGCGACAACCGATCGATCAAGCCGATCTTCAGCGCGGTCGGGATCGTCTCCGGTTCGTTCTGGAGCCCGTCGCGGGGCCCGACCTCCACGATCGTGACGCGGGACGGCAGCTGCACGGCACCCTCCTCCTCCTCGTCCTAGTCGTCGTCGAGCGGGTCGGCTTCCACCTCGACGAGGGGGGTACCGGCCTCCACCGGATCGCCTGGGGCGACGTGGACGGCCTGGACCGTGCCGGGGGCGGCCGCCTTGACCGGGTGCTCCATCTTCATCGCCTCGACCACGGCGAGGGTGGTGCCGAGGGTGACGTGGTCGCCGACGGCGACCGGCACCGCCAGCACCGCGCCCGGCATCGGCGAGACCGCCGTCGCCGCGGCCGTCGCCGCCCGGGCGTCGGCGTGCCGGGTCGCGGGGAGCACCTCGAGCCGGGTCGTCGCCCCCCCGACGTGCACCCACACCTCGGGTGCGTCGGCGCCCCGTGTGGGGTCGGCCAGCACCGTCACGAGCGCGACGGCGTCGTGCCCGTCGACCTCGAGGTGGAGGCCACCGGCCCCCGCGTCCACCTCGGCGACCGCGACGTCGCGGGTGCGCTCCCCCGCGCCCGGCCGCACGCGGTACCGGCCGGCGCGGCCAGCGACGGAGAGCTCGTGGCGCTGCTCCCCGTCGTGCAGGCGCAGCCGCCAGCCGCCGACGAGCCCGGGTCGGTACGGCCCGAGCGTGTCCCAGGGACTGTACGGGTCGCAGGGGCGGGTGGTGCGTTCCCGGTCGGCTTGCAGCGCGACCGCGGCGGTGATGCGGGCGAGGGCCGACGCCGGTGGCGGCCGCCAATCGCCGAGGTGGTCGGGGAGGAAGGCGGTGGTGAGCTCGCCGGCCTCGAACGCCGGGTGGGCGACGATCGCCGCGAGCTGCGCGAGGTTGGTGGTGACGCCGTGGAGCGTGGAGCGCTCGAGCACCCAGTGCATCCGGCGGATCGCGGTGGTGCGATCGGACGCGTGGACGACCAGCTTGGCGAGCATCGGGTCGTAGAAGCGACTGACCGTGCTGCCGTCCTCCACCCCGGCGTCGATGCGGACGCCGTCGCCGACCGGCGTGGTGAACCGGGCCACCGTGCCGGTCTGTGGCAGGCCGGAGACGGGGTCCTCGGCGTAGAGGCGGACCTCGATCGCGTGCCCGTCGCGCCGGACGTCGTCCTGGTCGAAGGGCAGTGGCTCGCCCGCGGCGACCCGGAGCTGCAGTTCCACGAGGTCGAGCCCGGTGACGAGCTCCGTGACGGGGTGCTCGACCTGCAGGCGGGTGTTCATCTCCAGGAAGTGGAAGGCGGGCTGCTCGTCACCGAGGGTGTCGCCGGCGACGAGGAACTCGACCGTGCCGGCCCCCTCGTAGGCGACGGCCGCGGCCGCTCGCACGGCGGCCTCGCCCATCCGGGCGCGCAACCGCTCGTCGACGGCGGGGGAGGGGCACTCCTCGACGATCTTCTGGTGCCGCCGCTGGATCGAGCACTCGCGCTCGAGCAGGTGCACGACGTGCCCGTGCCGGTCCCCGAGCACCTGGACCTCGATGTGCCGGGGCGCGGTCACCAGTTGTTCGAGGATCACGCGGTCGTCGCCGAACGCCCCTGCGGCCTCCCGCCGGGCGGCGGCCAGCGCGTCGGGGAGCGCGGCGAGGTCGGCCACGGCGCGCATGCCCTTCCCACCCCCGCCGGCGACGGCCTTGACCAGCAGGGGGAAGCCGACGTCGCCCGCGGCGGCGAGCAGCGCCCGGTCGTCGAGCTCCGCGTCGTCGATCCCGGGCACGACCGGGACGCCCTCCGCGGCGAGCCGTTGCTTGGCCGCCGCCTTGTCGCCCATCAACCGGATCACCTCCGGTGAGGGGCCGACGAAGGTGAGGCCGGCCGCCGCGACGGCGGCGGCGAACGCGGCGTTCTCCGCCAGGAATCCGTAGCCCGGGTGGATCGCGTCCGCGCCGGTCTCGAGCGCGGCGGTCACGACGCGTTCGATGTCGAGGTAGGACGCGCTCGCCGGCGGGGGTCCGAGCCGCACGGCCTGGTCGGCGTCGCGGACGTGCGGCTCGTCGCGGTCCGCGTCGCTGTGCACCGCCACCGTCGGGATGCCGAGCCGGCGGCAGGTCCGCGCGATGCGGCGCGCGATCTCCCCACGGTTGGCGATCAGCACCCGCTGGAACACCGGCGACCCTCCGTCCCGTGCCGACGCTAGCAGCGGGTGGTGACGCGACCGCCCCGCCCATCGCGGCAAGTTCCGCGACGCCGAGGTGACCGGCGGATCCGCGCCTGTCAGCCCGGGTCGGGCGCCCAGCGAGGCCGACGGTGGTCGAAGAAGGCGGCCAGGCCCTCCTGGCCTTCCGGGCCGACCCGGAGGCGGCTGATGAGCTCGACGCGGAGCTGTTCGGTCGCGTCGGGGTCGCTGGTTGCGGCGACCGCTGCGATCAGCGGTTTGATCGCACGCTGGGCCTGGGGTGCGCCGAGCAGCAGCTCGCCGAGCAGGTGGTCGACGGTGCTGTCGAGCGCGTCGTCGTCGCAGACCTCGTGGACGAGCCCCAGCTGCTGGGCGCGGACGGCGTCGAAGCGCTCGCCGGTCAGGAAGTAGCGGCGGGTGGCCGCGAGCCCGATCCGTGGCTGGACGTAGGCGGAGATCATCGCCGGGGCGAGCCCGAGGCGCGACTCGGTGAACCCGAACCGCGCGCTCTTCACCGCGACCGCGATGTCCACGCAGCCGAGCAGCCCCGCCGCCCCGCCGAGCGCGTGCCCGTTGACCCGGGCCACGACCGGCATCGGCGCGTCGTGGACGGTGCGGAGCATCGCCTCGAAGACGCGCGAGTCCGCCACGTTCTGCTCGAAGCTGTAGCCCGCCATGGCGCCCATCCACCCGAGGTCGGCACCGGCGGAGAACACCCGCCCGCTGCCGGTGAGCACCACCGCGCGCACCTCGGCGTCGTCGCCGAGCTCGCGCATCGTCGCGGTCAGCGCCTCCATCAGCGCCGCGTCGAAGGCGTTGCGCGTCGCCGGACGGTCGAAGGTCAGCGTGACGACCCCACGGGGGTCGCGGTCGACGGTGAGCACCTGGTTGCCTCCTGGCTGGTCCTCGGGTGGTCGGAAATCGGGTGATCACATGCGGAAGATGCCCCAGTCGGGCCGCACGGTCGGCGCGTTGAGGGCGGTGGAGAGGCCGAGCCCGAGCACGTCGCGCGTCTCCGCCGGGTCGATGATGCCGTCGTCCCACAGCCGGGCGGTCGCGTGGTAGGGGTTGCCTTGCTCCTCGTAGGTGGCGCGGATCGGGTCCTTGAACGCCTCCTCCTCGGCCTCGGTCCACGTCGCACCCGACGCTTCGATCCCGTCGCGCTTGACGGTGGCGAGCACCGTCGCGGCCTGCTCGCCGCCCATCACGGAGATGCGGGCGTTCGGCCAGGTCCACAGGAACCGCGGGGAGTAGGCCCGGCCGCACATCGCGTAGTTGCCGGCCCCGAACGACCCGCCGATGATCACGGTCAGCTTCGGCACCGTGGAGCAGGCGACGGCGGTGACCATCTTCGCACCGTCCTTCGCGATCCCGCCGGCCTCGTAGTCGCGACCGACCATGAACCCGGCGATGTTCTGCAGGAACACCAGCGGGATGCCGCGCTGGTTGCACAACTGGATGAAGTGCGCGCCCTTCAGCGCCGACGCGGAGAACAGGATCCCGTTGTTCGCGACGATCCCGACCGGGTAGCCGTGGATGCGGGCGAAGCCGGTGACGAGCGTGTCGCCGTACAGCGGCTTGAACTCGTGGAAGCGGGAGCCGTCGACGACCCGGGCGATCACCTCTCGGACGTCGTAGGGCTGGCGCACGTCGGTGGGGATGAGGCCGTAGAGCTCCTCCGGGTCGTACGCCGGCGGCTGCGGCGCGGTGAGCTCCGCCGCGACGCGCTTGCCACGGTTCAGCGCGCCCACGGCGTCGCGGGCGAGCTGCAGCGCGTGCCGGTCGTCGACCGCGAGGTGGTCGACCACCCCGGAGGTGCGGGCGTGCAGGTCGCCCCCGCCGAGCTCCTCCGCGGACACCACCTCGCCGGTGGCGGCCTTCACGAGCGGGGGGCCGCCGAGGAAGATCGTGCCCTGCTCGCGGACGATGATGCTCTCGTCGCTCATGGCGGGGACGTACGCGCCGCCGGCCGTGCACGAGCCCATCACGACCGCGAGCTGCGGGATACCCGCTCCGGACAGCGTCGCCTGGTTGTGGAAGATGCGGCCGAAGTGCTCCCGGTCGGGGAAGACCTCCTCCTGCAGCGGCAGGAACGCCCCGCCGGAGTCGACCAGGTAGACGCAGGGCAGCTGGTTGTCCTTCGCGACCTCCTGGGCGCGCAGGTGCTTCTTGACCGTCACCGGGTAGTAGGTACCGCCCTTCACGGTCGCATCGTTGGCGACCACGATGCACTCCGTGCCCGCGATCCGGCCGATACCCGTGATGATCCCCGCCCCCGGCGCGTCCCCGCCGTACATCCCGTAGGCCGCGAGCGGGGAGAGCTCGAGGAACGGGGTGCCCGGGTCGAGCAGCGCCTCGACCCGCTCGCGGGGGAGCAGCTTGCCGCGAGCCTCGTGGCGTTCGCGCGCCCGTTCGGGGCCACCGGCCGCGGCGGCCGCGAGCCGCGCTCGCAGCTCGTCGACGAGCGCGAGGTGGTGGTCCCGGTTCACGCGGAAGCGCTCCGAGCCCGTGTCGAGGGAGCTGGTCAGACGGTCCATGAGGCGAGACTAGGTGGCGAGGGTGACGCGAGCACCGGGCACCGAGCCCGCCGGCTCAGGCGCCCGTCAGCCGCGCCTTGACCAGGGCCGAGACGCGCGACCCGTCCGCTCGCCCCTGCACCCTGGCCATGGTGGCCTTCATGACCGGCCCCATCTGCTGCGGTCCCTGGGCTCCCACCTCGGCGACCACCTCGTCGACGATCGCGTCGAGCTCCTCGTCGGACAGCTGCTGCGGCAGGTAGGTGGCGTACAGCTCGGCCTCCGCCTCCTCCGTGACGGCCGACTCCTCCCGGCCGCCCGCCCGGAACGCGGCCGCCGCCTCGCGCCGACGCTTGACCTCGGTCGCGAGGACCTGTTGGACCACCTCGTCGTCGAGGCGTCCCTGCGGCGAGAGCCCGTCGGCGGTGGCACGGTTCTTGAGCGCGGCGACGACCATGCGCAACGCCGAGGTGCGCTCGCGGTCGCGGGCCTTCATGGCCGCGCGCAGATCCGCGTCGATCCGGTCGTGCAGGCTCACGGCGCGCCCCCTGGAGGTGTGGTGGTCGCCGGGAGACTACTGCGCTCGGTGCCGCCTCCTCGGAGCGACCAGGTCGCCGCGACCAGGTCGGCGAGGTGGGCGGGGGCGGGTCGCGGCGGGTGCGTTCGCCGGGAACGTTGAATGACGCCCTCCCCGCGAACGGGGAGGGCGTCGGGCTCGATCGGCCACCGCCAGGTTGGGAGCGAGGGCGGGGTCGTGGCGGGCCGGTCGTGGGAGCTCGGCCGGACCACCCAGCAGGTCACGCGGGAGCGGGAGAGCGGTTGCGTGACCTGCTGCGAGCAGACCGGTTCAGCTCTGGACGGCCTCGGCGATGACCTCGGCCGACTTCTTGGTGGAGGTGAGGGCGCCCTTGACCTTGCTCCTGGCGATGTCCGCCTGCTCCTCGGCGGCGTGGAGTGCCACGTTGCGGGTCTTGAGCATGGAGGTGGTGGCGGCCTTGGCCGAGGAGCGGATGTCCTTGACCGAGTTGCGGGTGGTGGTCACGGCCGCCTTGGTCTGGGACTTCGCGATCTCCGCCTGGTCGTGCGCTGCGTCGGCGGCGACCTGCGGGGTCTTGGTGACGGAGGTCACCGCACCGCGGATCTGCTGGGAGGTGTTCTCGGTCTGGCGCAGCACGGAGGCGACACGCTCGTCGCTCCTGACGTCTTCGGCCAGCTTGCGGCCCTCGGCGGCCTTCTTGTCGAACACCTTCTCGAACTTGGTGACGTAGCGCTCGGCCTCCAGCAGCGCGCGCTCACGGGCCGCCGCGAGGCTGTGCTCGATCATGCGCGGGGTGGCCATGAGCAGCGAGGGGACCTCTTCGGCCGCGTCCACCGACTCGTCGCGCAGCTTCTCGACGCGGGCGGGCAGGCCCTTGGCCAGCTCGACGACGTCGCCGACGAGCCCGACGTAGGCGTAGCCGGCATCCTCGAGCAGCATGGACGGCTCACGCGCGAGCAGCGGCTGCTTCTTCGGGGTCGCGGGCTTGCGGGTCGCGGTGGTGCGCTTCGCGGCCGGCTTGCGGGCGGTGGTCGACTTCTTGGTCGCCGACTTCCGCGTGGTGGTCGACGTGGTGGCGGTGGACTTCCGCGCGGTGGTCGACTTCTTGGTGGCCTTCTTGGCCGCGGGCTTCGTCTCGGTGGTGGTGCTTGCCGTGGTGGCTGCCATGCTCGGCTCCTTCAGGGGGTTCGGTGGTGACCGCCTGCGGCGGTCCGATGGAGGGACGGAGCGGGAGCCGAGCGAAACTCGCGGGAGAGCATCGCGGGAACCCCGTCCCTCCATCGGAACGCCGTGCGGTTCTTCTTGCT
>SLMP01000089.1 GCA_007133465.1 Nitriliruptoraceae bacterium | reverse complement strand
GCGACGGCGGCGGGGGCGGCGGGGGCGGCGGGGGCGGCGGCGGCTCGAAGGTCCCGATCAGCACGACCTCGTCGCGTGGCTCGCGCTCGACGGTCTCGTCGACCAGCTCGCGCTCGGCCTCCTCGCCGTCGATGAGGGTCAGCTCGTAGGTGTCGACCCGGAGGCCGTCGCGGCCCTCCCTGTCGACACGGGTGCGCCCCTTGCGCAGTTCGTCGGTCTCGCGCTCGACGGTGTCGTGCTCGAGGACGACCTCCTCGGTCTCCTCCACGACCTCGACGCGCTGGACCGTGATGCGGGTGGCCCCGACGAGCGGCGCGTCCAGTGGCGGGCTCACGAGGTCGTCGACCCCGACCGTCACCCCGGCGTCGGCGAGGACGGCCTCGACGTCATCCGCGAGGGTGCCGAACTCGAGCTGCGCGCCGTCCGCGACGACCCACACCGTCGTCGGCAGCGAGAGCTCGATCACGTCACCGTCGTCGATGGGTGCGCCGACGGCCGGGACGACCCTGGCGCCGGCGGCGACGAGGTCGCGCATATCCGCCACGCGCAGGACGCCACCGACGGTGTCGACGGGCGCGGTGATGCGGCGGGCCGTGGCCCCGTCGATGGTGACCTCGACGGTGATGGCCCGGTCGACCTCGATCGCCATGCCGTCCTCAACGGACGCGTCCACCGGCGGGGAGACGACGTCGGCCGTGGCGACCTCGACGCCGAGCGTCTCGAGGACGTCGCGGACCGTGCCGGCGTAGGTCCGGACCTCGTGGACCTCACCGTCGACGGCGACCTCGACGACCGACGAGAAGCCGTAGAGCCCGACGGCAGCGGCGGCGAGCAGCACGAGGCCGGCCAGTCCGCGGACACGTCGGGACAGGTTTCGGGCACGGCGATGCCCAGGGGAGGGGGGGGATGCGGGAGACATAGCGGCGCACGGTACGGAGGGCCGCTGGGTGCGGACAGTGGCCATCCGGACGGTCGAGACCAGCGCGGAGGGGCCACCCCGCCCCGATCCACGCCCCGGTTCCCAACGGCACGGGGCTGAGCGCCCTGCGCTCGCCAGCCGCGTTCGCGCAGGTCAGCCGGGGATCAGTCCTCCGCCGGCACCGGCAGCGCGAAGGCGCGCACGGTGTTGTCCCGGACGCTCGCGGCGAGGTCCTCGGGTTCCTCGCCCCGGGTTGCGGCCAGCGCACGCAAGGTGTGTGGCACGAAGGACGGGTCGTTCCAGCGCCCCCGGTAGGGGTGGGGCGTCAGGTACGGGCTGTCGGTCTCCGTGAGCAGCAGCTCGGCGGGGACGGCCGCCGCGGCGTCGCGCAACTCCTGGGCGTTGCGGAAGGTCACGTTGCCCGCGAAGGACAGGTACCAGCCGGCGTCCGCACAGCGCCGCACCACGTCGAGGTCACCGGAGAAGCAGTGCATCACGACCCGGTCCGGGGCGCCTTCCTCGTCGAGCACCACGAGGCAGGCCGGCCAGGCGTCGCGGCAGTGGATCACGAGGGTCAGGTCGAGACGCTTGGCGAGCTCGATCTGTGCCCGGAACACCGGGTCCTGCTGTTCCGGGGTGGTGTGGTCGCGGTAACGGTCGAGCCCCGTCTCGCCGATGGCGACGACCTCCGGGCGCATGGCGAGGTCCGCGATCGCCGCGAGCGCTTCCGTCGTGGCGGTGTCGGCGTCGTTCGGGTGGATGCCGACGGCGGCGAACACCCCGTCGAAGCGGGCGGCGGTACGCACCGCCTGCTCCGAGGAGGGCAGGTCCGTGCCGATCGTGATCAGCGTGCCCACGTCGGCGGCACGCGCCCGGGCGACCTGCTCGTCCGCGGTCGCCTCGGGGTGGTGGTCGAGGTGGCAGTGGGTGTCGACGTAGGTCACGTCCGCTCCTGCTCGCCGTGGTCCAGTACGGCCTGGTAGACGGTGCGCTTCGGGGTCCCCGTGAGCCGGGCCACCTCGGCGATCGCAGCCTTCTTCGTGCTGCCGGCCGCGACCAGGTCGGCGACGCGCCCGGCGAGCTCGTGGTCCTCCGGCTGGGCCAACGCGCTCGTGGGGGCGCCGGCGATCACCAGGGTGACCTCGCCGCGCACGCCGTCGGCGGCAGCGGTGGCGAGGGTCGCGAGGGTCCCGTGTCGGACCTCTTCGTGCAGCTTGGTCAGCTCCCGTCCGAGGGCGGCCGGCCGCGCCGGACCGAGCGCCGCTGCCAGATCGTCGAGGTCGTGTGCCACGCGGTGCGGGGCGGCGAAGAGCACGATCGTGCGGGGTTCGGCCGCGAGCTCGGCCAACCGTTGCCGGCGCGCAGCGCCCTTCCGTGGCAGGAAGCCGTCGAACGCGAACCGATCGGTCGGCAGGCCCGATGCCACCAGCGCGGCGAGCACCGCGGACGGGCCCGGGATCGGCTCGACCCGGAGGCCGGCGGCGACGCAGGCAGCGACCAGCCGGTACCCGGGGTCGGAGACCGCCGGCGTGCCCGCGTCGGACACGAGCGCGACCCGCTCCCCGGCCTGCAGACGGGTGAGGACCTCCTCCGTCCGCTGCTGCTCGTTGTGTTCGTGGAGCGAGCGTTGGGGGACCTCGCTGCCGATGTGCGCGAGCAGCCGCCCGGTGTGGCGGGTGTCCTCGGCCAGGATCAGGTCGACCTCGCGGAGGACCTGCGTGGCCCGGGTGGAGAGGTCGCCGAGGTTGCCGATCGGGGTGGCCACGACGACCAAGCTGCCCGCCACCGTGTCCTCCTCGTACCCAAGGCGCCGCGGCGTCGCTCCCGACGCTCGTCAGCGCCGGCGAGCGTAGGGGGCGGTCGCCGGTCGCCGTCGCACGCCGGCCGGCCGTGGCCGCGGGACCCTCCAGACCGGCCCTGCCCAGGCGTAGGCTGCACCATGGGAACCTACGGCCACGTGCCCCGCCTGGTGGCGGAGACGGTGATCGGCTGGGCGCTGATCGCCGCCGGCCTCGTCATGCTCGTCACCCCCGGCCCGGGAGTCGTGGCACTGCTCGCCGGGTTGGCGGTCCTCGCCCGTCACTACCGCTGGGCGGCCTGGGTCAAGGTGTGGGCCCTCGCTCGGGTGCACGACACCGCGGCGCAGCTGCGCGCGCACCGCGTGGCGCGACGAGCCAGCGGAGACCCCGACCCCGGCGCCACCCGTTCGGACCCCGGGCCCGACGACGGGCCCGACCGTGCGGGTGAGCGAGACACCTCGTCACCCACCGCCGCGTAGGACCCGCGCGGGGGCGGGTCGGTGCCGGCTGGAGAAGGGTCCTCCGCACCTAGGGCGCCCGGCGGTGACGTCGTAGCGTGCAAGGTGCAAGGGCAGGGTTCCGCGACTCCAGGCAGGTGCGCCATGGCGACCTCCACCACCCCGACTCGGTCTCTCGCTCGACGCTACGCCCCGCTCCTGGCGGTCGCCCTCGTCGTGCTCCTCGCGCTGGCGGTGGTGCTGCCGCGCCTCGTGGATGGAGCGACGGGTCCTGGCGGGGACGGGCGGCTCGAGATCGTGATGGAGGACTACCGGTTCGAGCCGGCCGACATCACGCTGCCGACCGAGACCCCGCTCGAGCTCGTGTTCGTCAACCGCGACGACACGGTCCACCACGTCTCGTTCGGACGTGACATCATCCTCGACGAGGGTGACGAGGTCGGGTTCGCCGAGGACCTGTTGGCGGGGACGACCACGAGGATCGAGCCCTCCCGTGCCCGGGTCGGACCGTCCGAGCAGTTCCCGACCCTCAGCGTCGGGGTCGAGCCGGGCGAGACGGCGACCCTGTACGTGACGCTGCCGGAGGACCGTGTCGGCGCGTGGCAGATGGGCTGCTTCACCGCCCGGGGCTGCCAGTTCCGCACCGGACTCGCGGGCTCGATCGAGGTCGACTGACCGCGGCCGCTCCGGCGTCCACCACGGCTGGGGGCCCTCGCCCGGCGTCGTCCCGTACCGGCCGATCCCGGCGACCGGCTCCCCGCTCTCGTCGGTGAGGCGCACCGGTATCGGCAGGTGACCTGACCGCGTCGAGCGGACGGCCGGCGCGACCCCTCAGACACCACCTCGGTGGACGTGATCCCCTTCGCGTGCGTCGGCACGCCACGCCCATCAGCCGAGGGGTCCCGGGGCCAACTGGACCGACACGACCTGGCAGCTCGCAGGACCACACTCGACGGCGACCGAGTTCGACACCGCAAGACCGGATCGAGGCCGAGCTCGCGTCCTGTGCTGGAAGCGGGCAGATGCGGCGGTCGCCTACCGGTTCCCCGTTGTGTCCTCGCGGCGGCGACCGTCGTCGTCCAGCACGTCGCGCCAGGAGCGGGTGGGCGACCAGCCGAGCAGACGCTGTGCCTTCGACGAGTCGATGCCCGAGCGACCGGTGCCGGCCCTCGGGGGAGCAGTCGCGGGGTCCCTGACCTCGATCTCCGCGTCGGGGAAGGCGGCGGCGACGAGGTCGCCGAGGCGCCAGGTCGTCGCGTTGTCGGGCTGGGCGACGTAGACCACCTCGTGCCCGGCCAGCGGCACCTCCAGGGCGAGGCGGATCGCGACGGCCAGGTCCTCGTTGTCGGTGTAGGACCAGAACCCGAGCGACGGTCGGGTCGGATCGCGGACGATCGGTCCGAGGTTGCGCTCGTAGTCGTCGGCGTCGCGCTGCACCCAGGAGGGACGCATCGACACCACCGAGAGCTCGGAGCGGGCGACCGCGGCGTCACACCATTGTTCGATGACGAGCTTGCCGAACCCATAGGGGTCCTGGGGCGCGGCCGGTGTCTGCTCATCGATCGGCAGGGAGGACGGCAGGATCGGACGTTCCGCGAAGATGAACCCCGGCACGGTCTCGCTGGAGATGTTCACCAAGCGTGGCACCTGCCGCCGAACGCAGGCCTCGACGACGTTGAACCCCGCGATGACGTTGTTGGCGAAGACGACGTGCGGCGCATGGTGGATCGGTACCGGGATCGCCGCGGCGTGCACCACCGCATCCATCCCGCGGACGATGGCGTGGACCGCGCCGGCGTCGGTCAGCTCCGCCTGCAGGTAGTGCGCCTCACCTGGCGAGGACGCCCCGTAGGCCGGCGCGCCGAGATCGGTGGCCGTCACCTCGTGGCCGGCACGCTGGAGCTCGGCCACGGCGGTGACACCGACCTTGCCGCGCGCTCCGGTCACCAACACCCGCATGGCTGCTCCCGTTCGAGAGGTTCGAGGTCGCGAGACGACCTCAGCGTCCGCCGCTCACCCGACGGCTGCGTTGCTCGACACCCGGCCCACCGTAGGGGTACCCGGCCGCACCGGGATCGCTCGCCCGATCGAGCAGCGCGGTCTCCTCCTCGTCGAGGTGCAACCCGGCAGCACCGAGGTTGTCGGCGAGCTGCGCCTCGTTACGAGCCCCGATGATCACCGAGGTCACCTGCGGACGGTCCGCGACCCACGCCAGGGCGACCTGCGCCATGGACACCCCGCGCCCGTCCGCGACCGTCCGGACCGCGTCGATCACGTCCCAGGTCCGCTGCTCCGCGCTGCGGCGATCGTAGGCCTCGAGTCCGGCGTCCGGGTTCTCGCCGACACGGCTCGCGCCCGTCGGTCGCTCGTCGGGCCGGTACTTGCCGGTCAGCCAGCCGCCCGCCAGCGGCGACCACGGCAGGATCCCGAGCCCGTTGGCTTCACACGCAGGCACGATCTCCCACTCGAGTTCGCGGCCGAGCAGGTTGTAGTGCGGCTGCAGGGTCACCGGCACCGACCACCCGTGGAACTCGGCCAGGTCCACGGCACGCTGCAGCTGCCATCCGGTGAAGTTGGACAGTCCCACGTACCGGATCTTGCCGGCTGCCACCGCGACGTCGAGGAACCGCAGGGTCTCCTCCAGCGGAGTCAGCGGATCCCAGGCATGCACCTGGTACAGATCGATCGTGTCCAGTTGTAGGCGGCGCAACGAGGCATCCAGCGCCATCGACAGGTGCCGACGTGACAGCCCGAGATCGTTCGGGCCGTCGCCGGTCGGGAACCGGGCCTTGGTCGCGATCACGACCTGCTCGCGCACGTCCGCCGGCGCGCTCGACAGCCATCGGCCGATGATCGCTTCGGACTCGGTGCCGGCATACACGTCGGCGGTGTCGACCAGCGTGCCACCGGCTTCCACGAACGCATCCAGCTGCGCGACGGATCCGGCCTCGTCGGCTTCACGTCCGAACGTCATCGTCCCGAGACACAACGACGAGACCACACAACCACTGCGTCCGAGAAGGCGGTACTCCATGCGTCAGCACTCCGAGGTCGACGACACCATCACCGTAGTCCCGACCCGACAGCCGAAGCAGGCTGGGTCGGGCCCCGCCCGACGACCCCCGACGCGGGCATCACCCGAGGTCAGCGCGACGTCGAGGCCAGACCGCTCCCGGCGACCTCGCTGTTCCAACCACGCTAGCCAGGCCGGTCGTCACCCTGTTCGGCCGGGCTCCTCATCGCGCAGGCGGTCCAGCGGTGGGGCCTCCATCGTCGCATCGCACGGCACACCGTGCTGGTCGTCGGTACCCGACCCCGGCGGCCGATCGCCGGGTTCTTGGCATCATGGCCGGCTACCTCGCCCAACGAGGAACGCCGATCGGGTTCGGGCAGCGGATGCTGCTCGGCCTCCCCATCGCAGCGGTCTTCATGATCATCGCCTGGGTCCTGCTCACCCGCGCCTGTTCACCCGCGTCCTGCGCACGATCCGACCCAGCGAGCTGCCCGGGGACGTGGGCTGCTCCTGTTCGCTGGTGGGCTCCGTCTCGTCTCCACCATCGAGGACGACCAGGTGGCCGCCTTCGTCGGTGGGGCGGTGACGGACCTCGACAGGCTCGCCCTGTGGCTGCTGGTCGTCCCCGCCACGCTGGCAGCCACCGTCGCGTTCATGCTGCCCGTCGCCACCCCACCCAGCGCGATCGTCTTCGGGTCAAGACACCTCGCCGTCGGTCAGGTGGCGCGAGCCGGCGTCTGCCGCAACCTCGTGGCCATCGTCCTCAACGTCGCCCGCCGTCCACACCCTCACCACGGTCGTCCCCCGCCTGCAGTTGCGGTCGTCACCGGTCCACGTGTGCTGGCGCGTTCCGTGGTCGAGCGGACCCTCGAACCGGCCGAGGTTCGGGTGATCGATCTGGAACCGCTGCTCGTAGGGCCTGTCTTCGAGCCCCTGGTCAACGACTCCGACCGGTTCCGGCAGGTGACCGTCGACCCCGACGGAGGGCACCATCGTGTGGCCGAGCGGTGCAGATGTCTCGCCACGGACCCTGTACCGGCACAGCCGGGACGCGGTACCGCAGGCGACCCGAACCACCTTCGGCTCGTCACCCCCTCAGACTCAGACGGCAGGACGAGTGCAGCCGGAACAGAAGAGCGCTGCCAGCACCTGAGGCAAGGAACGCGTCTCGCGGTCCCACCTCGCGCTGCGAGGAGCCCGACGGGCCGACCGCCGGCCTTCCCCGTAGCGCCACCCCCAGCGGCCGCGATCCAGTACGGACGCAGCCCGCAGGACCACCGTCGACAGCCGGGCCTCGGGCGGGTGGTGCGTGGCTGCTCGGCGGGCAGCACGATTGCGTGGTCCGGTACCGCTCGCGCGAGACGTTCGTCGGTCGTCAGCAGCCTGCAGCCAAGACTGCGGGCCGCCGCAACGTCCAGCGCATCCCGAAGTGGTGAGATGATGGTTCGCGCGCTGCTCGAGATCCCCCGGCGGCCGAGGCGCCGTACGTGTACGGGTTCCTCGCGTGTGCCGACCCGACGGTGTTCGCGGACCTCGACCCCGGCGACCTCTCCCGACCCTTGCGCCGAGGAGGCGACCTCACCCGCGGCCATGTGGACCGCGCGCAGGATCTCGGTGTCGGGGCTCGCCATGGAACCTGCCGAGAGCGTACGTTCGCGGTGAAGGCGAGACAGCCCGACCCGCGGAGGAGGACCGATGGACACGCAGATGTACGACCGGATCGCCGAGGGCGACGGCTTCATCGCGGCGCTGGACCAGAGCGGCGGATCGACCCCCAAGGCGCTGCGCCAGTACGGCGTCCCCGAGGACGCCTACGCCTCCGAGGACGAGATGTTCGACCTCGTCCACCAGATGCGTACCCGGATCATCACCTCGAAGGCCTTCACCGGGGACCGGATCCTGGCGGCCATCCTGTTCGAAGGCACCATGGAGCGCCAGATCGAAGGGGTGCCCAGCGCGACCTACCTGTGGCAGACCAAGAACGTCGTACCGTTCGTCAAGGTCGACAAGGGATTGGCCGACGAGACCGACGGCGTCCAGCTCATGAAGTCGATACCCGGGCTCGACGATCTCCTCGCTCGCGCCCGGGACGAGGGCGTGTTCGGCACCAAGATGCGCTCGGTCGTCAAGCTCGGCGACGAGGGCGGCATCCGCCGCATCGTCGAGCAGCAGTTCGAGGTCGGGCAGCAGATCCTCGAGGCGGGGCTCATGCCGATCCTCGAACCCGAGGTCGACATCCACAGCCCGCAGAAGCAGCCGGCCGAACAGCTGCTGCTCCGGTCCATCACCGAGCACCTCGAGCAGCTCGCGGACGACCACCAGGTGATGCTCAAGCTGACGATCCCGTCGGAGGACGGCTTCTACGGCCCGCTGATCGAGAACCCGAAGGTGCTGCGGGTCGTGGCGCTCTCGGGTGGCTACTCCCGGAACGAGGCCAACGAGCGGCTCGCCCGCAACCCCGGTCTGATCGCGTCGTTCTCCCGCGCGCTGATCGGCGAGCTGTCCGCCGAGCAGAGCGACGAAGAGTTCGACATGACCCTCGACGCCGCCGTGGAGAGCATCCACCGGGCCTCGATCACCTGACGACCGCGATGGCCAGCGTTCGGGCGGCCCGGGGCAACCCCAAGGAGACTCGCTCAACCGCCCGTTCGTGCCGCTCGCGGATCCGCTGAGAGTGCGGTCCTCTGCCTGCGCCGAACATCGTTGCCTCGTGATGGCGTCAAGGCGTGCATGCAGCCGCCTGCCGTCCGCGGCACGCCACGAGGCGTCCGAGGTGGGCGTGCGCGCGGTGGTGACGCGACGAGCACGACGTGGGCCGCATCGTGGCGAGCGTGGAGCCAGCGGGGTGCCGGGTCGGGTGCCCGACGGGCCGCCCCGGCGGCGGCGCTACGGCGCGATGGTTCCAGGCGCAGGACCATCTCGCGG
>SLMP01000112.1 GCA_007133465.1 Nitriliruptoraceae bacterium | reverse complement strand
CGCTGCGGCCCACCGGCACGGGCGAACCGAGCGAATCCCGTTGCCGCTCGACGTCAGGCTCGGAGGACCATGGCAACGGCTAGCTCACGGTCCAGCAACAGCGTGCGAGGTGGTGGGACGGCTCCGACTGACCGGGCACGAAACACTGGGTTCACCCAAACTGACGGGCGCTGCCCTCGTGCGTCGGCTCGACGAGCGGTCGAACCCGGGAGGCCGCTGACATGGTCCATCCACCGCCGACGCACAGCATCTTGCCCGGATCGGCGGTGAGCTCGAAGCGTGGTCATGGTGTGGAGACGAGCACCGCGCTGCCAGCCTAGAAGGATCCGTTACCCGCTCGGGACAGCGGCGGTGACGAGGTCTCCGCCCTCGCAACGACCGTGATCACGGCCGCGCGGTGCGACCGCCTTGGCGAAACGCCACAGAGGCGGCCCTGAGCCGATACCGTCGGCGTCACCACGCGACCAACCGGGGTCCTCACGTTCCGCGTTCCTGTTGGAACACCCCGCGCTCGGCCGCGCAACGACAGGAAAAGAAACATGCCAGAAGGCACCGTCAAGTGGTTCAACGCCGACAAGGGCTTCGGGTTCATCACCCCAGCCGAGGGCGGCGAGGACCTGTTCGTCCACTTCTCCGCGATCCAGTCCGAGGGGTACAAGTCCCTCGACGAGGGTCAGCGCGTCAGCTTCAACGTGGGTCAGGGCCAGAAGGGCCCGCAGGCCACCGAGGTCTCCCCTCTCTGACGCGACACCGGATCGGTCGAGCAGCCAGCTGAGCCCGACTGACGACGCGATCTCCGCGAGCCCCGCCGATGGCGGGGCTCGCGGCATGTCGAGACGTCCGAACGCCGTCGGCAGGTCCTGCAGCGTCAGCAGCGCTCGATGGTGACGCCATGGAACGTCACGTCGAACCCGGTGCCGTCGGGCGAGGCGCACATCGGTCCGACGTCGAGCGTCGGGTGGTCGCCCAACCATGCCAAGCGCAGCAACTGCCAGGTCGTGCCACCGTCGATCGATCCCTCCACCTTGACGGTGGGCCCCTCCTTCGTCACCCGGACACCGAACCGTTCGGGAGGCTCGCTGAGGCGCGAGGTCGACCAGTCCGAGTACTCCCGTGTGACCACCACGCTTGCGAGTTGTGCACCGTCGACGTACTCGATACCGGCCTTCACCCAGTGGGTCGGCGACGCCCGCACGATCAGACCGGCCTGGTCGTACTGCTCCCGGTAGCGGCCCTCGACGCCCACCTCGGCGACGAAGTCGCCGTCGACGGCGCGGACCAGTGCGTGGCCGTCGTCGCGCTCGAAGCCGTAGTGCGTCCGCTGCCAGAAGTCGGTACCCGGACCGGTCCGAACCTCGAGGCGGGTGTCGTCGCCCTGCCATGAGGGAGGTTCGTTCAGCCAGCGCATCCCGGCCACCGATCGCTCGGAGAGACCGGGTCACGCTAGCACCGAGGCAGCCGGCCCCGGCCTCGTCCCGTCACGCCCCGAGCGCGGCGAACACCTCGTAGACCATCCAGGCGGGCCAGAACAGCCCCTGGACGATGGCCAGCAGGTACTCCCCGAACGCATCCGCCTGCTGCCAGTAGTAGACCAGGGCGCCGAAGATCCCGAGCCCGTAGATCGCGCCACCGCCAGCCGCGGCGCCGGCGCCGCCGTTGCTCATCGTCGTCTCCTCCATCGCGGGAGGCTGCGCGGCCTCTCGGAAGCCGTCATGGTCGCCGACGCCGGCCGCGCGTCGACGGCCGCCAGCCGGTCAGCTCGCTGCTGCGATCGCCGCCCGGCGCGCGAGGGCGAGCCCGCGGATCCCAGCGATGTCCTCGTCGGTGTAGACGCCGTTGACGCCGGAGATGGTGGCGAGCTGCATCCCGTGCTTCAGGCCGAGCTGGTAGATCTCCTTGACCTTCTCCCACTCGATGTTGCGGCCGACGGTGAAGGTCTCGTAGCGGCCCTCGAGTGCCAGCACGACCGTCTCGGCCAGGCACGCGTACGCGACCCCCGGCGGGAGGCCGATGCCCTTCATCTGGACGTCGCCGGGCAACTGGATCTCCCCCGACTCGATCACCAGTACGTCCGGACGCTTGGCGACGTCCTCCGCGGACAGGTCGAGCGGCCGGGCGACGTCGGTGATCACGCAGCCGGGCTTGACCTCCATGATGTCGAGCACCCGCTTGCCGGCGCCCGAGGTGGCGGTGACGATCAGGTCCATGTCCTGCAGGTGCCCGTTGGGGGTGGCCGCGACGTGGATCTTCGCCCGCGGATCGCCGCGCTCGAGCTCGCGCTTGAGCGCGAGCAGCTTGGCCGACTCCGGTGAGACCAGCCACAGCTCGTCGCTCGACAAGGCCAGCAGCCGGGCGCAGACCGACCCGATCGCTCCGGTCGCGCCGACAACCATCGCGTTGCCCTTGATACGGCCCTCGTCGTCGGTCTCCGCCAGGTCGAGGCGCAGCAGCGCGTCGTGCGCCGCCCACAGCGCGCCGGAGGCGCTGTAGCTGTTGCCGGTCGTGATCGGCAACGGCGCGCGCTTCGCGACGGTCACCCCGGCGTCGCCGACCACCTTGGTGAACGCACCGAGCCCCATGACCTGGGCCCCGAGCTTGCGGGCGGTCTCCGCGGCGGCCAGCAGCCGCCCGTAGGTGAACTCCGGGCTGTGCGCCATGAGCTCCTTCGGGGTGCCACCGACCGTGATCAGCCAGCCCTCGGCCTCCGCACCGGTGGGCGACGTGATGCCCGTGACGTGGCTGTAGGTGAACGGCGGGATGTACGCCATCGCCTTCTCGAGGGCATCCATCGCGGGCTTCGGGGCGTACTTCGCGATCGTTCCGAGCGGTTCGACGCTGCGGAAGTACTCCTGGGAAAGCGGGTGGATGACGAACGCGAAGCGGCTCTTGCGCTTCGGGCCGTTCGGGTAGAGCAGGCGTGGTTCCAGCCCGGCGGAGACGATCATGTCGAGCAGGTCGTCGTTGGTGAGGTGGCCCTGGTCGCCGGTGGCGGCGATCATCATGGCCTCGAGCATGGCGGCGTTGATCGTGGTGTCGAACGGCTGCGGGGTCGAGTCGATCACCAGGTCGACGCCCCGGCTGCCGAGCTCGGCGAGCCGTTCCTCGGAGATCGCGGAGCTGACGAGGGTCTTGCCCGCCAGGTCCTCGAGCCCGAACCCGACCAGCTCCTCGTAGGTGGCCACCACGACGTCGCAGTCGCGCGCCGCCTTCCGCGCCATCGCGTGGCTCAGGGCCGCCCCCGGCGCACCGAGCGTCGCCCGCGTCGCCGCCGGCAGGGCGCGCACGGGCCACGACCCCGCCTTCGCGGCCAGGCCGAGCAGCGGCTTGGCGTCCATCCTGGCGGGCAGGTCGAACCGCAGCATCGGGTCGGCGAACTCGAGGTTGGGGGTGAACTCCCGCAGGATGCGGGTGGTGCGGTCGTGGTTGCGGCCGCCGAGCACGACCGTGCGGGCGTTGTTGAAGAACCCGGGCATCTCCGTCTGCACGCTGCGGATCGCCCACTCCTGCAGCACGTCGTGGAGCGCCTGTCCGTCGACCACCGGGACGGCGTCGGTCGCGGCCCGGACCTGCTCGATCGCGTCGAGCTCGCCGTCGTACATCCCGACCGCCCGTGCTTCGCGGATCCCGGTGACCGCGATCGCACTCGCCTCACCGGCCCACTCGCGGACCAGCGCCTCGGCGGCGGCGACGTCGCCGGCGGTCCCGACGCGCACCACGCGGTAGTCGTGCTGGAGGAAGGAGACGTGGTGGTCGTAGTCCCGCGCCGGATCGGCGAGGCTGACGTTGACGACGAGGATCGGTCGCTGCTTGGTCATCGGTGGCGTCCCTGGTCGGGCGGTGTGTCCTCCCGGCGTGCGGTCGGCCCGGGAGGAAGCGCACGACCCTCCCGCGAAGGCCGGCGCGGCCCCCCGTTGTACCCGTCCGCGCGGGGTGGCGCAGGGCTCAAGGTCACCAACCCCCGGGGCGGATGGGACGCCCGCCGGCGAGCCGACGTGCCCGCGAGCCCCGGACCGGGCATCCTGCACGCCCCCGACCACGAGGCTCCCCGACCACGAGCCTCCCCCACCGACGAGGTCGCGCATGACGCCCGAGGATCAGCCCGACGGCCGGGCGCTGGTCGCTGCCGCCCTCTCGCGGATCGCTCCCCGGGTCGACGTCGCGACGCTCGATCCCGACGCGGACCTGCGCGACGCGGCCGACCTCGACTCCATGGACTTCCTCAACCTCGTGATCGCGGTCCACGAGTCGACCGGCATCGACCTCCCGGAGCGCGACTACCCGCACCTGGCGACCCTGGCCGGCTTCGCGCGCTACCTCGACGAACGCGCCTCCGCCTGACGGCCGCCCGACCGGCCAGCGGCCGCGATCGCCGCGTGGACGGTCGTCGTCGCCTCCGCGGGTGACGCCATGGGGTCGAGGTGGAACGCCCGCCGGCCGAGACGATCCGGGGCCCGGGACCGCAGGTCGCGGCGCAGGCCGACCGGACGGCCGTCATCGCGCGTGGCGTGCGCCGCGAGCAGCTCGTCGCAGCCGGCGGCGGTCGGCCCAAGGGCAACGAGGACCGCATCGGCGCCCTCCAGCAGGGCGCACGAGCGACCGTCGAGCAGCGGGCAGCGGTGGCTGCGTCCGGCGTGCGGGCCGGGGCACGCGAGGACCGCGTGGCTGCCCTGCCCGGCGAGCGTGCTGCCGGGCCAGGCCGAGACCGGCCCCTCGATCAGCACCCGGGGATGCGGGTCGTCCGCCGGCCACGTCGGGGTGGAGCCGGCGGTGCCGATCAGGACCTCGAGGACGGTCGCGTCCTGGCTCGGTCGCAGCGCACAGCCACGCGACCAGAGCAGGCTCAGCATGCCGGCGTTGCTGGCGAGGATCTCCGCGGTGAGCACGGACAGCCCGAGCTCGTGCGCCTGCTCGACCAGGACGTCCAGCAGGTACGGGCCGAGCCAGCCACGCCGGTCGGGCACGACCGTCATCGCGAACTCCCCCACATCCGACCCGACCAGCGCGAAGCCGGCATCGGCGACGATGCGCTCCCCGTCGGGACCGGCCTCCAGGGCGAGGAGCACCAGCCCGCCGCGCTCACCCTGGCCGAGCCAGCGCTCGATGAAGCTGCGCCGGGGCCAGAAGGTCGACAGGAACCGGCGCCGCAGGTCCTCGGCGGGCAACGACTGGTAGTGAGCCTCCAGCGCGTCGAGGTCCGCCGGCGTCGCCGGACGGATGGTGGTCGTGCGTCCACCCACCGCGATCTGCTGGAGCTCGACCATCGCACCCCCTGGGCCCACATCGATGCGGACCGAACGCGCGCACGGTCCGCGGGTCACCGACCCGGTACGACCCAGGCTTGCGGACGCCGGCGCCGGATGGAAGCGCCAGGCGTCGTCGATCGGGGGGCCGTTCGACCCCTCGTGGGCCGGATGCGCAGGCCACGACGGAACCGATGGGCCGCTAGCGTCGCGCCGATGCCCGAACGGCCCCCCTCCGTCGACGACCGCCTCCCCGATCGGCTGCAGGCGGTGTTCTGGCCGGGTGCGCCGGTGGCGTCGGCCGGCCACCTCGCCCTGTGGGGCGTTCCGGCGGAGGCGCTGGTCGACGCGGCGGGCGAGCTCGGCTTCCCGTCCGGACGTCCCGCGAGGTTGCGGACCGTGCTGCCCCGCACGCGCCGTGCGAGGACGCGGGTGGCGACCGCGACCGTGCCGGCGCAGGTGATCCCGGTGCTCCCCGCGACCGCCGCCCTGGTGACGCTGCCACCAAGCGACGAGTGGCTGGCGTGGCGGCGCCCGTCGGACAGCATCCTCGCGTGGAGCCACGCCGCGAAGCTCGCGACGGAGCTCGTCGCCGCGGGCCGGCTGGTCCCGCAACTGCGCGTCGCCGGCGGGCAGGACACGGCCGGCGCAGCAGGCGTGGCGGGCTGGCGGTGCGCCACCGCCGGGGACGGACGGATCGGGCGGCTGGCGGCGGTGCTGCCCCCGGCCGCCCACGCCCTCGTCACCGACGAGGACGAGGACGCCGTGTGGCGGCCCGGCGACCTGCTGCGCAGCTACCTCGACGCGGTGGCGGATGCCTGTGCGCGCGCAGCGGGTGCCGCCCTCCCCCGGGCCGCGGCGGCCGGACGCGCGGGAGCGAACGGGGTGTCCGGAGCCTGGATCGCCGCCTTGCGCACGGACGACCCCGTCGTCGCGCTCGCACCCGAGGCGCACGGGCTGGAGGCGGACCTCGCGGCCTGGGCCGCGCCACTGCTCGGCACCTCGGGCCGGGACGATGCACGCCTGTGCCTACGCCTCGAGCTGCCGCCCGAGATCGCCGGCGACGACGCGGTCGCAGGGGGGGCGACGTGGCCGCTCGACTACCTGCTCCAAGCGGCCGACGACCCGAGCCTGCTGGTCCCCGCCGCGGACGTCTGGGCGCACGCCGGCGGGCGACTGCCACTGGGCGACCGGTCGCTGGCCGACGCGCAGGAGTCGCTGGTGCGGGGGCTCGCGGAGGCCGCCCGGCTGGTCGCGCCGTTGGCGACCAGCCTGGACGAGCCCGCCCCGGTCGGGCTGACCCTGGACGCGAACGGCGCCGGCGCGTTCCTCGCGGACGCGGGCACCCTGTCGGCGGCGGGGATCGGCGTGCTGCTGCCGGCCGAGCTGACCGCCGGCGGCCAGCGCCGTCTGCGCGCGCGACTGCGGGCCCGTGCGGCGACCCCCGTGCCCGGCAACGAACGCGCCGGCGGTCTGGCAGCCGAGGACCTGGCGGCGTTCGCGTGGGAGGCCGCCGTCGGCGACGAGCCGATCGACCCCGACGAGTTCGCCCGGATCGTCGCCCTCAAGCAGCCACTGGTGCGCTGGCGCGGCCGCTGGGTGCGGGTCGACCCGGACGAGGCCGCGACGCTCGCCTCGTTGGTCGGCGGCGAGCAGGACGTCGACACCGTCGAGGTCCTGGCGGCCGCGCTCACCGGGCAGCGGGAGGTCGCCGGACTGGGCGCGGTCGAGGTCGTCGCGGAGGGGGCGCTCGCGGACCTGGTGTCGCGATTGCGCCTCGGCACGGACCTGCCACCTCGGCTCCAGGGCGTGCAGGCGGAGCTCCGCCCCTACCAGCGGCGGGGGGTGGCGTGGCTGCAGACCCTCGCCGACGTCGGGCTCGGCGGGGTGCTGGCCGACGACATGGGGCTCGGCAAGACGCTGCAGACGATCGCGCTGCTGGCCGGACGCCGCGGCGACCGGCCCCACCTGGTGGTCTGCCCGGTGTCGGTGGTCGGCAACTGGGAGCGCGAGCTCGCCCGGTTCGCCCCGCAGCTGGCCGTGCTGCGGCACCACGGCGGTGACCGCGCGACGACGGCCGAGGACGTTCCCAGCGGAGCCGTGATGGTCACGAGCTACGGGTTGCTGCGCCTGGACGCGGCGCTGCTCGCGGCGGTCGACTGGGACGTCGTCGTCCTCGACGAGGCCCAGCAGGTCAAGAACCACCAGACCAAGACCGCGCGGGCGGCGCGGCAGCTGCCCGCCGAGGTCCGCGTCGCGCTCACCGGCACGCCCGTCGAGAACCGGCTGGCCGAGCTGTGGGCGCTCCTGGACCTGACCACCCCCGGCCTGCTCGGCGGCTTCACCGGCTTCCGGCGCGACTACGCCGCCCCGATCGAGCGGTGGCAGGACCCGGACGCGACCCGGCGACTGCGGCTGCTCACCGGACCGTTCGTGCTGCGCCGCACGAAGGCCGACCCGACGATCGCGCCGGAGCTGCCACCGAAGACCGAACTCGCCGTCGCCTGCCAGCTCACCCGCGAGCAGGCGAGCCTGTACCAGGCGGCGGTCGACGACGCCTTCGCGTCGGACCTGGGCGAGGGCATCGAGCGCCGCGGGCGGGTGCTGAAGCTGCTGACCGAGCTGAAGCAGATCTGCAACCACCCAGCCCAGTACCTCGGGGAGCGCGGGCCGCTGGCGGGGCGCTCCGGCAAGCTCACCCGGGCCGCCGAGCTGCTCGGCGAGGTGGTGGAGGCAGGCGACCGCGCGCTGGTGTTCACCCAGTACCGGCGGATGGGCGAGCTGCTGGCCCGCCACCTCGAAGCGACGCTGCGGCTGCCGGCCGCGCCCTTCCTGCACGGCGGGGTGTCCCGGGCCGGGCGGGAGGCGATGGTCGACGCCTTCCAGCACGACGACGCCGCCCCGCCGCTGCTCCTCATCTCGCTGAAGGCGGGTGGGACGGGGCTGAACCTGACGCGCGCCACCCACGTCCTGCACTTCGACCGGTGGTGGAACCCGGCGGTCGAGGACCAGGCCACCGACCGGGCCTACCGCATCGGGCAGCAGCGGGCCGTCCTGGTCCACAAGCTGGTGACCGCCGGCACGCTCGAGGAGCGCATCGCGGCGCTGATCGACGACAAGCGGGCCCTCGCCGACGCGGTCCTCGGCGAGGGCGAGGCGTGGCTGACCGAACTCGACGACGACGCGTTGCACGACCTCGTCGCCCTGCGTCCCGGCGAGGTGGCACCGTGAGCCGCCCGACCCGCTTCGGACTGACGTGGTGGGGCCAGCGCTGGATCGCGGCGCTGGAGGCCCTCGGTGCCGTGTACACCAACCGGCTGCCGCGCGGCCGCACCTACGCGCGCAAGGGCACGGTCCACGACCTGGTGGTCGCTCCCGGCCGGGTCACGGCGCGGGTGACCGGCAGCCGTCCGCAGCCCTACCGGGTGACGTTGCAGCTGCCGGTGTTCGACGACGCGACCTGGGACGCGATCGTCGCGGCGCTGGCGGGACGCGTGCGCCACGCGGCCGAGCTGCTGGACGGACGCATGCCGGAGGACGTCGACGAGGTGCTCGCGGCCTGCGGCGTGTCGCTGTTCCCGTCGGCCCGCGAGCTTGCGACGCGGTGCTCGTGCCCGGACGTCGCCAACCCGTGCAAGCACGTCGCCGCGGTCCACTACGTGCTGGCCCAGACCTTCGACGCCGACCCGTTCCTGCTGCCGACCCTGCGAGGCCGGGACCGTCTGGCGTTGCTGGCCGGCCTGCGGGCGGTGCGGGCCGGAGGGGTCGAGGATGCGCCCGACCAGCTCGAGCCGGAGGCGCCCCTGAGGATCGACACGCTGGTCGCCCATGCGCTGTTCCGGTCTCCCGCACCGCCGACCGACGTCCCGATCCGTCCTCATCAGCCGGAGGAGCCCGACGCGCCGCTGCGTCGGCTGGGACCCCCGCCCGGTCTGGAGGCCGCCGCCGACGCCCTCCGCGCGACGGTCCGCGGCGCGGCCGCGGTCGCATGGGAGCTCCTCGACGGGGACCCCGACCCGCTCGTCGGCGCGCTGCGGCGGCTCGGCCCGACGTCGGCGCGATCCCTCGCGGAGGCACTGGAGCTACCGATCGAGGAGATCCGCGCGCGGCTGCGGCAGCTCCGTGCCGAGGACCGCGTCGTCGTGACGGGCCGCGGGCCAGGGACCCGGTACCAGCTGGCGTGAGACGTGGCCGGCCGGCCACCGCCGGGACCGTCGGCCGGCGCCGCCGTCCGGGGTTACCGTGCCCACCCATGAGCGCCCCTCCCGACCGACTGGCGACCGATCGGCCCGACCTGGCCGGCGGTGTGGACGACGCTGCCGTCGCTCCGGCCGCACCGGCCGGTGCGGGGGAGCATGCCGAGCCGTCCGAACCCGCCGAGCCGTCCGGGCCGTCCGTCGCCGGACCGCCGCCCCGTGGCCGGTGGCTGCGGGCGATCGGGCTGCCGTTGCTCGTGATGCTGCCGCTCATCGGCGCGGTCCCGCTGTCGGACAGCCGCTACAACGCCTACCGCTTCGGTGGCGCCTACGCGCAGCGACCCTGGGAGCTGCTCACCGACCCGATCACGTCGATCCCGCGCTACCTCGACTACGGCAACGTCCGGCCGCTCGGCCGGCTGCTCGAGCGCGGTCTGGACGCGCTCGCCTACGCCGTCAGCTCCGCGTTGGCGATGCCGCTGTCGACGCCCATGCGGCTGACGCACCTCGCCGCCGTCGCGGTGTTCGTCGTGGTCCTCGTCGTCCTCGTGGAGACCGTGACGAGCCCGACCCCCCTGCGGGCGGGACGGCCCTCCGGGGCGACCGCCCTGGTCCCGTTGGCGCTCGCGACCACCCTGGTCGCGTCCGGAGGGACCAGTTCGGTCATCGTCTTCACCGATCTGTACGCGCTGTCGACGGCGCTGGTCCTGGGGCTCACCGCCGCGGCGGCCCGCCACCGGCTGCTGGTGGGAGCGGACGTCACCCGCCGGCAGCTGCTCGGGGCGGCGCTCGTCGGGGCGGCGCTGCCGATCGTCAACGAGGTGGCGTACCTGACCGTCCCGCTCGCGTGGACGGCGGTCGCCCTCCGCGGCCGGCTGACGCTCGGCCGGTCGTGGCCGGACCTGGCGGAGAGCGGGGCGGTCAAGCTGCTGCTCGCAGGGACGATCGCCTTCGCCACCGTCTTCCTGCCCCTGCGGGTCATGCTCGCCCTCCGCTGCGCCGACGGCTCCTGCTACGACGGCTCGGCCGTCGCGCTCGGGTGGGAGCTGTTCCCCGCGCTCGGCCACCGCCTGCTCTCCTGGGTACCGCCCGTCGGCTGGTACCCCGCGACCCGGAACGCCCCGAGCCAGTGGTACCTGCCGAGCGACCCCCTGACCTGGCTCCTGCTCGCCGCGATCGTCGTGCTCGCCTGGCGGCTCCTGCGCGACCTGTCCACCGCGCGCCAGCTCACCGGTCGTCAGGCGTCGGCGCTCGCCGGCGTCGGCGCCGCCGTCCTGCTCCTCGTCGCGACCATGGTCGCGCTGAGCGCCGACGTGCAGGGACAGGTGATGGACGGCTGGGCCATGGGGTCGGGGTGGCGCGACACGTTGATGGTCGGGGCCGGGGCGTCGGTGCTGGTCGCGGCGGTCCTGCTCGCGCCGCCGGCTGCTCGGCGGCCACGGCTGCGCCTCGTGGCGCTGGGACTGCTCGTCCTGCTCGCGGTCGGGACGGCACTGGCGAACCAGGGCCAGGCCCGGGGGCTGGCGAGCCGCCCCGACGCGGCGCTCCACACGGAGATCGCCGTCGCCGTCACGAACTTCCTCGACGACGAGGTGGGTGACGAGCGCCGCTGTCAGCTGTTCGCCCGGTTCGTCGACTCGATCCCGGACCAGGCGCACAACCACCGGCGCCTGCACGAGGCGCTGAACGCCACCACCCAGGCCCGGTACGGCCAGGACTTCTGTTCCACGGGCATCCCGGAGCCGACCGACGGCGACTGATCCCGGGCCGGACCGCGGGCGGTGCCCCAGGCACTCAGCGGTCGTCGGTGGGACCGGCGGTGCGGCGGTCACCCTTCATCTCCGCCTCGTGGACGTGCCGTCGACCACCGCAGACCTCGTCGCGGACCCGCCGCTCCCCCGTCGTCGCCACCTCGTAGTAGGTGTCGTCGAAGGCCTCGACGATCTCGAAGGTCCACCGATCCGGGATGGCGTTGCGTCCGAGCCACGTGCGGGTCAGCTCCTCCGCGAGTTCCGCCTGGCCGGCATCCCGGAGGGCGTCGATGCCCTCACCGAGCAGCGCGTCGGCGCGGCCCATCAGCTGGTGGAAGTCGTACAGCCGCCCCCGGGCCCGAACGATCCACTCGTAGGCCTCGGACACCTTGCCGGCGGCGGCGATCGCGGCGTCATCGGCTCCCGGCGGACGGGCGTGCCGGTCATCGGGTTGCTCGGCCATCGTGCGCTCCTCTGGTCGGGCCCGGCGGCCCGCCGGGTGGTCATCGGGTACCAGGGATGTGGTCATCGGGTACCAGGGATCCGAGCGGTGCGGGCTGGCCGGATGGGCGGGCCAGCGGTGGCACGTCCTCGCCCGGAGCGAGCGGAGGGCCGGCGGACCGGCCCTCCGTGAGGCACCGGCGTCGCCGCCGATCTCCCGACGGCCCGGCACCGCACCATTGACACGACCTGGCTCGCGGGAGCATGCTCAGCCGATGCCACCGCGCCGCGGCGGTCGGAACGCAAGGGAGGCGTGCCGTGACAGGCCGCCGAGCGCGTGCAGCGAAGGACCCTGCCCCGCGCTCCCGCCGCGGGTCGCCGACGAAGGACCCGCGCCCTCCGGCCGGGATCGCCTTCGACCCCGACCCGGACCGCCTCGTCATCGGTGACCCGGTCCTGGCCGACCTGGTCACCTCGGTTCCTCTGCGCGACCAGACCGCGCAGCTGCGTGACCGGCCGACCCACCGGCTGCGGCTGCTGCGCCCGACGGACCTGGTCAACCTCGAGGTGCTCGCCTTCCGTTGCCGGCTCGAGGACGCCGACGACGGGCCGGTCCTGCTCGCCGCCGCCGACGGCGCCTGGCTGGAGGTGCGCTTCACCTTCCAGCACGTCGCCGAACGGGCGTGGTACGAGGTCCCGTCCGACGTCCCCTCGACCGACCCGGTCGCGGGACAGACCCCAGGGACGCAACGGCCGACGGTCCCGCCGGGATCGCAGGAGTCGCCCGAACCGCCACCGACCGACGCGCGTGCCGCCCACGGCAGCCGGGTGGTCTACGAGCTCCCCGTCGGCGACCGGATCGCCTTCACCACCACCGGCATCCTCACGGCGTTGTCACGGCTGAAGCTGCGGGTACCCGCCCTGGCGACGCCGCGGCCCGAGTCCCGGCGGGTCCCGGCCTTCGAGGACGTCCTGACGCCGCTCGGTGGTGGCCTCGTGCTCACGCGGGTCGACGGCCGCCTGCTGGTGCGCGCGGCCCCGGCGTCGTGGCGTCCCGACCAGCCGTCCGGCCCGCTCGGCGCCACGCTGCGGATGGGCCGGGGACGCATCGCCGCTCGCCGCCTCCTCGCCGAGGAGGTCGCGATCGACCCGGCGGGCGTCGTCACCGGCAACCTCCCGTTCGCCCCACGCCCGCCGATCCCGGGCCGGCGGCCCACCCGCTCGCCGGCACCGCCGCGGGCGGACGAGACCGCCATCGAGGCGCCGTACCGGCTGCTGATCTCCCCGAGCGAGCACGGCGGTTTCACGCACAGCCCGGAGCCGGTCGCCGCCCCGACGGACGCCGCGCGCGTGGAGCTGTGGCACACGCGGCTGGGGGTCCGGCGCGAGGGCCCGGACGGCCCGATCGTGGTCGACCTCCCGGACGCGCAACGCATCGTTCGGGCGGTCTGGACCCGTGACCTGGCCTACTACTCGGAGCCGGAACTCCAGGCCGGCGCCGGCTCGTTCGACCCGTTCCGGACCTCCCTCGACCCCCGCGACCGGCGCATCCTCGTCCGCCAGTCGGCGGAGACGGCGCTCGCCGTGCCCCGTCCCGTCGACGTCGACCGGCTGGCGCTCTCGGCCCTCGGTGCGTGGCTCGACCTGCACGGCAGCTGGGTCCACGACCCGTACAGCAGCAAGAACCTGCCCGCGATCGAGTCCTGGGACCACGTCGCGCCGATGGGGCGCGATCAGTTCGTCCGGGTGGTGTACCCGGGCTACCTGTTCCCCTTCGGCCACCGTGCCGCCCTGGTGAAGGTCACCGAACGCAAGATCAAGGACCGCAGCGAGGACCTGCAGGCACCGCAGGCACGCCTCTACCAGCGCAAGTTCCTCGTGGTCGGCGAGCCCCTCCGGTCCTTCGACCGGCGCGACCTGCCGTTCCGGGAGGCGCGCCTGCGGCCGACCGTCACGCCCGACCTGCGGGACCCGATCGGCCCGGACGCGTTGTTCAGCGTCCAGGGGCAGGACCTCTTCTGGCCCGTCGTCGGCAGCGCGAAGTTCCGTTTCACACTCGACGCCCTCGACCACGACTTCGACCCGGTCCGGCTCCAGCTGCCGCTGCTGTTCGTCGCGTCGCACGTCGGCGCGACCGCCACGGGACGCCAGCAGGTGCAGGATGCCTACGCCACGGACCCGGTGGTCCGCGCTGCGGGGCAGTCCACCGCCTTCGCGCCCAGCATCGTGCCCGGCGACACGGCCGCGGAGGTCGTCACCTTCACGTTCGGCGGCGACCCGGAGGTACCCGGCCCGACGCTCGACCAGACCGAGCGCGCCGTCCCGAGGGTCACCACCGCCGAGCTCGTCGTGCCGGCCGTGCGCCATCTCGCACCGAACGCGGCGCCGATCGTCGTGCACTACGCGGACGACTACGTCGCCGGGGGCTTCACCGGCGCGGCCGAGGTCTTCCTCACCATCGACACCCCACCGCAGATCGTCTACGGCGGGGGCACCGACCGTGCGGGCGGGTTCGTCCAGCCCGACCTGGCACCGACGCAGTTGTCGCGGGTACTCGGGGCGGTCGGCGACCTGTCCCCCCAGGGCGCGGGCTTCGACCCGAAGCAGCTGCTGGACGGCGTCCTGCCGCGACTGTTCGGGCTGTTCGACCTCTGGGAAGTGCTCGAGAGCCTCGGGCTCGACGAGCTGCCCCGCTTCGTGACCGAGTCGCTCGACCAGGTCACGGCGCTGGTCACCGACCTCCAGCGGCTCGCGGCCCGCGTCGACGACACCATCGAGCGCCTCCACCAGGACGCCCAGTCGGCGAACGCCGCGGTGAAGCAGACCCTCGACGACGCCCGCGCGGCCCTCAAGGCCCTGACCGGCGACCTCGGCGCCAGGGTCACCGCGATCGGCGACGCGTTCGACGAGGTGCTCGGGGAGACGCCGACGAAGCTGCCCGAGCAGGTGATCGGCGCGGTCGAGACCGCTCTCGGGGAGCTCCATGGCATCGTCGCCGATGTCCGCACGGCGATCGCCGGCGCGCCGCTGCCGCCGACCCTGCGGGCGGAGCTGGAGCGGCTCGTCGCCGCCACCGAGCCGGTGCTCGGCGACGTCGGCGCGGTCGTCGCGCAGGTGCTGCGCTTCCTGCAAGCGCTCGACCCGGAGGGCCGCTCGGTGCGGGCCTCGTACACCTGGCAACCGACGATGCGGGACTGGCCGAGCACCGGCGCGGCGGTCTTCCGCCCGCAGCCCGACAGCTTCACCCTGTCCATCGAGGCGCGCGCCTCCGCGGTCGCCGGCGCGGGGCTCGACGTCCTGGCCGAGCTACGCAGCTTCGCGTTGGAGTTGCTGCCTGGCACCCCGTTGCTGCGGATGGACTTCGAGCGCATCGCCTTCCGGGCGTCGACCGGCCGGAAGCCCGAGACCGACGTCGTGTTCGGCGGCATCGAGTTCCTCGGCGTCCTCGGGTTCATCGACACGCTCCGCTCGCTGATCCCGTTCGACGGCTTCGCCGACCCGCCGTACCTCGACGTCACGGCCGAGGGCGTGACCGCCGGCTTCGACCTCGCGCTGCCCAACGCCGCGGTCGGCGTGTTCAGCCTGGAGAACATCTCCCTCGGCGCGGACTGTCGGGTGCCGTTCCTCGGCGACGCGGTCACGGTCGGCTTCAACTTCTGCACCCGGGAGCGGCCGTTCCGGCTGACGGTGATGGCGATCGGCGGCGGCGGGTTCGTCGCGATCCGCCTGTCCCCGCAGGGCCTCGTCGTCCTGGAGATGGCGCTGGAGGCCGGCGCGTCGCTGTCGATCGACCTCGGGGTCGCGAGCGGCTCCGTGTCGGCGATGGTCGGCATCTACCTCCGTCTCGAGGGCGCCGCCGGGTCGCTGACCGGGTACTTCCGGCTGCGTGGGGCCGTGAACGTGCTCGGCCTCGTGTCGGCGTCGATCACCCTCGAGCTGTCGCTCACCTACGACTTCGACAGCGGCAAGATGGTCGGTCGCGCCTCGGTCGTCGTCGAGGTCAGTGTGCTGTTGTTCTCCGCGTCGGTGCGGATCAGCGTGGAGCGGCGGCTGGCCGGATCGAACGGCGACCCGACCTTCGGGGAGCTGATGGGCGTGACGGGGCCGGGCGGGTCGGGCGGGCCGGGGTCGGCCGCCTGGGACGACTACTGCGCCGCATTCGCGGCCGAGTGAGGGGAACGGACATGGTGGTCGAGTCGTTCCTCGTCACGGCGCTGCCGTACACGGCGCGGGCCGGGGCGGACGTGCACGTGTCGCTGTTCGTCACCCACCGCCTGACTCCGGACGACCCGGCCGGCGGGCTCCTCGGCGACTTCCCGAACGTCGTCGACTGGGGGCAGCGCGTCGCCGACGCCGAGGTCCGCCTGGAGGGCAGCGACGGCAAGCCGATCCCGGTCACCGTCGTTCCGAAGGTCGTGCCCGACCGCTGGCCCCGGGTGTTCCCGGCGGACCTGCCCGTCCGCGGCTTCCCCATCCCGGAGCTCGGCGACGCCCCGTGGCGGACCTTCCCGGCCTGCCGGATGGACGGCTACGCGCGGAGCGTCCACACGCTCGCGGCACTGCTGTCCCCGGTCGAGCGTCCGGCGATGCTGGACACGGTCCTCCCGCTGGCGTTGGTCGCCCTGCCGGGCGCCGGCGGCCTGCTCGAAGCGTGGCTGTCCGGGTCCGACGGTCGACGGCCGGACCGGGCGCAGCTCAAGCAGGTCTACGAGGGGCTGCTCGACGAGCTGACCGGGCGGCAGTCGTTCGACGACCCCCGGCGCACGAGTGTGCTGCGCCACCTCGAACTCCTCGAGGAGCAGCACACGGCCCGGCTCGACGAGCTGACCGCCGGCGGGACGCTGGCCGCCAGCGACGAGGGCCCGCTGCGGCAGGTGCTGCTGGACCTGCACCGTGCCCGCCGCTTCTACGAGCGCCCCGAGGAACAGCGCGCCTACCGGGAGCGGCCGCTGTCGCCCCCGCCCGCACCGTCGCGCCCCGACCCCCCCGAGCCGGACTTCCACGAACGGTGCAGCCTGCTGACCGACACCCCCGGCCTCCTGCGCTCACTCGGGCTCGTGATCGACCTCCACGTCGACGCCCTGGCGCGTCTGCCCGGCCTGGCGTGGATCCGCGGCGACCTCACCATCGACGGACTCGACAACCCCGTGCGTGTCCAGCCGATGGTGACCTGCCAGGTCGCCGGCGAGCGCTTCACCACCCGCTCGTCCACCGGCGACTACGCCCACGGCGGGCTGCGCCTGGGCGACGAGGAGCGCTTCCAGGTGCTCGACCTGGACCCGGACGCGAGCGCACTGAAGCTGGAACGCTTCGTACGGACGCTGCCGCGCCTGCTCTGGTCCGCCCTCAACGGCGACGACGCCCAGGGCGCCCCGGCGGCGCTGCGCGCGTCCGGCTTCGCGATCGCCCGGATCGACGGCCCGGACCAGCTGCGAGAGCGCCTGACCGACGTCGGTGAGCGCGACCGTGCCCTCCTCGAGGGCCGCACGGAGCCCCTCACCACCGAGGACGTCACCCGCGGGCTGCGTCTGGAGGTCTGGGACGACAGCACGGACCGTTGGCGCTCGGTCCACGACCGGCTCGTCGACGTCGAGGTGGCCGGCAGGACGGTCGTCGAGGGCGTGCCGGACGTCGGCTTCCTGCAGGGGGCCGCGCTCACGCAGGCGGACGAGGAGGTCGCGACCGGAGCCGACCGCCCGTACCACGCACACGAGGTGCTGGCCGGCTGGGAGGGCTGGAGCCTGTCCGTGCCGCCGGTCGGGAAGGTCGTCACCGACGAGACCGCTCCTCCGGGCGACCAACCCGACGAGCGCCGGGTGACCCCGGTGGCGATCCGTCCTCGCGCGCCGAAGGGGACGCTCCCCCGGCTGCGCTACGGGCGGGCGTACGCCTTCCGTGCCCGCGCGGTGGACCTCGCCGGCAACAGTCCCCCACCGGCGTCGCGCGCCCGTCCCGCCCCGGTCGACCCCGGCCGTGCCGACCCGCACCTGCGACCGATCGCGGACCGGCGGGGACGCGCAGCCCCGGGGGTCGAGGCCCTGGAGGCCTCCCTGCACGACGGGCTGCGGCAGGCGCTGCCGCTCGTCGACCGGCCCCGTCCACCGTCGCCGGGGCGGCTCGACGACCTCGCGCCGACGGGGGACGAGCAGGTCGACGACCTCGTCCGTCGCCGCCTCGCCGCGAGCGCGGCCCCGACCGCCCTTCGCGCCACCCCCCGTCGCGAGCAGATCGAGCGCGCGACCGCGGAGGTGGTCGAAGCCGAGCCTCGGCTCGTGCTGCCGACCGCCCGGACCGTCGAGCGTGACGTCTTCGTGCGAGCCGTCGCGACCGCCGCCTCCGCATCGCTCGGATCGTCGGCCGTCGGCGATCCGGCGCAGCTCACCGCCGTCGCGCGGCTCGTGACGCCACCCCGCCCGTTCCTGCGCTGGGACCCGGTGCTCGCCCCGGCGGTCGTCCCCCGTCACCGGTACACGGACGGCGAGTCGCTGCTCACGCTGGTCGTGCGCACCGGCGTGACCACCGACGAGGACGGCGCGGTCGTGCTCGTCGATCCGGCGACCTTCGCCGCCGAGGTGACGACCGACCACCCCGACCTGCACTGGCGAGCAGACAGCCAGCGCCACCTGGCCCCGCCGAAGTCCAGCCAGCTCGAGGTCGAGCGGCACGGGATGCTCGACGACGCGTTCGGTCCCGCCGCGAGCCCGGCCGACCGCGAGCGCGCGCTGGCGACCTCCCTCCGTGAGGCCGGCACGTTCCTCGACGAGCACATCGCCGACCCGTCCCAGCCGGGCAAGACCGTGCAGCAACGCGACGTCGTCCTGCACCATCAGCCGACCGCCGACCCCGACGCCCTCGTCGACCTCGACAGCATCGCCGCCGAGCGTGGCACGCCGCTGGCACCGGGCCAGTACGTCGCGCACGAGGTCGACGAGCTGGTCCTCCCCTACCTCGCCGACCCGCTGGCCGACGGCGCGTCGCTGCGGTTCCCGGACGCGGGTCGCGACCACCGGCTCCTGCCGCTGTTCGCGACCGAGGGGGTGCGGCTGCCGTACCTCGGCAGCTGGCCGGACCAGGTCCCGCACCGGCTCGTGCTCACCGGCGACGACCAGCTCGCCGCACGCGTCGAGGACCACGTGGTGACGATCGCGGTCCCGCCGGGCGAGCGGCTCCGGGTGCGGCTGTCGACGTCACTGACCTTCGCGGGCCTCGACCTGCTCGGCCTGTGGCGCGGTCTGCCGGCAGCCTTCCGCGAGCTGCCCGTGCTCGCCGCCGCCGCCCGCGACGGGTGGCTGTGGTGGCTGACACCCGCGGAGGAGCTGCGTCTCGTCCACGCCGTCCCGCGTCCGGTCGAACGCCCCCGGGTCCCGATCCTGGTACCGCTGCGCGCACCGGACGACCCGGAGGTGGCGCTGGTCGGCGTCGTCGACGTCCACGGTCCGAGCACGGGCCGCCTCGACGTCGAGGCGAGCTGGTCCGAACCGGTCGACGATCCCGCGAAGGAGGGCCCCGAGCGCGTCGAGCGGGTCGGCGTCGCCGGGGACACCGAGGTGGCCTACGACGAGGACCTCGTCGTGCTCACCGGCTCGACGCTGGCGGGTGGCGCGATCACGCTGCCGGACGGGCGCCGGCTCGTGGCCCACGGCATCACCCACGCGTTCGAGGACACGCGTCACCGGATGGTGGACTACGCGGTGCGGGCGACGACCCGCTACCGCGAGTTCTTCCCCCCGGCGCTCACCCCGGACGTCGACGACCTCAGCCTCGTGAGCGACCCCGTCCGGGTCGCCGTCCCGAGCAGCGCGCGCCCACCGAAGCCCGTGGTCCGCGACGTGCTCCCGCTGTTCCGGTGGGACGAGCGCACCGAACCCGAGCAGCCGTTCGGGCTGCGCCGGCGGCGGCGCGCCGGGCTGCGCGTCTACCTCGACCGCCCCTGGTACACCACCGGCGACGGCGAGTTGCTCGGTGTCGTCATCGCCCCCCTCGGGCCCCGGGTGGCCGGCCCGGTGCGGGACGCGGTCAGCCAGTGGGCGGCCGACCCGATCTGGCGGCAGGCCGGACCGTCCCGGGCCACCGACCTCCCCCTCGTCGACCTCTTCCACCTCCTCGGCGCCGATGGCACGGCGGTGCCGGGCCGACCCGTGGGGCCCGCAGCCCGCTTGCCGCTCGCGGACCTCGCCGGCGACCCGATGGTCCGCGTGCTCGGGTACCAGCCCGAGTACGCCCCGGACCGCAAGCTGTGGTTCGTCGACATCGCTCTCGACCCGGGGACGGCGTTCTGGCCGTTCGTGCGTCTGGCGCTGGTCCGCTACCAGCCGACCTCGATCGCCGGACACCACCTGTCGCCGGTGGTGCTGTGCGATCTCGCGCAGTTGACCCCGGAACGGCTCGCGACGCTGACACGCCCCGACGCCGACACGGTGCGCATCGTCGTGACCGGCGCGGTCGGCGAGCGCTCCGGTGGGCTCGCGCCGCACCCGGAGGGCCGCGTACCCCACGACCGGGTCGTGTTCGCTCGCCTGGAGGAGCGCGACCCGCGACTGGCGAGCGACCTGGCCTGGGTCACGCGCGCGGTGACGGTGCTGCAGGTCCGCGGAAGCAGCGGCCAGGTCGTGTCCTGGCACGGCACGCTGCCCCTGTCCGAGCCCCTGCCGCCGCGACGACCCGGTGACGACGACACCTGGCGGGTCGCCGTGGAGGAGTGGGAGGTGCTCGACGCGGACGGGGCCATCCGACACGAGGTGACCCGCGAGGGTCGACTGGTCTACGCCGACCACCTGCCCCTGTAGCCCCCGTACCCTCGGCGGCGCTCGTCCCTCGCCCGACGCTCGGGATCGTCCTCGTGCCACGTCTCGCCCACTGGGTCGCCGGCGCCGCGCTGTCCGCGATCGTGCTGGCGGGTTGTGCGCCGAGCGAGCCGGCCCCTGCCTCGATGCCGGCGACGACCGACCCGGCCGACGCGGTCGTCGACGGCGACGGGACCGAGCCACCGGATGCGCCACCCGCCCACCTCGGTCCCCGTTCCGAGCCGTGGCCGGACGGGCTCGTGCCGGAGCCGCCAGCTCCGACCACGCCGCCGGGACCGCCGGCCGACGAGCGCACGCTCGAGCCGATCACCACGATCCGGGGCGAGATCTCGCCGAAGTCGGTGGTCAGCTCCCAGGCGGGGCTCGTGTTCGCCCAGAACATGATGTACCGCCACACGATCACGGTCTACGACCGCGACCACGAGCTGGTGGCGACGATCCCCGACGAGATCCGGCTGGAGGACTTCGGCCTGGACGGCCCCGGCGAGCCGTTGCTCGGCTCCCCCGTGGAGGCCGCGTTCACCCCGGACGGCCGCTTCGCGTACGTGTCGAACTACCGGATGTACGGGCCCGGCTTCGAGCGTGGCGGCGACGACGTGTGCGCACCCGAGGACGGGTTCGACGACAGCTTCGTCTACCGCGTCGACACCGCCACCCTGACGATCGACCAGGTCATCGCCGTCGGGTCGGTTCCGAAGTACGTCGCGGTCACGCCCGACGGCGGGACCGTGCTGGTCACCAACTGGTGCAGCTACGACCTCAGCATCATCGACGTGGACGAGGCGGTGGAGGTCGCCCGGGTCCCACTCGGCCGCTACCCGCGCGGCGTGGCCGTCACGGCGGACGCGGCGACCGCCTACGTCGCCGTCATGGGCACCCGGGACGTCGCCGTCGTCGACCTCGCGAGCCGCACGGTCACGACCACGATCGAGGCCGGCCGGGGCCCGCGCCACCTGGTGCTCGACCCGGATGACCGCTTCCTCTACGCGACGCTCAACGGCGACGGGGTCGTCGCCCGGATCGACCTCGCCAGCGGGGACGTCGCGCGGGTCGCCACCGGTGAGGCGCCCCGCAGCATGGACATCTCCGCCGACGGCACGGCGCTGTACGTCGTCAACTACCGTTCCGACAGCGTCAGCAAGGTCCGCACGTCCGACCTGACGGTCGTGCAGACGGTGCCGGTCGAGCTGCGTCCGATCGGCATCACCTACGACCGTGCCACCTCGCAGGTGTGGGTCGCGAGCTACTCCGGCAGCATCCGGGTGTTCGCGGACCGCTGACCGCCGCGTCGGGTCGCCGAGGATCGTCGCCTCGGGCCGGCGGCGCCCCGCCGACCCCGTCGCCCGGACGATCGTGAGCGTCGCGGACGCCAGCCGGACCTCAGCTCCCGGCCGGGTCGGCAGCGTCGGCGGCGTCGGCGATGTTGCCGATCGAGCGCCACACGACGACCGTCGTCAGCGCGGCGCCGACGGCGGCGAACACGAACGGCGCCAGGATGCCGTAGCGCTGTGCGATCGCCCCGCCGAGCAGCGTGCCGATCGACAACGCCCCGACCGAGCCGATCATGTAGACGCTGGTGACCCGCCCGAGCAGCGCGGCCGGCACGACCCGCTGCCGCACCGTCGTCGAGGTCGTGCCCCAGACCACCACGTGCATCCCGAAGGCCGCGAGCATCCCGCCGGCGACGAGGGGGGAACGGGTCGAGGCGAGCACCACGTGCGTGAGGCTCTCGACCACCAGGCCCACGCGCAGCAGACGGGCGTACCCGTAGCGCCGCTCGAGCCTGCCGTAGGCGGCCGTCCCGACCAGCCCGCCAGCGGCGCTGACGGTCATCAGCAGTCCGAACCCGACCTCGGTGAGCTGGAGGCGTTCGAGCGCGTAGAGCACCCACACGGAGAACGCCGCGCCGAAGGTGACGTTGAAGACCGTGATGAGGATCGCCAGCGTGCGCACCGGCGGGTGCGCCCACAGCCACCGCAGCCCCTCGCGGACCTCGCGCCGCAGTGGTGCCCGGGTGGCGCCGTCCGGGCGCACCGGCAGGCGGATCCGCGCGACCAGGACCGCGCCGCCGAGCAACAGGACCGCGTTGAGCGCGTACGGCAGCGCCATGCCGATCCCGAACAACGCGGCGCCGACCGGCGGTCCGGCGAGCTGGTTGCCGACGATCATCGAGCCGTGCAGCCGCGCGTTCGCCCGTCCGAGGCCCACCCGTGGGACCGTCACCGCGATCGCGACCGTCTTGGCGTTGTCGGCGAAGGTCTCCGCGGTACCGAGCAGGAACAGCGCGACGTAGACGATCGGCAGGGTCACGGCGTCCAGGGCGATCGCCACCGCGAGCAGCCCGACGACGCCGGCGCGCAGGACGTTGACCGTGACGAGCAGCCGGCGACGGTCGACCCGGTCGATCACCGCGCCCGCCACGACCCCGAACACCACCCAGGGGATGCGTTGGGCGAACACGGCCATGGCGACCGCGAACGGCTCCCGGGTGATCGCCGCGACGAGCAGCGGACCGGCGGCGAGCAGCACACCGTCGGCCAGGCCCGTCAGCGTGGCGGCCGACCAGAGGTAGCGGAAGCTGCGGCCGAGCGACGCCGGCAGCAGCGCCTCGAGGACGCGCGGGATCAGCGGGGGGCGCGGGCCAGGCCGACACCGCGGTCGGCCACGTCGACGTCGGGGGCCAGCGAGGTGATGTCCGCGTGGGCGAGGAGCCGTGCCGAGACCACCGTGGCGTTGCCCGGCAACGGCGAGTCCAGCACGTCCTCCCACCAGAGGGCGGCCACCCCCGCCACGTGGGGGGTCGCCATCGAGGTGCCGTTGAGGCTCACGAGCCCGCCACCGGCCTGCGCGGAGACGACCGCCACGCCCGGGCCCGCGAGCTGCGGGAAGGTGTTGGAGAACGGGGCGACCACCAGGCCGGCGTCCGACTCGCCGAGCGCCCCGGTCGACAACACCCCCTCGGCGGCAGCCGGGAGCGAGACCGCGATCTCGTGATCGGGGTTCACCTGCCGCCTGCTCTCGTTGCCGGCCGCGGCGACCACGACGGTCCCGTTCGTGAACGCCTCCTGACGGCGGATCAGGTCCATCAGGGTGTCGAACAAGCGCAGGTTGGCCCGGTAGGCCTCCAGGGCGAGCGAGGTCGCGAGGTCGGCCGGCCAGCCCTGGCGGACCAGGCGGTCGACGAGCCCCGGGAAGTCGAAGCCGAGGGACATCGAGATGACCTGCGCCCCGCCCTGGACCGCCCACTGGATGCCCCGGAAGAGCATGTCGGAGTCGCCGCCGCCGCTGTCCCCGAGCACCTTGCCGATCAGCGCGTCCGTCACCCCGGGGGCGACCCCGATGCGGACACCGTCGACGTCCCGGCCGAAGACCGTCCCGGCGCAGTGGGAGCCATGCCCCTGGACGTCGCCGTTGCCGTCACCCGAGAAGTCCTCCTCGACGAGCTGGACCCCGGCGAACGCCGGATGGTCGCGGTCGATCCCGGTGTCGAGCACCGCGACCACCGTGCCCGCGCCGGTCCGCGAACCGACGTCGGCGCCGACGGCGGTGACCCCCCAGGTCGGACCCGCCGCGTGCACGGCTGCGTCGTCGGAGGTGGCGCCCTGGTCGTCGCCGAGCCCCGCCTCGTCGTCGGACACCGGGCGGACGAGGGACGTCGGCATCAGCGGCGCGATGGCCCGCACGTCCGGGTCGCGGGCCAGGTCGCGCACCTCGCGCTTCTCCATCGAGACGACGTCGAGGACCGGCTCGCTCGGCGTCCGCGCGGTCACCTCCAGGCCGGCGGCCCCGCCGGCGAACGGCTCCTCAATGTGCGGGCGGCTGAGATCCCGCAGGACCGTGTAGGTCTGTTCCATCGTGCGGCTCCCCTGTGACGTTGCGGCCGCGGACGCGGGACGTGCGGTGCGGTCGCGCCAGCACCCACACACTACGCGGGAACGCTCGCCGCGAACACCCTGGCCGCTGCGCCCCGGTGCACGCCGACCGGGTGACCGCGGCCGGCCGCTGCGACTCGACAACCGGGGCGCGACCCGTCAGGCTCGCCTCCGCGTGCCCGCACCCGGGGTCCGCCCTCACCCCGCTTCACCGAAGGGACCTTCGATGCCCGACCCGCCACCGGCTGCCGACGGCCACCTCGCCGCGGAGGCGCTCGCGCTGACGAAGGTCTACGGCGAGGGGCTCGCGGAGGTCCGAGCTCTCGACGGCGTCGACCTGCAGGTGCCCTCCGGCAGCTTCACCGCCGTGATGGGACCGAGTGGCTCGGGCAAGTCGACGCTGCTGCACTGCCTCGCCGGGCTCGACCGCCCCACCAGCGGCGCGGTCCGGATCGGGGGCACCGATCTCGCCGCGCTCAAGGACAAGGAGCTCACCCGGCTGCGCCGCGACCAGGTCGGGTTCGTGTTCCAGGCGTTCAACCTCGTCCCGACCCTGACGGCCGAGGAGAACATCCTGCTGCCCCTGCGGCTCGGCCGGCGGGACCCGGACGCCGACTGGATGGACAGCGTGGTCACCTCACTCGGCCTCGCGGACCGGCTCGGCCACCGGCCGGCCGAGCTGTCCGGCGGCCAGCAGCAACGGGTGGCGGTCGCACGCGCGCTGATCACCCGCCCACAGCTCGTCTTCGGCGACGAGCCGACGGGCAACCTCGACCGCGCCAGCGGGACCGAGCTGCTGACCCTGCTGCGCCGCAGCGTGGACGAGCTGGGACAGACGATCGTGATGGTCACCCACGACCCGGGGGCGGCCGCCAACGCGGACCGGGTGTGGTTCCTGGCCGATGGCCGGGTGGTCGACGAGCTGCTCGATCCGACCGTCGACGCCGTCCTCGACCACATCCGCGCCCTGGAGGGCTGAGCCGGTGTGGACGCTGACCTGGAAGGGGCTGCTGGCCGCCAAGGCCAGGTTCGTGATGACCGCCCTGGCCGTCATCATCGGCACCGGGTTCGTGGCAGGCTCGTTGACGTTCGGCGACACGCTCGAGCAGGGCTTCGACGAGCTGTTCACCTCGATCGTCGGTGAGGCCGACGTCGTGATCCGCGCGGCGGGCGACGACGGCGAGGTGCTGCTCGACGACACGGGCCGGCTCGCCGGCACGTTCCCGACCGAGGTGGTCGACACCCTCGCCGCGCTCGACGAGGTCCGCGTCGCCGACGGCGAGGTCGAGGGCATCGCGATCCTGGTGAACGCGGCGGGCGAGCCGATCGGGCAGTTCGGACCCCCGACGATCGGCGTCAGCGCGTCCGTCCACGAGGAGCTCGACCCGGCGGACCTCCGATCCGGCCGCTGGCCGGCGGTCGAGGGCGAGGTCGCGATCGACGCCGGCACGGCCCGGACCCAGGGGTGGGAGGTGGGCGACCCGGTCGGGGTCGTGCTCGACGGGCCGGTACGGACGAGCGAGGTGGTCGGCGTCTTCGGCATCGGCGAGCTGGACAACCTCGCCGGCGCCTCGGTGGTCGTGCTCGACCGTGCGAGCGCCCTGGCACGGTTGGGAACCGACGGCGAGCTGACCGCCGCCTACGTCGCGGCCGAGGACGGGGTGGACGACGAGGCCCTCGTCGCCGCCGTCACGGCGGCGCTGGGCGATGGCTACTCCGTGCTGACCGCCGCGGAGGTGGCCGAGGAGCAGCAGGCGGCGATCGCCCCGTTCGTCGACATCTTCTCCATCGCCCTGTTGGTCTTCGCGGTCGTGGCGCTGCTGGTCGGCAGCTTCCTGATCTTCAACACCTTCACGATCGTGCTGGCCGGGCGGCTCCGGGAGCTGGCGCTGCTCCGTGCCGTCGGGGCCGGTCGGGGGCAGCTGCTCGTGGCCGTGATCGGCGAGGCGGCCATCGTCGGGGCGATCGGTGGCGCGATCGGCGCGGGGTTCGGGCTCCTGGTCGCGCGGGGGCTGCAGGCGGTCCTCGGCACCGTCGGGATCGAGCTCCCGGGCCAGGGCCTGGTCGTCCTCCCCCGGACCGTCGTCGTCGCCATCGTGGTCGGCATCGTGATCACGATCGCCGCCGCCGCCGTCCCCGCCCGCCGAGCCGTGCGCATCCCCCCGGTCGCCGCGCTCACCGAGGTGGCCGTCGCCGCGCCGGTGGGTCGCGGGGTCTGGCGGACGGTGCTGGGCGGGCTGCTGCTGGCGCTCGGGGTCGGGGCGCTGACGGCCACCCTGGTCGCCGATGCGGGACCGGTGGTGCTGGGGGTCGGCGCCGTGGCGCTGTTCCTCGGGGTCGCGGCGCTCTCCGCGCTGATCGTCCGCCCGCTGGCGCGGCTGCTCGGCTGGCCGAGCGCGGCACTCGGCGTCACGGGTGAACTCGCGCGCGCCAACGCGACCCGCAACCCGCGCCGCACGGCCGCGACCGCGTCGGCGCTGATGATCGGGCTGGCGCTGGTCAGCTTCGTGTCGATCTTCGCGGCGTCGCTCGAGGGCAGCTTCCGCGAGACGATCGAGCGCACCTTCCGGGCCGACGCGATCGTGCAGGCGGCGACCATCTCCGGCGTCCCCGATGCCGCGATCGACGCGCTCGAGAACCTCCCCGAGGTCGAGCTCGTCGCCCCGGCGGCGGCCGGGCAGATCGAGCTCGGCGACGGGCCCGTGACGGTCGCGGTCCTCCCACCCGAGCAGCTCCGGGTCGTCCTCGACCTCGAGACGGTCGCCGGCGACCTCGACGGGTTCGCGACGGGCGGGCTCGTGCTCGCCGCGGCGCTGGCCGACGACCTCGGGCTCGACGCCGGCGACCTGGTCGCGGCCGGCCTGCCCGACGGCACCGTCGAGCTGCCGGTGGTGGCGCTGGTCGACGGCGAAGGGCTCGACGTCCGCGGCTTCCTGGACCCGGCCACCTGGGAACGCCACGGCGGGGACCGCTCGACGGTCTTCAACGCCTATGTCCTGTTCGCCGCGGACGTCGACACCGAGGTCGCCCTGGCGGCGACCGAGGCGGCGCTCACCGACCTGCCCCAGGTCCGGGTCCTCGACCAGGCCGGCTTCGCCGACGCGATCGGCGCCCAGCTCGACCAGTTGCTGGGTGTCGTCTACGCGCTGCTGGCACTCAGCGTCCTCGTGGCCCTGCTCGGGATCGCCAACACCCTGGCGCTGAGCGTGGTCGAACGCACCCGGGAGATCGGCCTGCTGCGCGCGGTCGGGATGACCCGTCCGCAGGTCCGTCGCATGGTGCGGATGGAGGCCATCAGCGTGGCGCTGATCGGCGCCGCGCTCGGACTGGCGCTCGGCGTCCCGCTCGGCGCGGTGTTCACCCGGGTCGAACGGTTCAACCT
>SLMP01000106.1 GCA_007133465.1 Nitriliruptoraceae bacterium | reverse complement strand
GCCGAGCTGCAGGCGCTCGACGCCGGCGCGACGTGGACGGACGAGGACGGCGACACCCCCTTCGCCGGCCAGGGCGTGCGGCACGCGACGCTGCGCGAGGTGTTCGAGGCGTTCCCGGCGACCCACCTGATCATCGAGCTCAAGACCGACGGCGGCGAGGCGATCATCCAGCCGGCCATCGACCTCGTGCGCGGGTACGAGGCCGAGGACCGGGTCACGATCGCCTCGTTCCGTGAGGACTACCTGCAGCCCGTCCGCGAGCAGCTGCCCGGTGTGCCGACCAACATGCCGGAGAGCGAGACCTACGACTTCTACGTGCGCCACCTCGCCGGCCTGCACCCGTGGTGGCAGCCGCCCGGCCACCTCTACCAGGTGCCCGAGGACTTCGACGGCCGGCGGGTGGTCACGCCACGGTTCGTGCGGGCGGCCGAACGGCTCGGCGTCGACGTGCAGGTGTGGACGGTCAACGACCCGGAGCAGATGCACCGGGTCCTCGACGCCGGTGCGCACGGGATCATCACCGACTACCCGGACCGGGTCGTCGAGGTGCTCGCCGAACGGGAGGCGACCCGCGGGTCCGTCCGCGGGCCCGACCTGTCCCGCTACGACGGACAGCTCGACCGCGCCGACGCGTTGCAGGAGCGCCTCGGGTGGCTGATCCCGATCATGACCGCCGTCACCTTCCTCGGCGACGAGGAGTTCTACCTCCTGCTGCTGCCGTTGCTGTACTGGGCGATCAGCCGCCGGATGGGGATCCGGCTCGGGGCGATGCTGCTGCTCACCGCGAGCATCAACGGGCTGCTCAAGCTCACGTTCACGACCCCGCGGCCGTCGTTCCTGCAGCCGGCGCTCGGCGAGGTGACCGAGACCTCGTTCGGGCTGCCGTCCGGCCACGCCCAGAACGCCGCCGCGATCTGGGGGCTGTTGGCAGCGTCCGTTCGCGCGTCGTGGCTGCGGGTCGCGCTGCTGGCGTTGATCGCCCTGATCGGCTGGTCGCGGTTCTTCCTCGGCGTCCACTTCCTCGAGGACCTGTGGGTCGGGTGGACGGTCGGGTTCGTGCTGCTGGCGCTGTTCCTCCTGCTGGAGGGGCGCGTCGCCCGGTGGTGGCTCGGACTGACGGCTCGGGACCGGATGCTCGCGTCGGTCGTGGCGTCGTTGGCGATCGTCGCGCCGGCCATGTTGCTGGCCGGGCGGCTCGTCGGCGTGGCGTTCCCGTGGCCTGGGCTACCCGACCCGCTGGTCGCCACCGGCGCGAGCCACGTCGTCACCCCCGCCGCGACCCTGGCCGGCTTCGGCGTCGGCCTGGCCGTGCTCCTCGAGCGGGGCGGGTTCGACCACCGGGGGCCGGTCGGGCAGCGGGTGGTGCGGGTCCTCGTGGGCCTGGTCGGCGTGGTGGTGTTCTGGCAGGGCCTCGGTGCGGTGTTCCCCGGCGGCGAGGAACCCCTTGCGCTGCTGCTGCGCTACGTCCGGTACGCGCTCGTCGGTGCCTGGGTCGGCGGCATCGCCCCGCTGCTGTTCGTCCGCTTCGGGCTCGCCGCGCCGGCGCCGCCGCTCGACGACGGGTTCGGCGGTGTGGCCGCACCGCCGGCGGTGGCGACGACGACCGACGCGCGGCGGTGACCGTCGTGTCGCGGTGTGGCTACGGTCGGGGTGCTGCGCGACCCGCCGACGGCGGGCGTGCCCGTGTGGGGAGGCCAGGATGACCCGGACCGACGCCGTCGTGGTGGGAGCCGGCCCGAACGGGCTCGCCGCGGCCGTGACCCTGGCCCGTGAGGGCTTCCGGGTCACCGTGCTGGAGGCGGAGGACGAGCCCGGCGGCGGGACCCGCACGGTGCCGGACCCGGACGTGCCGGGGCTCCTGCACGACCACTGCGCGGCCGTGCACCCCTTCGGGATCGCCTCGCCCTACTTCCGCACGCTGCCGCTGGAACGCTACGGGCTGACCTGGTGCCACCCGCCGATCGCGGTTGCGCACCCGTTCGACGACGGGACCGCCGCGCTGATCCACCGCGACCTCGACGCGACGGTCACCGGGCTCGGGCCCGACGGGCCGGTGTGGGACCGCTGGCTGCGGGGCGTGACCCGCCGGTTCGACGCGGTCGCCGCGGACCTGTTGGGGCCGCGGGTCCGGGTGCCGAGGCATCCCGTCGCCACGGCGCTGGGGGGCCTGCCGTCGCTGCTACCGGCGAGCGTGGTGGCACGGTCGTTCCCGACCGATCGCGGTGCGGCCCTGTTCGGCGGCATCGCGGCCCACACCATCGCGCCGCTCGACCAGCCGCTCACCTCGGCGATCGGGTTGCTGATGGCCGCCGCGGGGCACGCCTACGGCTGGCCGTTCGCGCAGGGCGGTTCACAGGCGATCTGGCGTGCCCTCGTCGCGCTGCTCGAGGACCTCGGCGGCGAGGTCGTGACCGGCGTGCGGGTGCGATCGTTCGCGGACCTGCCGCGTGCCCGGGTCGCGTTGTTCGACCTCACCCCGACCGGGTTCGCGCGCATCGCCGGGGAGCACCTGCCCCAGCGCGAGCGGACCCGGGCCGCGACCTGGGGCTACGGGCCGGCCGCCTCCAAGGTCGACTTCGCGGTGCGCGGCGAGGTGCCGTGGGACGAGCCCGCCGCACGGCGGGCAGGGACGCTCCACCTCGCCGGCACGTTCGACGAGCTCGCCGCCGCCGAGGCCGCGGTCGTCGCCGGGCGGATGCCCGAGCGCCCGTTCGTGCTCGTCGCCCAGGCGCACGTCGCCGACCCGGACCGGCGGGTCGACGGCGTCGTCCCGTTGTGGGCCTACGCGCACGTGCCACACGGCTACGACGGGGACGTCGCGCCGCTGATCGAAGCGCAGATCGAACGGTTCGCCCCCGGCTTCGGGGACCGGGTCGTGGCCCGCCGCATCACCACGCCGGCGGCCTTCGAGGCGGACAACGCGAACCTCGTCGGCGGGGACATCACCGGCGGTGCGTCGACCTTCCCGCAGCTGATCGGCCGCTACCGGCTCGGACCCGATGCCTACGCGACCGGTCTCCCGGGCGCCTACCTGTGCTCGGCGTCGACGGCGCCGGGCGGCGGGGTGCACGGCATGTGTGGACACCACGCGGCCCGTTCCGCGCTGCGGGTGCTGACCGCCTGACCCTGGCCGCGGCGGTGACGCCGCGGCCGTCGTCGGACGCGACGCCGGGGGAGTTGGCTGCCGTGGAACGAGCACGGTCAGCCGTACTGCTTGCGGAAGTCCCAGCTGGCCAGCGTGGTCGGCTCGAGCCGCAGCCACTGGTGGTGGTCGGCGGGCTCGACCGGGTGATCGGTGTGCAGGTACTTGCGGGAGAAGCCGACCCGGACCTCGTGCGGCACCTGCTCCTCGGCGACGAACGCGTACGCGAGGCGTCCGGAGGCCCCGCGGAGCTCGACGTACTCCACGCCGCCGTCGACCACGAAGGACGCCCGGGTTCCGGCGTGGAGCCGTTCCGTGCGCTTCGCCCGGGTCAGGTTCCAGACCCAGAAGGCCCGGTCGTGCCACACGAACCACACCGGGACGACCGCCGGCCAGCCGTCGTCGTCGAGCGTGGCGAGCCGCAGCACACGTTCCTCGCCGAGGAAGTCGTCGAGTTCCTCCTCGGTCATCGTCAGCTTGCCCACGGGCCACCTCACGAGGTCGTCGGGTCGGGCGAACGGGGTCGCGTCCGGCCGACGGTAGCCTCGGCCGAGCCGGTGCCGCCCTCGAGGTGGCGGCGACCACGAGCTGCCGGGCACCCGCACGAGAGACCACGATGGCCGACCACGAGCGCGACCCGTTCGCCCCGATCCAGGCGTCGCCGCGGTTCGCGACCCCGCTGGCGCTCGTCGCGTTCGCCCTGGCCCTGGTCGCGGTGGTCGCCCGGCTGGAGGCGATCGCGGGGCCGGTCGGGATGGCGGTCGGGTTGATCGCGCACGTCAAGGGCAGTCGCCTCGGCATGCCGGCGGCGATCACCGCCGGCATCGCGACGATCGTCGGCATGGCGATCACGCTCTACCTGCGCTGACCAGCTCGCCCAGCGCTCGCCCAGCGCTCGCCCAGCGCTCGCCCGGCGCCGATAGCCTCGCCGCCGGACGCCCCGTTGGCGGCGGGCGGCAGGAGGTCTGCGGACGATGGCGGTGATCAAGACGATCGACCTCGTCGGGGTGTCGACCGACTCGTGGCGGGACGCGGCCCACAAGGCGCTCGACGAGGCGACGAAGACCCTCCGGGACGTCGAGGGCTTCAACGTGCTCGAGACCTCGGCGGTGGTCGAGGACGGCACGATCACCGAGTACCACACCCACGTCCGGATCCGGTTCCGCATCTCGCGGTGAGGCGTCGACGAGCAGGCGCCCGCGCGGCGGCGGTCAGCCGATCGCCCCGGCCCTGCGGGTCAGCGCCCGCGCCAGGGACGCGGGCAGCTCGCTGATCGCCCCCTGGTGCACGACCGCGCCCGGCATACGAGCAGCGTCCTCCGGCACGAACCCGACCCCACCGAGCACGATCGGGGTGTCACGGATCGCCGGCGGGGTCTCGAGGAAGGCGGTCGCCCGCTCACGATTGAGCGACCCGATGAGCACGACGTCCGGCCGCAGTTCCGCGACGCTGCGCTCCAGCGCCGGGGTCGGCATGCGGGCACCGAGGTAGTGGACCCGCCACCCGGCGTCGGCAGCGACGGCTGCCGCGGCCAGCAGACCGAGGTCGTGGTCCTCGCCCTCCGGGGCGGCCGCCAGGCACGACCGGGCCGCGCCCCGCGGGGCCGTGCCGAGCAGCCGCTGCAGACGTGGCCGCAGCGTGTTCGACGCGAAGTGCTCGCGAGCGATCACCCGCGGGTCCTCCTGCCAGCCGTCGCCGACCGACCGGAGCACCGGCAGGAGCACCTCGTCCAGTGCCCGGGGGACCTCGAGCCGGGCGAACACGTCGTCGACCGCGCCGTCGGCGGCTTGTGCGTCGAACGCGTCGATCGCGGCGCGCAGCTGGCCGATCAGGCGCTCCACCGCGGTCACCGGACCGGCGGTCTCGACGGGTCGCAGCGCCGTGACGGTGGCGGGCGTGCGCAGCACCTCCCGGGCCGCGGCGGCGGCCGACCACCCGTCGTCGAGCAGGCGCGACATCGCCCGGACCCGCTCGACGTCGGCCTCGCTGTAGAGCCGGTGGCCACCGTCGGTGCGGGCCGGTTCCAGCAGCCCGTAGCGCCGCTCCCACGCCCGCAGCGTCGGGACGGCCACGCCGGTGCGGCGTGACACCTCCCCGATGCGGAGCACGGCGCGGTCGTCGGGCATCTGAGCGGTCTCCGTCGTGACGGGGTCGGAGGGCGGCCGACCGCGGTCGGAGGGCGGCCACCGTAGGCGCGGGACGAGGGTGGGAGGGCCCACCCCACCCCTTCCTCGTCTTCGGCGCCGACCTTGCCAGCGGACGGGAGCGGAAGCGGACAGGTTGCACCGAGAGGGACGTGCCGGTGCGGAAACACCGTTGCCTGCACCATGCAGGGTTCTCGGCTGGTCGCCGGAGCGCGTGGTGGCCTACGGTGCCGGGATGGAGACGACCCCCGCCACCGCCCCGCTCGAAGGTCTCACGGCCGGCATGCCCGTGCCGTTCGGCGGCGATCGGGTGACCCACGTGCCCGAGTGGCTCGCCGACGCCTTCGCTCCTGGTGATGCCCTGGTGGTCCTGCAGGACACCGGCGAGCTGCTGCACGTCCCGGCGGCGGACGGCCGGGCCGCCACGGACGCCGTCGATCGGGCCGTGACCGCGTTCGCGGCGATGGGGCGGGTCACCGAGGAGCAGCTCGACACCTTCTACGCGGCGTTCGCGCGCCGGCTGGAGGACGACGCGAGCTTCGCGCCCATCGCCGCCGCCAACGAGGCCGACGTCACCGCCGCCCGTGCACGTGGCCGGTCGACGACCCGCCTGGTCCTGAGCGAGCGGATGCGCGCCGACATGATCGCCGGCCTGCGCGGGTGGGCGGAGGTGCCCTCGATCCGTGGGCAGGTGATCCGTACCGTCGAGCACGACGGCTGGCGTCTCGAGCAGCACACGGACCGGCTCGGCGTGGTCGCGTTCGTCTTCGAGGGCCGGCCGAACGTCTTCGCCGACGCCTGCGGGGTGCTCCGGGGCGGCAACACGGTCGTGTTCCGGATCGGGTCCGACGCACTCGGCACGGCCCGGGCGATCGTGGTGCACGCGCTGGACCCGGCGCTCGAGGAGGCCGGGCAGCCGGCCGGCGCCGCCGCCCTGGTGGACGCACCCTCGCGGGCATCGGGCTGGGCGTTGTTCCGTGACCCCCGGCTCGCGCTCGCGGTGGCGCGTGGCTCGGGTGAGGCGGTCCGCCAGCTCGGCGCCGTGGCGCAACAGGCGGGCAACCAGGTGTCGCTGCACGGGACGGGGGGCGCCTGGCTCGTGGCCGCCGGCAGCGCCGACGCCGAGGTGGTCGCTGCGGCCGTGCACCGCTCCCTCGACCGCAAGGTGTGCAACACGCTCAACACCTGCGTGATCGTCCGCGAGCGTGCCGACGACCTCGTCCCGGTGCTGCTCGCGCAGCTCACGCGTGCGGCGGCCGACCGCGGGACGCAGCCCAAGCTGCACGTCCGGGAGCGCGACCGCGGCCACGTCCCGGCCGCGTGGTTCGAGCGTTGGGTGCCGATCGCCCGGGCGGCGGGCCCGGTCGACGAGCCGCAGGCCGAGGTGCTGGTCGAGGCGCAGCTGGCGGTCGAGTTCGAGTGGGAGGACTCGCCCGAGGTGGCGCTGGTGATCGCGGACGACGTCGACGACGCCGTGCGGCTGTTCAACCGCTACAGCCCCCGGTTCGTGCTGTCGCTGGTGACCGCGGACGAGACCGAGCGGACGCGTGTCGAGCAGACGGCCGAGGCGCCCTACACCGGCAACGGCTTCACCCGTTGGGTGGACGGGCAGTACGCGCTGAACACCCCGGAGCTCGGGCTGTCGAACTGGGAGCTCGGCCGGCTGTTCGGGCGCAGCGGGATCCTGTCGGGCGACGCGATCCACACGGTGCGGTCCCGCGCGGTGCAGACCGATCCCGATCTGCACCGGTGAGCGTCTGCGTGGGGGGCGACGGCCGGCAGGTCCCTGCGGCAGGTCGCGACCAGCGGCGACGGCCGGGACGCCCTACAGCAGGTCGCGGCCGGCCGCCCACGCGGTGAGCTCGTGCCGGTTCGACAGCTGGAGCTTGCGCAGCACCGCCGACACGTGGGTCTCGACCGTCTTGACCGAGATGTGCAGCCGCGCGCCGACCTCCTTGTAGGTGTAGCCCCGGGCGATGTGGCGCAGCACCTCCTTCTCACGGGTGGTGAGCTGGTCGAGTTCCGGGTCCTCGCTGCCGACCCCGGCCGGGAGCCCGCTCGCGAACGCGTCCAGGACGAAGCCGGCCAGGCGGGGACCGAACACGGCGTCGCCCTGCTCCACCCGGACGATCGCCGCGACGAGGTCCTCCGGCGAGATGGTCTTCGTGACGTACCCGCGCGCGCCGGCGCGGATCACCGCGATGACGTCCTCCGCCGCGTCGGACACCGACAGCGCGAGGAAGCACACGTCGGGGTGGGTCTCGTGCACCGCCTCGATCACCGCGCGGCCACCGCCGCCCGGCATATGGACGTCGAGGAGGACGACGTCGGGCTTGGTGGCGCGGATCCCCTGGATGGCGCCGTCGACGTCGCCGGCGTCGCCGACGATCGTGACGTGCGGGCCGAGCTCCGCGCGGACCCCGGCCCGGAACAGCCGGTGGTCGTCGACGAGGAAGACGCGGATGGCGTGGCTCACGAGGGCACCTCCGGGGTGCGGTCGGGGGACGGGGGCGGGATCGAGGGGCGCGGCACGCACAGCTCGACCTCCGTGCCCTGCCCGGGGGCGGTGACGATCGTCGCGCGGCCGCCGTGACGTTCGAGGCGCTCGACGATCGAGCGCCGGATGCCCTGGCGATCGTCCGGGACGGTGTCGCGCGCGAACCCACGGCCGCGGTCGCGGACGAACGCGTAGACGGCGTCGTCCTCCACCTCGACGTAGACGTCGGCCTCCGCGACGCCGGCGTGCTTCGCGACGTTGACGCAGGCCTCGCGGAGCGCCGCGAGCAGCGCGGCGACGTGCTCGTCGATGGGGGCGTCGCCGACGACGATCGACTCGATCGCGAGGTCGTGGACCGTTTCGACCTCACCGACGACGGCCTCGACCGCCTCCCCCAGGGTGCCGGCGTGGCCGGGCGCGAACGCGGTCCCGTACAGCCAGCTACGCAGCTCCCGCTCCTGACGGCGGGCGAGGGCGACCATCCGGCGGGGTTGGTCGGAGGAGCGTTGGATCAGCGCGAGCGTCTGGAGGACGGAGTCGTGGAGGTGCGCGGCGAGCTCGGCGCGTTCCTCCTGGCGGATGCGCTCACGACGCTCCGAACCCAGCGCGGTCCACAGTCGCCACAGCCACGGACCGAACAGCAACGCGACCCCCGCGATGGCAGCGACGATCGCGAGGGCGATGTCCCGGACGGCGACGGCGGCGTCGGTCGCCGCCACGAACCCCGCGATCGCCCCGGCGACCAGCACCGTCCCCGCGACGATCCGGAGGGGGGAGACCGGCGCGGTCGCGGCGGCGCTCAGGGCCTCGGCCGGGCGGCCGGTCCAACGGGTGCGGTCCGATTCGTCGCTGCGGGTCCACACGACGGCGGAGGCGGCCGCGATGAGGACGACCGGCAGGACGAGCGCGTCACCGAACCACAGGCCGAGCGACCGGAGGAGCAGCAGCAGCCCGAGCGTGATCAGCGCCAGCGCGACCCCCTGCTGGAGGGTCGCCGGCCGTCGGGGGACGGCCGACTCGTCCGACTCGGACGGCAGCAGCGCCCACAGCAGGCCGTAGGCGAGGATGCCCGTGCCGCCGGCGAAGGCGAGGACGGCGAAGCCGATGCGCACCAGCATCGGGTCGACCCCGAGGCGCTGCCCGATGCCGCCGGCGACGCCCGCGACCATGCGGTCGCTGCGGCTGCGGGCGAACCGGGACGGTCGGTGGCGACGTCCGCCCCCGCCGTGCGGTGGTGGCGGAGGCGGCACGGTCGCGCCCCGCGTTTGGGGCTGGCTCGGTGCCGTGGCCGTCGTCGCACGCTGGGGCGGCGCCGCCGGGGAGTGGGGGCGCGCGGGTGGGGGCGGGTAACCGGGCGTGTGTGGTGGGCTCCCCAGGCCCACCATAGAGAGATGAAGG
>SLMP01000154.1 GCA_007133465.1 Nitriliruptoraceae bacterium | reverse complement strand
TCTTCGCGAGCACCGACGGGTGACGGAACGAGGTCGGCGAGACCATCGTCCCGAGCCGGATCCGGTCGGTGACGGCGGCCAGCGCGCTGATCGTCGCCCAGGCGTCGAGGGAGCCGCGGTCGGCCTTGCCGGCGACCGACTGGTAGTGGTCCGAGCGGAAGAGCCCCTCGAGCCCGGCTGCCTCCGCGGCTCGGGCGAGATCCAGCCACTGGGCCCAGGTGACGTCCTCCTGCCCCTCGATCATCAGGTTGATGCGCATGTCCGGCTCCTCCGTCGTGGGCGAGGGCGCCCGACCGTAGCCCTCCGGTGTCCCTAGCATCGTCGGCGTCCCCGTCCGGAGGAGGTCGACCTGTCGTCCGGTCCAGCGCCGCGTGCGCCCGGTGCCGGTGCGGAGGTGGCCGCAGCATCCTCTGGCGCGGCAGCAGCGGCGCCTCGCCCGGCCGCCGGGTGGGCCGACGGCGCCGCCGCGGGGACGGCCATCGGCCTGGCGGTCGCGCTCGTCGGGCACGTCGGCCCGACCGCGTGGGACGTCCTGCTGGGGGTGGTCCTCGCGGGGCTGGCGCTGGCGTTGGTGGACGGCCTCGTGTCGCTTGTGCGATGCATCGTCTGCCGGGCGCTGCGTCGGCCGCTGCCCCGGGTGGCCGCGCGGCTCGCGCGGTGCCGGACGTACCGGCTGTCGTTCCCGCTGACGGGCGCGATGCTGGTGCTGAGCCCGTGGGTGGCCGGGGACAGCGTCGTCGGGGCGGTGCACGCGGGCGCGGCCGGCAGTCTGCTCGTGGTCGGGGCAACCCTGGTCGGTGCCGCGGTCGGCGGTGCCCTGCGGACGCTCGGTCCGACGTCGCGCGCTGACCGCGACCCCGACGGCGACCGAGCGTCGCCTGGCCGCCGAGCGTGGGTCGGCGTCAACACCGGCGCCGTGGTGGGGCTGGCGGTGGCCGCGTCGATCTGGCTCGCCGTCCCCGGGCCCGGGGCCGGGGTGGTCGCCCCGCCACCACCTGCGGACGTGCCGCCGCTCGCCCTCGACGATCCCGGGCTGCCCGGACCCGCGACCGTGCGCATGGCGACCTACGGCAGCGACATCGACCCGCACCGCTCCGCCTTCGGGGCGGACGCGACGTGGCGGACCGAGCCGATCGACGGCACCGACGCCGGCATCGGATTCGGCCCGCTGCTCGGCCCGCACGTGTGGCTGGCGACCCGCGCGACGGTCGACCGCCTGCCCGTCAACGGCACGGTCTGGTACCCGCAGGATGCCCGCGACACGCCGCTCGTCCTGATCGTCCACGGCAACCACGGGCTGACGCGGGCGTCCGACCGCGGCTACACCTACCTCGCCGAACACCTCGCCAGCCACGGGTACGTCGTGGTGTCGGTCGATCAGAACTTCCTCAACGGCTCGTTCGTCGGCGACGGGGAGGGCAGCGAGCAGCCGCTCCGAACCCGGGTCCTCCTCGAGCACCTCCGCGGGTGGGAGGGATGGGCCGGCGACGGCGGGCCGTTCGCCGGGATGGTCGACCTGGACCGGGTCGTGCTGATCGGGCACTCCCGGGGCGGCGAGGCCGCCGCGCACACCGCCGCGATCGTGGCGGACCCCGCACAGGCGCCACAGCCGGGTTGGGCGCTGCCGGCCGGCAGTGGCGTCCGGGTACGGGCCGTCGTCGGCATCGCGCCCTCGGACCGGCAGTGGGTCCCCGAGGGCGGGCCGCGCCGCTTGGAGGAGACCAGCTACCTGCTGCTCGCCGGCGGCCTCGACGGCGACGTGACGACGTTGCAGGGGCAGGCCCAGTACCACCGCGCCGAGCTGACCGCCGGCACGGCGGCGTTCACGGCGTCCGCCTACCTCCAGCGCGCGAACCACGGGGAGTTCAACACGGTCTGGGGCCGCGGCGATGCGGGCTGGCTCAACTCGACGCTGCTCGACCGTGGCGCGCTGCTGGCCGGCGAGGAGCAGCGCCAGGCCGCACGCGTTGCGATCACCGCCTTCCTCGCCGCCGCGGTGCAGGGCGACGACGGCTACCGGGCCGTGTTCGCGCGCCCGGACGCTGCCCGTGGCTGGCTGCCGGACGACGTCCTCGTGACCGGCTACGCCGACGGGACCAGCCGACCGCTGCAGGTCGACGCGAGCGACGCGCAGGGGTTCGGGGAGGTCGACCGCCTGGCGCTCCGAGCCCGTGACGGGAGCCGCTCGCTGGAGACGCGTGTGCTGCAGCTGCAATGGGACGTCGACGCCACGCCGGTGATCCGGATCGAGATCCCGGCTGAGACCGACGACGGTCCGGCCGGTGATCGCCCGCCCGAGGATCGCCCGCCCGACGCGGTCGTCAGCATCGCCTACGGCAGCGCCGACCTGCGGCCGCCCCCGGGCATGGCCGTCGAGGTGGAGGACGCCGACGGTCGCCGCGCGACGCTGCCGATCGACGCGGCCACCTCGCTGCGCCCGCCGCTGCCCGGCCGGGTGGGCAAGTGGTCCGCCTGGTCGTCGCGCTACCGGGTCACCATCGACCCCGCCTGGCCGGCCGAGCACCTGCTGCAGACCTACGAGCTGCCGCTGGCCCGGTTCGTCGAGCAGGCGCCGGCCCTGGATGTCGACCGGCTCGTCGCGGTCACCCTCCGACCCGACGACGGCGTCGCCGGATCGGTCCACCTCGGTGATGTCGGGCTGCGGTCACGCAGCGAGGCAGAGGTGCGCGCGACTGGGGACGACCGGGCGGAGGTCCTCGGCTCGGGTGGGTGACGGGCCGCGGCTGACCCAGGGTCGGGGACCGAGACGCCGTCAGGCGGGGTCGAGGCGGTGGACGGTCCCGCCGAGGTCGAGCACGTAGAGCTCACCAGCGGCGTCCTGCCCGAACGACACGACCTGCCCGCCGTCGACCCCGAGGTCGGCCTGCTCCACCACCTCGCCGTCGGCGTCGACCGCCAGCGCCCGGATCGCACCGTTGCAGGCGTCGCTGTAGAGGTAGGCACCCTGCAGCCCGTCGATCGCGCCGCCGCGGTAGACGAACCCGCCGGTCACCGCGCAGCCCTCCGGACCGCGCGTCTCGTACTCGTAGACGGGTGGGACGTGGTCGTCGGGCTCGTCGCCGGCGAACTCGTGCGTGCCTTCGCGCAGGTTCCACCCGAAGTTGGCGCCGAGCAGGTCCTCGAAGGGCACCCGGTTGATCTCCTCCCAGGCGTCCTGGCCCACGTCAGCGAGCCAGAGGTCCCCGGTCTCGCGGTCGAACGAGAACCGCCACGGGTTGCGCAGCCCGTACGCGGCGATCTCCCGGGCGGCGCCATCGACGTCGAGGAACGGGTTGCTGTCCGGGATGCCGTACGGCTCGGCGGCCAGCGGATCGATCCGCAGCAACGCCCCGAGCGGGGTCGTGATGTCCTGGCCGGCCTCGAGCGGGTCGCCACCGCCGCCACCGTCGCCGAGCCCGAGGTACAGCCGCCCGTCCGGACCGGTCTGGACGTCGCCACCGTTGTGGTTGGGGTACGGCTGGTCGAGGGTGAACACCGTGCGCCGCTGGTCAGGGTCCGGGACGCCGTCCTCGACCGTGAACGCCGCGATGAGGGTCGCACCGTCGCGGTCGGTCATCGACACGTACAGCTCGCTGCCGTCGGCGGCGAACGCGAGGCCGAGGAGTCCCCGCTCGCCGTCGGTCGTGGTCTCACCGGTCAGGTCGAGCACGGCCGGCCCGGCGCCGTCGTCGGTCAGCGCATGCACGGTGCCGGGCCGGTCGCCGAGGTAGAGGGTCCCGTCCGGACCGACCGCCGCAGCCGTCGGTGACGCGAGCTCGGCCACCGGGGTGAGTGCGACCGCGACCTGGAGGTCGGGAAGGTCGGCCTCGGGTGCTTCCGCGGAAGCACCGTCCGTGTCGGCATCCTCGTCGTCCGCACCATCGGGGGCCCCAGGCGAACCGGGTTCGTCGGTGCCATCGGCCGCGGCGTCGTCCTCGACGATGGGGGCGTCGTCCGTGACCTGCGGCGCCTCACCGCCGCAGGCAGCGAGCAGCAGGGCCAACAGGAGCGTGAGCACCAGCGGGGCGCCACCGGCACGGCCGGCGGCTCGTTGCGGCTGGCGTGGGGCGGGAGCGTGTCGAAAGCGCATGGGACCAGGCTACGGCGCCGGCGCGCTCGATGGTGACCCCCGGCCGTACCCGACCCGGCGCGGCGAGGAGCATGATGCGGGTGGACGATCGCTAGTCCACCACCTGGTCGGCACGACCGTCCAGGGAGGTGATGGGGATGCGTGCTCTGCTCTTTCGTGGTCGGTATCGACCGGCCGGGCACCGGGTCGGGGCGGTTCTGCTCGCCGTCCTGCTCGTGCTGACCACCGCATCGTGTGGCGGTCAGGTCGAGGAGCCGGTAGCCGAACCGAACCCGTCGCCGACCACCGAACCCAGCCCCGAGCCGGCGACCCAGGAGGTCCAGCTGTTCTTCGTCAACCACCGTCTGGGAGATCTCTGCACCGACGTCTTCCCGGTCACCCGCGAGGTCGACGCAGAGGACGTCGTCCGCACCACGCTGGAGGCGTTGCTCGCCGGCCCCACCGAAGTGGAGCGCGCAGCGGGCTATGCCGGCCCGTTCAGCCCGGCAACGGCTGACACGTTGCTCGAGGTCGAGGTCACCGACGGGCAGGCCCGAGTGACCTTCGACGGCAGCATCCGCGAGGCCATCCCGGACGCGGCGACGAGTTCGTGCACGGCCGATCGCGTCGTCGCACAGCTCGACCGCACCTTGCTCGCCATCGACGGGATCACGGCGACCGAGTACCTGCTCGACGGCGGCCCCGCCTTCGACGCCTGGCTCTGGCATCTCGGGCAGGCCGCACGGTCTCCCGAACGCGAGACTGAACCAGCCACGCCCCCTCCCGCGCCAGCAACCGAACCACCCGCCGACCAGACCGAGCCAGCCGACCCACCCGCGCCGCCAGATCCCGAGCCCACCGAACCGCGGTCGAACAGCGAACCGGAACGGACCGAACCGCCTCGCGAGACGACCGAACCGAAGCCCGCCACGGTCGACCTGGATGCCGGCTGGACGGCGCGGCCGTACGACTGGCCCATCTCGCCAGGGTGTTGCGGCGAGGAGGACAGGGGGCCGGTCTCCCCAGACGGGCCGCTGCCGGCGACCGGGTGGCCGACGGACGGCTTCTACGCCGTCGGCGCCAGCCGTGCCGCGTCCAAGCCGGACACCTTGCGGCTGACGATCAGTCGGTACGTCGCCATGGAGGAGGAGGACCAGGCTCTGTGCCTCGTCGGCGACGTGTGGGCACCGTGCTTCGAGGACGTGGAGGACTTCATCGTCCCGGCCAAGGAGTCGATCGTGCGGGAGGTCGCCATCGCCGACCTGGCGGCGGTGCTGGTCCCGATCCACGACCCCGATGACGGCGAGGGCACGGTGGCGCTGCACGGCGAGCCGGGCGCATTCGCTCGCCTCCTCGGCAGTGGCATGGATCCGGCCTACCGTCGGTGGGTGTACGACCCGATCGCGGCAGGCACGTCCGGGAAGGCGGTCGCGCAGGACCTCCAGACCCGTAGTGCCGACGCGACCTTCCCGTTCCGAACGGTCTACGTCGTCAACGACGACTCCGTGCAGCTCTTCTACCGCGGCCCGCTGCGCAGCGAGCTGCTCGCGTTCTGGAGTGATCTCTCGACGTCCGCGACGTGGCTACCCGGGTACAACGGCCTCTACGGCTGGCGTGCCGTCACGCTCGAGGTGCGCGACGGCCAGCCCGTCCTGCACCTATGGGCCGGGCAGCTCGGCGGGTGACGTCGACCATCAGGGGCGGGACCCGATCCGCGCGCTCGGGTCCCGTCCCGACCTGCTTCGCCACCCTCCGTCACGGCGGCGATCGGCCGCGCGGGCCGATCGCTGACCTCCGGCACTAGCCAGGCCTCGGGTCCCTGCTGCACGCTCGGGAGGAGCGGTCGCCTCACGGCGCGACCGCGCCGGGTCGACCGCCCTTGGGGGTGATCTCGGTGCGGTCCACCGGTCCGTCGATCCGTCCACTCGCCCGCTTCGCGGCGGTCCTCGTGCTCACTGTGGCCCTCAGCGCGATCCTCACCGCCTGCGGCCGTGGCGACGACGAACCCGCCGCCCTCCCCGACCCTGAACCCGAACCTGCCACCGTCGAGGTGGAGGTCTTCTTCACCAACGACCAGCTCGGCGACCCGTGCGGCGAGGTCTTCGCCGTCACGCGCACCGTCGACACCGACGACCCGATCCGCGGCGCGCTGCAGGCGCTGCTCGCCGGCCCGACCGACGACGAGCGCGCCGACGGCTACGGCGGCTGGTTCTCCGAGGCCACCGCCGAGCTGCTGCTCGACGTCGAGGTGGTCGACGGCGTCGCCCACGTGACCTTCGCCGACCTCCGGCCGGTGATCCCGAACGCCTCGACCTCCTGCGGGTCGGCCGCGCTGCTCGCGGAGCTGGACCAGACCCTGCTCGCGTTCGACGACGTCGACGACACCCGCTACGCCCTCGCCGACCAGACGGCCTTCTACGAGTGGCTCCAACTCGTCGACCCCGACGCCCCACCGCCCGTCGAGGCGCCCGAGGCGACCCCCGACCCGGCGCTCGGCGACGAACACACCGACGAGTTCTCCCACGACGAGGGCACCGAGGCGGCACCACCAGGAGCCGATGACGCGACCGACGACGGGGGTCCGGACGCCGGCGGTCCGGAGCCGGCGGACCGCGGCGCCTGGCACTGGGGCGACCCGACCGCGACGGGCACCGGTGTCGCGGTCAACTGCTGTGACATCCCGCACGAAGGGCCACCTTCACCCCCCGGCCCGCTGCCGGAGACCGATTGGCCGACCGACGGCTTCTACGCGGTCGACATCACGTACCTGGCAGGGCCCGGGTCATCGGTCCGGTTGTGGATCGGACGGTGGGAGCGCTGCGAGCTGCTACCCGACGGGCGTTGCCCGTCCCACTGGCCGCCCGACGCCCTCGAGGTCGAGCGGGACACCGGCGTGTACCGCGAGGTGCCGCTCGAGGTCTTCGACGTCTCGATCGTGCCCATGCGATCCCTGCAGGACGAGCAGGACGGCACCCCGGGCGTGCTGTTCGGAACGGCCCCGGCCTTCGCGAAGCTCCTGCACGACGAGCTCGGCCCCGCTTTCCGTACCTGGGTCGTCGAGCCGTACCTGACCGGGATGGCGAACGGGGACGACGCCGACGAAGGGCAGCTCATCGCTGACGTGAGTCGGGCCATCGGAGAGGAGCTGCGCTCACGCAGTTCGGACCCGAGTTTCCCCTTCGGCACCGTGGCCGACGAGGACCCTACGGCGGGCCAGCTGGGGTACCGGGGGCCGCTCGGCTCGTTGCTCGTCGTCGACACCTTCATGCCGGAGCGAGTCCCGCAGGGGTTCTACCACTGGCGGTTCCCCTCGCTGGAGATCCGTGACGGACGCCCCATCCTGCACGTGACAGCCGACGGGTACTACGGCTGACCGGCCGCCCCTACGCGCACCGCCCGCGGGTCGACCACCGCGGGGGCCGTGGCAAGTGGCCGTCCCGGGGCTGCGCTGCGGACCCGGTTCCGGGCGCACCCCGCCAGCGGCAGCCGTAGCCTGCGACGAGGAAGGCGGCGGACAGGGACCTCGATGCCCGGTGGCGACAGCGCCATGTCCGGCGGTGACCGCGCCATGTCCGGTGGCGACAGCGCCACACCGGGCGTCAGCCACCGGGGTGACGACGTCGCCGCGTCAGCCGAGGTCGCAGCGACGATCCTCGTCGTCGAGGACACCCGCCTTCGTGGCCACGCCGGCGGCGCGCGCCGACGGCGACGGCGGCGCTGTGGATCTTCGAGGTGCGTGACGCTCGAGGTGCGTGACGTTCGACCCGTCCTCTATCTCTGGACGGGCGAGAGCGCCGGCTGACGCGGCGACTCGCCGCTGGCCGGCCGGCGGGCGTGCATCGCGATCGGCCGGCCGCGGAGGTCGTGCTGCGTCGGCTGCTCGGGAGCGGGGAGGAGCGCGCCGAGGGCTACGGCGGGTGGTTCTCCGACGCCACCGCCGAGCTGCTGCACGACGTCGAGGTGGTCGACGGCGTCGCCCACGTGACCTTCGCCGACCTCCGGCCGGTGATCCCGAACGCCTCCACCTCCTGCGGCACGGCCGCGCTACTCGCGGAGCTGGATCAGACCCTGCTCGCGTTCGACGACGTGGACGACACCCGCTACGCCCTCGCCGACCAGGCGGCCTTCTACGGCTGGCTCCAACTCGTCGACCCGACGCCCCGGACCCGGTGGAGGAGCCTGGGTCGGCGAGCCGACGACGGACGAGGACGGCCCGGACGGGACGGACGCACCGGTGGAGGAGCCGGCGGAGGAGACCGAGGCGGCCGCCCCGGACACGGGCGGTGGGGGTTCGACCCCCGCCGACCGCGCGGAGATCCCGTCGATCGACCTCACCGGCTGGAGGGTCGAGGACATCGAGTGGACACCGGTCTGGGGAGGGTGCTGCGGGACACAGATCGTCGGGACACCCTCGCCGCCATGGCCGGACGAGCCGTTCGACTGGCCGGACGACGGCTGGTACGCCGCGTCCGTGGAGCACCGCCCCGACGATCTGACGAGCGTACGGCTGGGGCTCGCGCGGTGGGTGTTCTGCACGGAGCGACCGGACCTGTGCGTCGGCGAGTACCCCGTCGAGGGGCACGAGGACGACGGGGTGGCGATCGATCCCGACACCAGCATCGAGCGGACGGTCCCGATCGACGAGCTCGCCGTCACCATCAGCCACGTCCACCGGCCGTTCTCGATCGCTGGGCGGGAGTCAGAGGAGACCTGGGCCGTCCATGGCGAACCCGGCGCCTTCGGCACCCTGCTCACCGACGTGCTCGACCCGCTCTACGAGACCTGGGTGGTGCCGCTCCTCGACGAGGACACCCCGGTCGAGCGCGTCGTCGAGCAGTTGGTGGCCGGCGCGGACGACCCTGGCCACCCCTTCGGCATCTTCCCTCTGGTCGACCACTCCTACGACCCGGAGGCGACGTTCGTCGCCTTCCGTGGGCCGTTCGGCTTCACGATCGAGCTCACCGAGGTGATCGGACGGCGCGAGAACCCCGCCCGCGGATCAACGTCACGGACCTACACCGACTACGACCTACGGACGAGCGGGCTCAACGACCTCTACGCCGGGGAGCTGAGGATGCGTGACGGCCGTCCGATCCTGCACCTCGAGTCGGGTACGCCGACCTGGGGATGACCGCCAGGACACCGCTCGCGGCACGCCTGAGGGCCTGGGGCCGGCGAGGCGGACCTCGCC
>SLMP01000078.1 GCA_007133465.1 Nitriliruptoraceae bacterium | reverse complement strand
GTCGCACCGGCCCCCGACGACGCGCGGGTCGCACCGGCCCCCGACGACGCGCGGGTCGCACCGGCCCCCGACGGCGCCGAGGTCGCACCGGCCCCGGACGGGGCCCAGGCCGACCACCGCCACGAACCCGTCACGGAGGCGGAGGATCCGAAGGCGGCACCCCAGGGCCCCGTCCCCGAGGAGGGCGAGCCACCGGCGCGGCCCTGAGGACCGCACCACGACACCGACGCCGCAGCCCGCGCGCGCGTCCGTGGCGGACGGGGCCCGTCGGGACCAAGCGTGCGGTGTCAGTCGGCGGACACGTGCCACCCCGGCGCGTGACGCGCCCACGGCACCAGCGACTCCAGCAGCGCCGCCACCGCCAGCACGAGCTCCTCGCGGCCCGGCCCCGCGACGATCTGGACCGCCAGGGGCCGCCCTCGGTCCTGCCACAGCGGGACACTCGCCGCCGGCAGGTCGGCGAGGTTCCACGCTGCCGTGAACGGGTAGGTGAGGGCACCCGCGGCCACGTTGGCCGGGTGCGAACGCCGCGACCAGGCGACCGCCGGAAGGTGATCGCGCGCCGCCATGGGCGTGATCAGGACGTCGTGGTCGGCGAAGAACCCGGCGGCACGCTCGCGCCAGTGGTCGGCGTCCGCGTCGGTGACCGGGAGCCCCTCCGCGAGCCGCTGCCCGAGCGCGACGTGGGCGCGCGACCGAGGTTGGAGCTTGTCGAGGTCCACGCCGAGCGCCTCGACCTCGATGGCCACGCCCTGGGCCCACCGGGAGACGATCGCGCGGGCGCTGCGCTGGTCGTAGGCGGGGTCGGCCCGCCGCACGGCGTGCCCGGCGTGGTGCAGCAGCCGTCCGGCCTCGATGGCCGCCTCGCGCCAGGCCGCCGCGACGGGCGCGACGACCAGGGGCGGGCGCACCGACACCGCCACCGCGAGCCGCCGGTCGATCGGCGCCAGGGAGCCGAAGCGGTCGGCGTCGGCCAGCACGTCGAGCGCCAGCGCCGCGTCGGCGACGGTGGTCGTGATCGGTCCGTGCCGGGTCATCCCGAACCAGTGGGGCGTACCGTCGGGCAGCAGGACCGGCAGCAGGTCCGCGCCGGGCTTGATCCCGAACAGGCCGCAGGCGCCCGCCGGGATCCGGACCGAGCCGAGCCCGTCGGTGGCAAGCGCGAGCGGCACCACGCCGGCGGCGACCGCGGCGGCCGCGCCACCCGACGAGCCCCCCGCCGAACGGCTCGGGTCCCAGGGGTTGACGGTGATGCCGTCGGCGTCGTCGGTGGCGCCCCACAGCCCGAGCTCGGCGCTGCGGGCCTTGCCCAGCACGACGGCGCCCGCGTCGCGCAACCTCGCGACCAGGGGATCGTCGCGCCGGGCAACGTCCGATCGCGTCCCGAGCGAGCCGAACCGGGTCGGCTCGCCGGCCACGTCGATCTCGTCCTTGATCGCGACCGGGACGCCGGCGAGCGGCAACCGATCCCGGTCGGGACGGGCGTCGACCGCCGCGGCCTCGTCCAGCGCCGCGCGGCGGCGGGTGACCACGAACGCGCCGAGCCGGTGCTCCACCCGCGCGAGCTGCTCGAGGTGGGCGCGGGCCACCTCGCCGGCGCTGCTGCGCCCGGTGCGCACCAGGTCGGCCAACCCGGTCGCGCTGCGTCCGACGAGCTCCACGGGTGACCTCCGGCGACACGGCCCCGCCTCGCAGCGGCGGCGACCCACGCCGTCTACCTTAGGCACCGTGCGGGGGACGGCACGAGGGTCGTGCCCCGACCGAGGTTGCTTCCGGAGGCGGGCCGGGACCTCGGACCGGTACCGGCCCGCGTCGCCGGTGCGCCGGCCGCGTACGGAAGCCCGAGGAGGCTGTCGTGAGCCGTTCCCCCGACCGGCCGCATGTGCACCTGCGCGTGCTGGTGCCCGACGACGCGCCGTGGGTCGTCGCCGCGGACCGGGTGGCGGCGACAGCGGTCGCGCGGGCCCAGGACTGGAGCGCCGACGAGCTGGCCGCGGAGCTCGCGGAGGGCCAGTGGGCCAGCGACGCCCAGTGGGGCTGGGCGGTGGTGGTCGACGGCGAACCGAGCGGGTTCGCGCTCGTCACGGATCTCGATCGGGCGGCCGCGGACGTCCAACTGCGCATCCTGCCGGGGGTGCGCGGTCGGGGGGTCGGCCGCGAGGTGCTGCGACAGCTCGCCGAGCACCACTTCGCCGCCGCCTCGACGCTGCACCGCCTGACCGGACGGACCCACGAGCACAACGTCCCGATGCAACGGGTGTTCAACGCTGCCGGCTTCCGCATGGAGGCCCGCTACCGCGAGTCGTTCGAGCAGTCGGACGGCCGCTACGCCTCCGAGTGGGGCTACGCCCTGACCCGCGCCGACTGGGAGCACGGCCGGCACCGGGCCGACGCGCACGGCTACGGGTTACACGGCTTGAGCTTCGAGCTCGAGGAAACCGTCGAGGGGTTCGCCTTCCCCGGGCTGCTGCTCAAGCTGATCCAGGAGGGTCGCCGCGTCATCGGCCGCTACGACGCGCGCGACCTCAGCGACGGTGAGCTCGCCGGCATCCTGGCCGGCGACCTGTTGCGCTACCGCTGGATCCACCTCGACGAGCGTGACGAGCACCCCCGGGAGGTGACCGGGCGCGGCCGCGCGCGCATCCAGCGCCGCGAGGACAGCCGGCTGGAGATCGTCGACCAGTGGTCCGACGACGACGGTGGACATGGCCGGCGGGTGTTGCTCGAGCGCAGGCGCGGGGGCACCTGAGACCGCTCTCGCTCAGGCGGGCATGAGCGTCGGCACCTCCGCCACCGACAGGTGGAACGCCGAGGACACGGCGTAGAGCACGCCGTCCTCGTCGACGAGCCCCCCGCGGGCCCGCAGCTTGCGGCCGTCCGCCGCGTCGAGCCGTCCCACGGTGCGCAGCGGCTCCATCACCGGGGCGTCGTGGAAGACCCGCAGGTGGTACGCGGCGAGCAACGCGCCGGTGTGCCCGAGGGCGTGCACGTGACGGATCGACGCCCACACCGTCGGGCAGTCGAGGACCGCCGAGACGACCACCGGATCGATCGTCCCCCGCGCGTCGCCGAGCTCGTCGTCCGCCACCCACGGGATCGAAACCGCGTCGTCGCCGACGTAGCGGGGGTGCAGCCGCTGCGCGAGGGGGTGCTCCGGGGCCGACCCGCACACCCAGCAGCGCGGGAACGCGGTCTGCGGCGACGCGGCCGGCAGCGGCGCCGTGCCGAGCTCGAGCAGGTCGTAGGCCCGTGGGGAGGGGTCGTGGCCGGCGAGCTCCACCTCGGCGGAGACGAGCAGCAGCTCGCCGTCACGCAGCTCGACGTCGTAGCGGGCGACGGTCTCGGTCGGCCGCACCCTGGCAGCGAGGTGGCGACCGAGCGGCGTCGGCGCGTGCAACCGCGCATCGACCGAGGTGAGCGGGGCACCGAAGCGATCGGCCGCGCGTGCGACCCCGACGGTGACGCCCGCGGCGAACCCGCCCTGCAGGATCCCGTCGGGGCCGTCGAGGCCCGGCGGGACCACCAGCGACCGCGTCAGCCACCCGTCGTCGGAGACGTCCGCGTCCACGCCGAGCTCGATGCCGAGCCCGGCCGGTCCGATCGGCAGGGTCGTGTCCACCGCCCCGACGCTAGTGGCTGCCTGCCGCCGATGGTGGCCCCGTCACGCCGGGCCTCGCGAGGGTGCTCGCCTCCGGGGCCGCCGGCCCCTACGGTCCCCCACTCGATGCAGCGAGGAGCACACGAGCGGTGCGGTGCCCATCCTGCGGCGCGGACGACGACCGCGTCGTCGATTCCCGTCCGTCGACCGGCGGCGACGCGATCCGGCGCCGCCGCGAGTGCCGTTCGTGCAGCCTGCGGTTCACGACCTTCGAGCGGGTCGAGCTCCCGGAACTGCTGGTCCGCAAGCGTTCGGGGTCGGTGGCGCCGTTCGACCGGACGAAGGTGCTCGACGGGATGGCGCGCGCCGCGAAGGGGCGGATCGATCCCGAGACGCTCGCGACCGCCGCGGCCCAGGTCGAGTTCTCGCTGCGCGAGACCCACGCCCGCGAGGTCTCCTCCGAACAGGTCGGCCTCCAGGTGCTCAGCCACCTACGCGAGCTGGACGAGGTCAGCTACGTGCGGTTCGCCTCCGTCTACCGGGACTTCCAGCACCCGGAGGACTTCGAGCAGGAGCTCTCGCGCCTGCGCAAGGAGGCACCCCCGAAGCCCGGCTGACCGCTCGGTGCCCGGTCGTGGCGGCACGAGCCGCCGCCGGCCCGCCTCACCGGGCGGGGAGCAGCACCACGGTCCAGGCGTCCACCTCGTGCGCCCGCAGGTCGTTGAGCGCCTCGATGTCGGCGAGTTGCCGGCGGACGTCCATGCCCTCCGGCACCGTGGCGACCGCCACGTCCCACAGCGTCTCCCCCGGCTGCAGGACGACGTGCCCGGCCACTCGATCGTTGAGCTCCGCCTCCGCGCCGACGCGTCCGACCGCGACGGTGAGCAGGAACGCGAACGCGACCAGCACCGCGAGCACCAGCAGCCGCCGGCGCCAGAACGTCGCGGCGGACGGCCGGTCGACCCCGGCGGCGATCCTGGCGGTCCCGGCGGTCCCGGCGGTCCCGGCGGTCCCGGCGGTCCCGGTGGTCCCGGTGGGCCTGGTGGTCCCGGTGGGCCTGGTGGTTCCGGTGGGCCTGGTGGTTCCGGTGGACCTGGTGGTCCCGCAGGTTCCCGTGTTCCCGGTGATCCGGGTGGTCCGCGGGGCGGCAGGCGCGGTGGGGGCAAGGGTCGCGCTCATGGCTCGGGGTCCTCGTCGGCTCGACGGTCGGGGCGTGGTCCGGGGGTCGCGTCCGGCTCGGGGTCGCGTCCGGCTCGACATCGCGTCGGGCTCGGGATCGCGTCCGGTCCGGCGGCGCTGGCTCCCGTGGGACCGAACGCCTGTTCGCCTCAGTGAAGCGAACGTCCGTTCGAGCGTCAAGGCCAGAAGCGAACGGATGTTCGCAACCGTGCGCCGCCGCTGCTACGGTGGCGCACGAACGCGCGTTCGGTCCACCCGGGCCGGCGGCACGAGGCGGCAGCTCGGCCTGGGTGGCCGAGCCGATCGGGCGCAGACCCGGTCCGGGTGACGCACCCGACCGGGTGGCGAGGCAGGAGGGGCCGGCCATGAGCGAGGACCAGGGCAACCGCGCAGGACCGACCACCGGGACGGGCGCTTCGGCCGCGGCGGCGACCCTGACCGCTCGACAACGGGCGATCCTGGCGATGATCCACGCCCATGTCGACGCGCACGGCTACCCCCCGTCGGTGCGGGAGATCGGCGACGCGGTCGGGCTGCGGTCCAGCTCCTCGGTCCACGCGCAACTCGAGACCCTCGAGGAGAAGGGCTACCTCAAGCGCGACCCGACCAAGCCGCGAGCGCTCGAACTCGGACGTGACCCGGACACCGCACTCGAGCTCCGCCCGGTGGCCGCACGCAACGTCCCGCTCGTCGGCGAGATCGCCGCCGGTGGACCGATCCTCGCCGAGGAGCGGGTCGACGCCGTCTACCCACTCCCGCGGGAGCTGGTCGGCGAGGGGCAGCTGTTCATGCTGCGGGTCCGCGGGGAGTCGATGATCGAGGCCGGCGTACTCGACGGCGACCTCGTGGTCGTGCGCGAGCAGCCGAGCGTCGAGCAGGGCGAGATGTGTGCCGCCCTCATCGACGGGGAGGCGACCGTCAAGTTCTTCCGCCGGACCCGCGCCGGAGAGGTCTTCCTCGACCCCGCGAACGAGACGTACGAACCGATCCCCGTCACCGCCGACCAGGACGCCACGATCATGGGCAAGGTCGTCACGGTCCTGCGCAGCGTTCGCTGACGCCACCGCGGCACGCGGCGTCGACCGGCCGGCAGCGCGCGTCGGGGCGGGCAGCCTCGCTCCCTGCTCGTGCGGCTCAACCCTCCCAGGACTCGGGTTCACGCGCGAACGGGTCCGCGTCGAGGTGCTCGCGCAACTCGAGCGCGGCGTCCTCGTCGACGTCGGCGACCAGCCGCGTCCCGTGGTCGTCGTGGGTCTCCTCGAGCACCGTGCCCTGCCGGTGGGCGAGTGCCACCAGGTCCTGACGGGCGTAGGGGATGTGCCCGGCCACCCGCACCCGCTGGCGCGGGAGCCGCAGCTTGATGCGCTCGATCAGGTCGTCGGCGCCCACGCCGGTGACCGCCGAGACCAGCACGGGGTCGGCGTCGAGCTCGGCCTTGAGCCGCCGGGCCAGGGCGTCGACCACCGCGGGATCGGCGACGTCGACCTTGTTGAGCACCAGCTGTTCGGGCACCCGGTCGGCACCGATCTCCTCGAGCACGTCGTGCACCGCGACGATGTGCGCCTCCGCCTCGGGGTGGGAGGCATCGACCACGTGCAGCAACAGGTCGGCGGACGCGGACTGCTCGAGGGTGGACTTGAACGCCTCGACGAGCCCGTGGGGGAGCTTGCGGACGAACCCGACCGTATCGGTGAGCACGATCTGGCGGCCCTCCTCGAGCGGCAGCCGTCGGACCGTCGGGTCGAGGGTGGCGAAGAGCCGATCCTCGACCAGCACCTCCGCGCCGGTGATCCGGTTGAGCAGCGACGACTTGCCGGCGTTGGTGTACCCGACGAGCGCCACCGTCTGGACCTGCCTGCGGTCGCGCTCCGCCGCCTTCGTGTCGCGGATCCGGGTGTAGTCGACCAGGTCACGCTTGAGCTTGCTGATGCGCCGCATGATGCGCCGGCGGTCGACCTCGAGCTGCGTCTCACCGGGGCCGCGCCCACCGATGCCGGCACCGCCAGCGACCCGCCCACCCGCCTGCCGTGACAGGGCCGTGCCCCAGCCACGCAGGCGAGGCAGCAGGTAGGTCAGCTGGGCGAGCTCGACCTGGGCCTTGCCTTCACGCGAGGTCGCGTGCTGCGCGAAGATGTCGAGGATCACGATCGTGCGGTCGAGCACCTTCTGGCGGATGCGCTCCTCCAGCGTGCGCTGCTGGGCGGGGGCGAGGTCGTCGTCGAAGACGACGGCGTCCGCCCCGACGGCGGCAGCCAGGTCGCGCAGCTCCGCCACCTTGCCGCGGCCGACGAAGGTCGCCGTGTCGGGCGCGTCACGCCGCTGCACGACCCGCTCGACGACCTCGGCACCGGCCGTGTCGAGCAGGGCCTCGAGCTCGTCGAGGGACGCGTCGAGCTCCGCGGCGGTGGTGCCGGGCAGCTGGACGCCGACGATCACCGCCCGCTCCACGCGGCGGATGATCTCTACGCCCTCGCGTGGGGCGCCCTCCTCGAGCACCTCCCGGCGGCGCCGCCGCGCCTCGGCGCGACCGATGGCCGCAGCGTCGTCGAGGTCGAGCGGCTGGCCGTCGTCGAGGTCGGCCGGGAACGCGTCGCCGTCGTCCCCTGGGGCGCGATCGGGGTCGGTGGCCGGCGTCGTGAGGTCGCGCACGGGGACCTCGTCGGGGTCGGTCGTGTGGTTCAGGATCTCGACTCCATCTCGCCGCGGCGGGCGGCCTCGAGCCACGCGGCGTCGACGACCCCGCGGGCCACCTCCGTCGCCGGGCCGGTCATCAGCACGGTGGCACCGGCGGTGTGGTGGACGGTCAGGGTGCCACCTGGGAGGCGCACCGCAACCTCGTCGCCGACCAGCGCGAGGCGCTGCAGCGCCACGACCGCCGCACACGCGCCCGTGCCGCAGGCGGCGGTCTCGCCCACGCCCCGCTCCCAGACCCGCAGCCGGATCGCGCCGGCGTCGAGCGGCTGGGCGAACCCGATGTTGGCGCCCTGGGGGAACCGGCCGTCACGTTCCAACCTCGGCCCGAGGGTGGTGACGGGGGCCACGTCGACGTCGTCGACCACGAGCACCCCGTGCGGGTTGCCCATCGAGACGACGCCGAGGTGGATGAGCTCGTCGCCGAGGGTGACCGGATGGCGGAGCGCGTCGGGGTCGTCGGTGACGAAGGGGACGTCGGCGGGCGCCAGGAGTGGGGGCCCCATGTCGACGGTGACCGACGCGACCGTGCCGTCGGCGTGCCGGGTCGCGACCCGCACCGGCTTGCTGCCCGCGCGGGTGCCGACCCGCACCGTGCCGTCGCTCGCGGGGCTCACGAGGCCGTGGTCGACGACGTGCTTGGCGACGACCCGCACCCCGTTGCCGCACATCTCCCCGATCGAGCCGTCCGCGTTGCGGTAGTCCATGAACACGTCGGCGTCGTCACCACCGGGGCCGATCCGGATCACGCCGTCCCCACCGACGCCGCGGCGCCGGTCCGCGAGCGCCCGCACGAGCACGTCGGACAGCTCGACCCGGTCGTCGAGGTCGGTGAGCACGACGAAGTCGTTCGCCGTGCCGTGCGCCTTCGTGAACTCCATCCTGCGGAGGATACGGCCGCGGGCCGGACGGGGCGGCGTGCTGCCACGGGCCGCCCGGCCGACGTGCGCCGGCGGACCTCGCCGAGCACGTGCAGGCCGCCTGCTAGCCCCCCGCCAAGCGCCGGTGGGCGTCGACGGGGTCGGTCGGCTCGCAGCGGGGGTCGGCCCGGAACCACGCACGCTGACGACGCGCATACCGCCAGGTCCGGCGGGCGATCGCCGTCGCGAGCTGGCCCGCCGGCAGGTCGTCGTCGAGGACCGCGAACGCCTCCGCGTACCCGATCGCCTGTGCGGCGGTCCGCGACAGGGGGCGGGGGAGCGCCCGCAGCGCGCGAGCCTCGTCGAGCAGGCCGCCCGCGACCATCGCGGCCGCCCGAGTGGTGATGCGTTCCCGCAGCTCCTCCCCGTCCGGTTCGAGGTAGGCGACGGTCAGCGTGCCGACGACGCTGGCGAAGCGCTGCCAGCCGTCGTCGAAGGTGGAGAAGCGCACGCCGGTGAGCTCGAGCACCTCGAGCGCCCGGACGGTGCGCCGCAGGTTCGACGGATCGATGCGCGCCGCAGCTGCCGGGTCGCGCGTCGCGAGGAGCGCGTGGGCCTCGAGCGGATGGTCGCGCCAGTGTTCCTCCAGCCGTGCGCGGACCGTCGGGTCGGTTGGCGGGAAGCGCAGGTCGTCGACGACCGCCCGCCAGTACAACCCGGAACCGCCGACGAGCAGGGGCGTCGCCCCGCGTGCCCGCACGTCGGCGATCGCGGTGCGGGCCAGGCGCTGGAAGGCGGCGACGGTCAGCTCCTGCCACGGATCGAGCGCGTCCACGAGGTGGTGCACGACCTCGGCCCGCTCCGCCGCGGACGGGGACGCGGTCCCGACGTCCAAGCCCCGGTAGATCGTGAAGGCGTCCACCGCGACCAGCTCGGTGGGCCGCCCGGCCGCGATGCGCTGACGGGCCACGTCCAGCGCGAGCGCGGACTTGCCGCTCGCGGTCGGTCCGACGATCGCCAGGACCTCGCTCACGCCGCCGGCCGACCCACCACCTGCCCGACGCCACGCGGGGCGTGGTAGTCGACCTCGGCGAACGTCAGCCCGGCCAGGCGCGCCGCGGCGAGGGCGACGGTCAACGGTCCCCACCCGCGGGCCTGGACCCGTTCCGCCTCGACGGGACCGAGCGCGGCGAACGCGTCCTCGTCCACCGCCCGGACCGCGGCGACGGCCGCGTCGTCGAACGCGACGGCGCCGTCCACGAGGTAGCCCGGACTGGCCGTGCCGAGGGTCGCCGCCAGGTCGCCGGCCGCGACGACCGCCACCTGCCCGTCCACGGCCTCGGCGGCGCCGACGAGCCCGGCCGCCAGCGCGTCCAGCACGCCGCGGGACGCTCGCGTCGGGACCGTCATGGGGACGACCGCGACGTCCGGCCGGGCGGCGGCGAGCAGCAACGCGAGCACGGCCAGGTCACCGTGCAGCTCGTCCTCCTGGATCGTCGGGGCTTGGCCCCGACTGCCGGCGGCGGCCAGCAACGCCCGGTCGAGCCGCAGGGTGGCGGCCACCTGGGGCCGCCCGTAGGATCGGAGCGTGGCTCGCGCGGCCGCGTGGACCAGCAGCTCGTCGCCGCAGACCAGCACGATCGCGGCGCGCAACCCCGACGGGAGCGCCGTCAGCGCGTTCGACACATCGCTCCGCAGCGCGACGACCTCCTCGGTGACCGCGGGAGGCTGTGCCGGAGAGGCGCCGGGCAGCAGCAGCGGGGCGGCGGGGACGACCGCGATCGCGGTGAGGCTCACGGGACCAGGACCGGCAGCGGGACCCGGACGGTGCCGGGGGTGACCGGGGCATCGGCCGGGCGGGCCCAGCCCTCGCCCCGGGCCAGCGCGTCGGCGGCCGCCGCGCCGGGGCGGGTGCGGCGGACCGCGATCGGGGCGGAGCCGATCGCGTAGTTGGTCGCTGCCTCGACGATGGCGACCGTGACGAGATCGCCGGGCGCGTAGACCGGAGCCCGGCCGGGGGTCAGCGGCGCCGCCGGGAGGTGCACGAGGTGGTTGCCGGGGGTGCGTCCGGACCAGCGGGACGGGTCGGTCTTGGACGGCGACTCGATCAGCAGCTCCTGGGTCGTGCCGACCAGGGCCTGGTGGCGTTCGCGGGAGTGTGCGCGCACGCGCGGTTCGAGGCGCTGGTAGCGGGCGGCGACGACCTCCGGGGGGACGAACTCGGCGGTGAGCGCGGCGGCGGGGGTGCCAGGACGCGGCGAGTACTGGAACGTGAACGCCTGGTCGAAGCGGACCTGCTCGACGACGTCGAGGGTGGCCTGGAAGTCCTGCTCGGTCTCACCCGGGAAGCCGACGATGATGTCGGTGGTCAGCGCCGCGGCGGGCAGCAGCTCGCGCGTGCGGGCGACGAGGTTGAGGTAGCGGCGCGTGCGGTAGCTGCGGCGCATCAACCGCAGGACCCGGTCCGAGCCCGACTGCAGCGGCAGGTGCAGGTGCGGCATGACGGCCGGGGTGTCGGCCATCGCCTGCAGCACCTCCTCGGTGAAGTCGCGCGGATGCGGCGAGGTGAAGCGGAGGCGCTCGAGCCCGTCGACGTCACCGAGGGTGCGCAGCAGCTCGGCGAAGCGGCTGGCGCCGAACAGATCACGGCCGTAGGAGTTGACGTTCTGCCCGAGGAGGGTGACCTCGATGACCTCGTCCGCGACCAGCCGTTCGATCTCCGTGACGATGTCCTCGACCGGGCGGGAACGCTCGGGACCCCGCAGGCTCGGCACGATGCAGAACGTGCAGGCATTGTTGCAGCCGACGGAGATCGACACCCAGGCGTGGTGGCGGACCTCGCGCTTGGCCGGCAGCGCGGACGGGAAGGTCTCGAGCTGCTCGACCAGCTCGACGACCGGGATGGCGGCGGAGTCGACCTGGGCGAGCAGCTGTGGGAGGTCCGGCAGGTTGTGCGTGCCGTAGACGACGTCGACCCAGGGCGCCTTCTCCGCGACGGTGGCGCCGTCCTTCTGTGCGAGGCAGCCGCCGACCACGATCGTGAGGTCGTCGCCGGTGGCGCGGCGCTGGTCCTTGAGCCCCTTCAGGTGCCCGAGCGTCCCGTAGAGCCGGTTGTCGGCGTTCTCCCGGACCGCGCAGGTGTTGAGCAGGATGAGGTCGGCGTCGTCCGCCGTGGCCGCGCGGCGGTAGCCGAGGGTCTCCAGCAGGCCCGCGGCACGACCGGAGTCGTGCTCGTTCATCTGGCACCCGAAGGTGCGCACGAAGTAGGTACGGGGCACGACGGAGCTCACGGGACGGGGGCGCGGCGGAGGTGCGAGGATACGCCAGCCAGCCAGCTCACCGGTCGGAGGAGGGCGAGCGATGGCCGACGAGGTTCGACGCACCGACGCGATCCCCGACGAGGTCGAGCGGATCCTGCGCGACCTGCCCGACTGGTTCGGGATCGAGTCGTCGTTGCTCGCGTACGTGGAGGCGGCTCGCCACCTGCCGACCCATGCCGCGTTCGACGCCGCCGGCCGGGTCGTCGGCGTCTGTCTGCTGAAGCGCCACGGTCCGGCCACCGCGGAGATCGAACTCCTCGCGGTGCTGCGCGATCACCATCGGCGGGGTGTCGGACGGCGGTTGCTGGCGGCGGTCGAAGACGACCTGCGGGCCGGCGGGGCCCGATTCCTGACCGTCAAGACGCTGGGCCGCGCCGAGCCGTCGGAGGAGTACGACCGGACCCGCCGCTTCTACGAGGCGGTCGGCTTCGTGGACCTCGAGGAGTTCGTGGAGGGCGAGCTGTGGCCGCACCACGCCTGCCTGCTGATGGTCAAGCACCTCGGCGACGCAGCCGCAGCGCGCTGACCGTCCGCGCCGTGCGGCAGCCGGACCAGCCTGCCCCGCAGCCGGCTCAGCCCTCTTCGGGCGCCGCCGTCGTGAACCGCTTGCGGTCCTGGTGGTGCTCGCGCCGCTCGGCGTCCCGGTTGGTCCCGCGACCAGAGGCGATCATCGCGACCGCGAGCCCGCCGACGACGGCGGCCGATGCCGCGCTCTGCGGCACGACCGCGAAGAACACGACCACCGCGGCGAGCACGCCGTAGCCGATCCACGCCCGCAGCGGCGAGTAGCCGACGAAGAGCCCAGCGGCGAGGACCAGCCCCGGGATGCCGACCGCCACCCAGCTCTGCAGCACGTCCACGGGTGCCCTCCTGACGTGTCGACCCGCCGTCGAGGCTAGCGCGTCGAGCGGCGCGGACCGAGCTCAGGGGCGGTCAATCGGCGGCCCTGGTGACGCCGCAGCAGCGTGCCGCTCATGGTCCACACGACGGTCCAGGCGACCAACCACAGCAACGGGGAGGCACGGTCCGGGCGGGCTTCACCGCCGAGGAGGGAGATGATCACCATCCCTGCGCCCCCTCCGAGCAGTCCGACCAGCGCCCACTCGACGACGGCGAGCGGCCCGAGCAGGTACCGCCCATGCGCGCGCAGGATGCGCTCCTCGTCCGCGTCGGGGATCAAGCGGCCACGGACGAGGCCGCGTCGCCGTTGCGCCGGGATGGTGCCGAGCGCGCGACGGGTGATGCGAGCAGCACCGAACTCGCGGCCGGGATCGGCGTCGGCGGGGAGCGCGAAGCTGCCGTCGGGTCCGGGGTCGCCTGCCATGACGACGACCCTAGCGCGGCTCCCCGGACGGTCCCCGGCACGTCGTTAGGCTGGCCGTCGGGAGCGAGCCGAGCGACCGCCGACGAGCGAGGAGGCGCACCGTGTCGAGCCTGTGGCTGCGAGGGGTCCGGACCGCGCTGCTGGTGGACACCGCGACCGCGGCCCTGCCGACCGTGCGTCACTGGGGCCCGGCGCCAGCGGACGGTGAGGAGGCCACCAGCGTCGCCGGCGCGCTGACGCCGGCGCAGACCAACGCGTCGATCGACGAGCGCGTCCACCTCGACCTCTGCCCCGGCCAGCCGTCCGGGTTCCAGGGCACCCCGGGGCTGCGCGGCGCCTTCGGGGACGGCACCGGATGGGTCCCGCGCTGGTCGCGTGTCGGCCTCGAGCACGACGAGCGGCGACTGCTGGTCGCCGTCGAGGACACCGCCGCCGGACTCGCCCTCCACGTCGAGGTGACGATCGACGAGCACGACGTCGTGGGCGTGCGCGCGGCCGTGACCAACCGGCGCGATGGTGCCGACACGGACGTGACGTTCCCGTCGGCCACGCCGGGGCTCGGCGCCGGTCCGCGGGACGGGGCGCCGGCCGAGACGTACCACCTCGACGTGTTGCGGCTGACCCTGCCGGTGCCCGACACCGCGCGGGAGATCGCGACGTTCACGGGGCGGTGGTTGCGTGAGCTGCAGCTGCAGCGGCAGCCGTGGACGGTCGGGCGGGTGGAACGCGGGACGGCCCGGGGTCGCTCGTCGCACGAGGACCCGCCGACGCTGTTCGCGGGCAGCCGTGGGTTCGGCGAGGAGCGCGGGCAGGTCTGGGCCTTCCACCTGGCCTGGGGGGGCAACCACGAGGTGCGCGCCGAGCGGACCGCCGACGGGTACGCGCTCGTGCAGGCGGCGGAGGCCCTCCACCCGGGGGAGATCGCGATGGGACCCGGGGAGACCTACGTGACCCCGCGGCTGCTCGCGACCGCGTCGGCGAGCGGGTTGAACGGCGTCAGCGACGCGTTCCACGCGCACCTGCGCGCCCGTCCGGAGCACCCGCGGTCGCCACGACCGGTGACCCTCAACACCTGGGAGGCGGTGTACTTCGACCACGACGCGAACCGGCTGCGGGGGTTGGTCGACGCGGCCGCGGCGCTCGGGATCGAACGCTTCGTGCTGGACGACGGGTGGTTCGGCCGGCGGGACGACGACACCAGCAGCCTCGGCGACTGGGTGGTCGACGAGCGCAAGCACCCCGGTGGGCTGCGGGCGCTCGCGTCGGAGGTCCGCGACCGGGGGATGCAGTTCGGCCTGTGGGTGGAACCGGAGATGGTCAACCGGGACAGCGACCGGTTCCGCGCGGACCCGTCGGTGGTGCTCGGGCTGGACGACGGTGCGGATGCCCGCCACCAGCAGGTGCTGGACCTCGCCCGTCCGGACGTGTGGGCGAGGGTCCGGGACCAGTTGGTGGTCGCGCTCGAGGAAGCCGAGCCGGACTACCTCAAATGGGACCACAACCGTGAGCAGGCAGCACCCGACCGTGAGGGCCGTGCCGCGGCACACGTGCAGGTCGAGGCGACCCAGGCGCTGATGGACGAACTGCGGCGATTGCGCCCGGGGCTGGAGATCGAGAGCTGCTCGAGCGGTGGCGGGCGGATCGACGCCGGCATCCTCGCGCACACCGATCGGTTCTGGACCTCCGACACCAACGATCCGGTCGAGCGGCAGTGGATCCAGCGGGGCGCGTCGTACCTGTTCCCTCCGGAGCTGATGGGCGCGCATGTGGGCGACGCGTGGTCGCACACGACGGCGCGGGTCACGTCGTTGCCGCTCCGGCTCGCGACGGCGTTCTTCGGCCACCTCGGGGTGGAGTGGGACGTGACGTCCGCGGCGGTGGAGGACCAGACGCGGCTGGCCGAGGCGATCGCGCTGCACAAGCGGTGGCGCGACGTGCTGCACGGCGGGCGGGTGGTGCGCGTCGACCACCCGGACCCGGCGGCGCTGGTCCACGGGGTGGTCACGCCGGATCGGGCGGTGTTCGCGTACGTCCAGCTGACGACCGGCGCGTGGGCGCGTCCCGCGGCGGTGCGCTGCCCGGGACTGGCGCCGGAGGGTCGCTACCGGGTGGAGATCGTGTGGCCTCTGACGAGCGACCTGGCGCCGCACCACGGCCAGCCCGGCTGGTACGCGGCGGGTGAGCTCGTGCTGAGCGGGCACGCCCTGGAGACCGCGGGGGTGGCGCTGCACGTCCACCAGCCAGCCGCCGCGACGGTCCTGACGCTGACCCGCGTGGAGGGCTGACGCGCGGCCGGCGCGTCTGGCGTGTCTGCCCCCCGGGCCGCGGCGGTGCCGCCTGACCGCCTGGGTCAGTGCCCGGCGGTGCGCTGCTCGTCGCGGCTGCGGAACACGGCCTGGCGAGCGACCTTGCGGGCCAGCGCCTCCGGGTAGCCGCGGCGGGCGAGGTGGCCGACGACCCGCCGGAACGCGGTCTCGGTCGGGAGGCCGGTCAGGGACGCGGCGCGATCGCGCGCGACCGCGAACGCGGCTGCCTCGAGGTCCTCGTCGGCGCGGGTGGCGAGCGCAGCGGCGATGGTGTCCGGGTCGAAGCCTCGGGTGGTGAGGTCCCGGCGGATCCGTGTGGGTGCGTGCCCCATCCGCCGGCGTTCGTCCACGAACGCCGCCGCCATGGCCCCGTCGTCGACGAGCCGTTCGGCGCGGGCCCGCGCCAGCGCCTGGTCGATGACGACGGCAGGCGTCCCGCGCGCCGCCAGCTTCCCGCGCAGCCGCCCTTCGGCCTGCGGCGCGGACGACGTCGACCGGCGGATGAACGCGACCGCCTCCGCGACGTCGTCCTCGAGGTGCCGGTCGCCCGGTGCAGGCGTGGCCGCCACGTCGGCCTGTCGCTGGGCTGCGTCCGCCGCCGCCTGGCGTGCGAGTTGGTCGGCTTCACGGGCCGACAGGGGCGGCGCGTCCGGCGGGCCCGGCGCTCTCGGCGTGGTAGCGGACGATGCGGCGTCGGCCGTGACGCGCGGACCGTCCGCACGGGGCTCGTCCGGCGCCGGCGTGAGCCGGATCGGTTCACGCCGGACGCCGCGAGCGGCCAGCCAGGCCTCGGCGTCGCGGAACGGCAGGTCGGGGTCGATCGGCACGCTCAGGCGTCCAGGTCGTCCGCGGCCGGCGCGTCGTCCGCCGCGAGCGGGTCGATGCCGAGCTTCTCCTTGACCTTCTTCTCGATCTCCTGCGCGACGTCCTCGTGCTCCTTGAGGAAGGTCCGGGCGTTCTCCTTGCCCTGCCCGAGCTGCTCGCCGTCGTAGGTGTACCAAGCACCCGCCTTGCGGATGATGCCCTCCTCGACGCCGACGTCGATCAGCGAGCCCTCCTTGGAGATGCCTTCCCCGTAGATGATGTCGAACTCGGCCTGCCGGAACGGTGGGGCGACCTTGTTCTTCACGACCTTGACGCGGACCCGGTTGCCGACCGCGGACGTGCCGTCCTTGAGCGTCTCGATGCGCCGGACATCGAGGCGCACGGAGCTGTAGAACTTCAGCGCCCGCCCGCCGGGGGTCGTCTCCGGGCTGTTGTGGACCACGATCCCATCGGCCAGGTAGGTGTGGGTTCCCTCGACCTCGAGGTCGTAACGGTGGGTGGACCGCCCATTCGGCGGCCCCGCTGTGATGTCGACGATCGGCATCGGGATCGCACGACGGCGAGCAGGTTCGAAGGCCGGCTCGACCTCGAACCGTCCGCGGTAGCGCGGCAGCAGCTTGTACGCCATCGATGGGTGCACGAACGGTGCGATCAGTGCGTGGAGCTTGGCCGTCTCCGCCGTCGGGAACTGCAGGACCGCCTCACCCGCACGGTCGACCAGCTTCGCCCGGAGGTCCCAGGTGTCGGCGAGGTGGTCGCGCAACCGCGCACGCGAGGTGCGATCCATCGCCTCGACACCGATCTCGCTGCGACCCGACCCACCTGCCGTGTGCTCCTGGACGCCCTTCGACCGCAACGCGAACGTGCCGTCGTCCTGGTACCAGATCGCGATCGAGAGCGGCGTGAGCCGCTTCAGGTAGTCGTAGCTCAGCACCTTCTTGCCGCCGAGGTGGACGGCCCGGCGTAGCTCCGCGAGCTCCGGCAACGGCTGGACGTCGAGGAACACCGCGCCGGCGTCGTTGGTCGTGCGTGCAACGTTGAGGTTCGCGAACAGCGAGGCCTTCCAGTCCGCGTAGGCCGTCTGCTTCTCGCCGTGGCCCATGCGGAACCGGGCCCCGTGACCGCTCCGTGACGGCGAGAGGGCACCATCGCCCATGAGTCCGCCCAGGACGACGTCCCACTGGAAGGCGGCGAGCCGGTGATCGACCGCCTGGAGCACCGTGTCGCCGACCGCGAGGTCACCGGCATGTGCCCACCCATGGGGGGTCGAGATGAGGTGGTTGCGCGTCACCGCGAACTGGGACCGACCGTTCCCCCCTCCGCGAGCGACGGTGAAGCGCAGGAACTCGTCGGTGACCCCGTTGTCGAACCAGTTGGTGACCTTGCGGGGCACGAATTCGTCCCGGGCCACGTCGTAGGACAGGACCTCGACCGGCAGTTTCTGGTCGACGATCTTGCCGATCTTCTCCTGTGTGCCGTCGGCCAGGGTCACCCGGGTCGAGTACGAGAAGCAGCCGAACATCACGCCGATCTTCTCACGGAGCTGGTTGATGAACACCGCGGTGGTGTTCGACCGCTTGAGCGAACCGGCCAGCTTGCGCAGTGCCTGGCTCATCAGCCGTGCCTGCAGACCGACGTGACTGTCGCCCATCTCCCCCTCGATCTCCGCGCGGGGGGTCAGCGCGGCGACCGAGTCGATGACGACGATGTCGACCGCACTGGAGCGCACCAGCATGTCGGCGATCTCCAGCGCCTGCTCACCGTTGTCGGGCTGGGAGACGAGCATCTCGTTGATGTCCACGCCGAGCGCACGGGCGTAGACCGGGTCGAGGGCGTGCTCGGCGTCGATGAACGCGGCGATGCCACCGAGCTTCTGCGCCTCCGCGATGACGTGCAGCGCCACGGTGGTGTTGTGCGACAGCACCCCGTTGGCGAGGAAGCTGTGCGTTCCGGGCACCACGACGTCGAACGTGGGGACGTCACCGACCGTCTCGATCGACACGATCCGCTCGAAGGTCAGCGGCCGCCCGTCGTGTTCGTGCACCGCGTTGGCGGCCGTCCGCGTGACGTGCTGTGCGACCTGTTCGGCCCGACGCGCCGAGCGGAAACCGATCTGCTCGAGGAAGCGAGCGACCGCGCCGGGCCCCACCATCACCGTGTGGTGGTCGCGGTTCACCTCCGTGTGCCGCTTGGTCCAGCGGCTCGCAGGGATCCCGAGTCCGTACAGGAGCAACTGCACCTGCTCGGCGAGCGTCGCCGACGCCGTCGTGAGACCGATGCCCGGACCGGCCTCCACCCAGCCGTCACCCTCGTAGAGCGCCGACAGGAATGCCCGCTGGATCTTCGGGCCGCCCGTGCGGACCACGTGGGGGACGTCCTTGGCTGCCGACCCGACGTACGCGAGGCCGTACTCGTCGGCGAGGCGCCGACGGACCACGGTGTCGTGGATCACGTGGTCCTTGTCGGCGTAGGTCCGCACCCGCTCCCTGGACACGCCGAGCACCTGCTCGACGAGCCGGACGTACTCGTCGTAGACGTCGGGATCGTGCGCGTTGGTGACGACGAAGCCGTGACGGCGCGGCTCCCCGAGGGTCCCCTCCGCGACGAGGTAGCCGAGCAGGACGGCCTCGTCCTCGGTGAGGTCGCTGCCTCCGACCGCGGTCTCCGCCCCGAAGAGCGCGGAGACCAGGACCTCACCCTCCCGCAGGTCGCCCACCTCCCGCCACACGATGCGGCCCCGCTCGTTCAGGACACGCAGCGGGTGGTTGGCCGTGGCGTCGACGGACCGGCCGGAGTCCAGCGTCATGCGGGTGACCGCCCGCCGGTCGTTGTGGGTCACCGCCGCCATGGTCTCGAGCGCGGCTTCCTCGTTGACCAGGCGGACGCCGTGCTCCCGGACGTCGGTGACCCGGGAGGTGCAGCTCACCGGTTGGCCGACCCGGGCGAAGAGCTCCGCGATGGTCTCCAGGCCATGGTCGGTCCAGATGTAGGTGTCGGCCGTGAGACACTTCCCGCTGGACTCGGGTCCGAAGATCTCCACGACCCGGCCGCGGGGCAGCCCGCCGATGCCGAGCGCGATGTCGAGGGCGAGCGCGCCGGACGGGATGGCGGGGACCTTGACGGCCGCCGCGTCACCGAGCCGCATGAGCGAGCCCTTGCCGAACTGCTTCTCGATGTTGGCGAGGGCCAGGTCGAGGGCCTTGTCGCGGTCCACGGGGTCCTCCGGTGGTCGGGTGAGCGCACGGTACGCGCTGGGGGTGACACGGCCGTGGCGGGTCGCCCGTGAGCTGTGGACGAACGCCTCGCCGCCTGCGCAGGCTATCCGAACACGCGTTCGGTGACGAGGACCGTCGGACGGACAGGGACCCCGGTCCCCCGCCGTGACGATGCCGCCGGATCGACACGTCGCCGTCACGTGCCGTTCACATCCGGCGCGTAGCGTCGCGACGTGCCGGTTGGGAGCCTGCTCCCGACGGCGAGGTGCCTCTCCCCACCTCGCCCCTAGCGACCGGCCACCGCGGGTCGGGTGCTCCACCACACCCGGCCCCTGTCGGGACGGCGTACCGCCACGCCGCCCGACCGAGCCCCCGGGCCCCCCGCCTGGGGGCTCGCTCGTTGTCGGCCATCGGTCCCCCACCTGCAGCCCGTCGTTCTCCTCGTCCGTCGACCCGCCACGCGCAGCCCTTCATCCGTTCCCCAGGCCGGCGCGGGTCCGCCGGGGCCGGCGTCGCGCGGTGCGGGTACGGTCCCGCGCGCATCGCGCACCCGGCCGCACCGCACCTGCCGTTCCCACCGGACGCGGTCGCGTCGTCCTCTCGCCCCCGCGCCAGGAGTCCCGGCACGATGACCGTCCCACCGGATCCCTCGGCGGCTGCGACGACCCCCGGCGCCGGCACCCGCTTCGTGTTCATCGACACGGAGGCGACCGGCCTCGACCACCGGCGCCACGAGCTCACCGAGGTGGCGTGGATCGTGCGCTACGAGGACGGCACGCAGCTCGAGCGGCGGTTCTTCCCGGAGCACACCACCGACGGCGCCGACGCGGACGCGCTCGAGCTCACCCAGCACGCGGAGCGGATCGCCCCGCAGGACAAGTCCCCCGCGAGCGAGTGGTTGGCGGTCTTCCTCGACGACGCGCAGGACGCCGTGCTGGTCGGCGCCGTCCCCGACTTCGACGCCCGCCACCTCGAGCGCATGTGCCACAAACTCGGCCGGGAGCCGACGTGGGACCACCACCTGCTCGACGTGGAGACCCTGGCCCTGCCGCTGATCGCCGACGGCCCGCAGGCGCCCCGCAGCCTCGCGAAGACCTGCGCGGCGCTCGGCATCCCACACGACAAGGACCAGGCGCACGGGGCGCTCTACGACGCGCAGCAGGCCATGCGGGTGTTCGACCGCGTCTGGGAGGTGCTCGGGCGCCTGCGCGAGGTCCGCGCACCGCTCCCGCCGCCGGTCCCCCGCGAGCACAACGACCCGACCAGCGGCCCGCACGGTCAGGCCTCCGCCTCCGTCCCCTCCGCTGCCGACGCACCCGCGTCGCCAGCGGCTGACCTCGCCGCGGACCCCGCAGCACCCGCCGCGGCGAACGAGGCGACCACCTCGTAGCGCGCCGGACCCTCGCCGAGGTGCGAGCGCCACAGCTCGACCTGCTGGCTCGGCCAGGACGCGGTGACGCCGATCCCGGCGCGGTCGAGCGCCCCGTGGACGGCCGCCACCAGCGGAGCGCCGATCGGCTCGCGGCGCTTGCGGGCGATCGTCAGGTGCGCCCGCAGGGGCCGGGACACGGCGGGGTCGTCCACCGGGAGGAGGCCCGCGTCCACGAGGCCGGCACCGACGTCGGCCGCGAGGTCGATCAGGGCACCGGCCGGGTCGTCGTGGACGGCGAGCCACAGGACCCGGTCCCCGAAGCGACCCGGCTCGCCGAGCGTCAACCTCGCCGGGGGGTGCCACGCGGCGACCGGCCCGACGGCGTCGAGCACCGGGCCCGGTGCCGCGACCTCACCGAGGAAGGCGAGCGTGAGGTGCCACCCCGCCGGTGCGGTCCACCGCACGCCCGGGTGGGCGGCCCGCACCGGCGCGAGCGCTGCGTCGACGGCGACACGGACCGCCGACGGGAGCGGGACCGCGACGAACAGCCGCATGCTCAGTGCTCCAGCAGGCGGCGGCGCAGCAGGTCCAGGGCCACGCTGCCGAGGCGCGCCATCACCTGTGTCCGGTCGCCGGGGATCCGCCGGCCGTGGACCTCGACGTGCCCGTCCGGGTGCGCCAGTGCCCAGAAACACGTGCCGACGGGCAGGTCGCGGACCGTGTCCGGCCCCGCCACCCCGGTCACGGCGAGCCCCCAGTCCGTGCCGATGCGGTTGCGCACGGACGCCGCCAGCACCTCCGTGACCTCCGCGCTGACCGCTCCCGGGCCGTCGAGCAGGGCCCGGGGGACGTCGAGGAGGGCCTGCTTGGCCTGCTCCGAGTAGACGGCGCAACCGCCCGCGAAGCCGTGGGCGGCGGCCTTCTGGACCCGGCCGAGCCGCGCACAGATGTCCCCCGACGTCGCGGACTCCGCCGCCGCCAGGGTCGTGCCGGTCGTGTCCAGCAGCCGGAGCACCACCGCCTCCAAGGACTCCTCGTCGACGCCCGCGACCGAAGGACCGAGCGCCGCCACCACCTCGTCGACCAGCGGTTGGGACAGCGCGCGGGCGCTCGCCGGGTCCTCCGCGCGCACGGTGAGCCTGACCTCGATCTCCTGCGACCGGGCGAGGAAGGCGAGCGTCACGTCGGGTCGCCCAGCGACGACCGGCTCCACGACCTCGGCGACGTCGGACTCGCCCCGGCCGGCGACGTGCACCACGCGGGTCACGGTCGCACCCGCGCCGGCGAGGGCGAGCACCTCCGGGACGACGTGCTGCTCGAACAGCTGCTGCAGCTCCCACGGCACGCCCGGCAGCGCCACGACCCGTGTCGGCGTCGGCCCGCCGGCCAGGGTCAGGGCGAAGGCCGGTGCGGTGCCGGCCGGCGGGAACGTGAGCGCACCGCGCGGGATCCGCGCCTGCTTGAGGTTGGTGGCCGGCATCGGGCGACCCCAGGAGGCGAAGCGGGCGCGGATCGTCTCCTCGAGGTCGTCGCGGTGCTCCAGCGGGACCTCGGCCGCAACGGCGAGCGCCTCGCGGGTGAGGTCGTCGGACGTCGGGCCCAGGCCACCGCCGACCACCACCAACCTCGCGGTGCGGGCGAGCCAGCGGACGGCGCCGACGAGTTCGTCGAGGTCGTCCTTGACGGCGAGGTGGTGGACCACGTCCACCCCGAGCTCACGCAGCCGGGCCGACAGCCAGGTCGCGTTCGTGTCGGTCAGGTCGCCGAGCAGCAGCTCGCTGCCGACCGACAGCACCGCGGCGCGCACACGTTCGGTCGCGGGCTCCGCCGGAGCGATCGCCGGGGCCACCACGGGTTCGGTCATCGTCCGTCGGCCTCCTGTGCGCCCTGCTCGGCACGAGCCAGCCGGCCGGCGCGGAACGCGTACTCGATGCCCGACCAGACCGTGAGGACGACCGCGAGGCCGAGCAGCAACTCCGGGAGGATGCCGAGCTCGAGCGGCAGCAGGTACGCCCCGACGGCCAGGATCTGCAAGACGGTCTTGCCCTTGCCCCAGTTGCTCGCCGGCATCACGAGGTCGAGGCGGCTGACGAGCCGGACCCGCAGCACGGTGACGGCGAGCTCCCGCGCGATGATGACGACGACCGCCCACCAGGGCAGCTCGCCGACGAGCGCGAGGGACACCAGCGACCCGACGATCAGGAGCTTGTCCGCGATCGGGTCGGCGAGCTGGCCCCAGCGGGTGACGCCGTGCCAGCGCCGCGCCACCCACCCGTCGATCGAATCGGTCGCGGCGGCGAACACGAAGATGCCGAACGCCCACCACTGAGCGGCCGCACTGTCGAGCGTCAGCAGCCACAGGATCACGGGGACGAGCAGCGCCCGCAGGAAGGTGAGCAGGTTCGGGACGTTGAACCAGTGGGGCTCCGGGTGCAGCACCGCCTCCTCGGCGCGCAGGGCGTCGAGGTGGATCGCCTCGGGCGTGCCGTCCTCCGGCGGCGGCTGCCGCGACCCGTCAGCCACGGCCGCGTCCGCCCGTCGCCTCGGCGACCCGACCGGCCCCGCCCGCCACCTCGGCGACCAGGTCGACCCCGGCCGTCGCCACCACCCGGGCGGTGACGGTCCGTCCCACGGGCAGGTCGGCCGGGAGGCCGTCGATCCCGCCGGTGCCCGCCGCCACCAGCACGACCTCGCCGTCGGTGTCGGGCGCCTCCCGGTAGGAGCGTCCGACGGTGAGCTCGTCCGCTCCCCGTCCCGCCGTGGCCTCGACCGTGACGGCCAGCTCGCGGCCGACGAACCGACGGGCTGCCTCGTCGGCCAGCAGCTCCTGGGTGGCCGCGATCCGGGCGACCCGTGCCGCCGCGACCTCCTCGGGCACCTGGTCCGGCAGCAGGTCGGAGGGGGTGCCGTCCTCACGGCTGAACGGGAACAGCCCGACCCAGTCGAGCCGGTGCTCCTCGAGGAACGCCTCGAGCACGTCGACGTCGGCGTCGGTCTCGCCCGGGAAGCCGAGGATGAAGTTGGAGCGGAAGACGGCATCCGGGTCGAGCGACCGGACCTGCCGGATCAGTTGGCCGAAACGGACGTGGTCGCCCGACCGGGCCATCCGGCGCACGACCGGTGCGGCGACGTGCTGGAGGGAGAGGTCGAGGTAGCTCGCGACCTTCGGCTCGCCGAGGAGCGCCTCGAGCAACGGCCAGGTCAGCTCGGCGGGCTGCAGGTACATCAGGCGCAGGCGCTCGACCCCGTCGACCTGCGCGAGCTCCCGCAGCAGGCGGGGCTGCTGATCACGCCCGCCTGGCAGGTCCTTGCCCCACGACGTGGTGTTCTCGCTGACGAGCACGAGCTCGCGCGCGCCCTGCTCGGCCAGCCACGCGGCCTCCGCGAGCAGCTCGTCGAGCGGACGTGACCGGAAGCGCCCCCGGAACGACGGGATCGCGCAGAACGTGCAGACCCGGTCGCAGCCCGACGCGATCTTCAGGTACGCCCAGGGGCGACCGTCGTGGCGGCGCACCGGGAACCGGGGGCCGGTCGCCGGGATGCGGTCGAGGGCGTCCTGCGCCGTGCCCAGGCCCGGCCCGAAGCGGGCGGCGTCGGGCGGCAGCTCCGCGACGCCGAGCCCGAGCACCGACGTCGGCCGCGGTCGGTCGGCAGCGACGAGCGGCAGCTGACGCGGGGGACGGCTGCCCGGGTCCGGGGCTCCGACGCCGACGACGCGGTCGGTCGTGCGTCCGGCGAGCACGTCGGCGACCAGCCCGGGCAGCGCCGCGTACCCGTCGAAGCCGACGACCGCGTCGGCCTCCGGGATGGCGTCGGCGAGCTCCTGCGGGTAGCGCTGCGCCATGCACCCGACCACCAGCACCGCCCGTGCCGCCCCGTGCTCCTTCAGGTCGCAGGCCGCCAGGATCGTGTCGACCGACTCCTGCTTGGCCGGCCCGATGAAGGTGCAGGTGTTGACCAGCACCACCTCGGCGTCCGCCGCTTCCGGGACGACCGGCAGCCCGGCCTGGGTGAGGTGACCGGCGAGCTGGTCGCTGTCGACCTCGTTCCGACCACAGCCGAGCGTGACGATCGCGACCGAGGCGGCGGGCGGTTGGGGCACGGGCGACTCCGGCGAGCGGGGAACGGGCGGACGTCAGGCTTCTTCGACACCGTCGATGGTGTAGCGCAGCGTGATCGGGATGCCCTTGGCGCCCTGCGGTCCGAGGTCGTCACCGTTGAGCTCCACCCGGACCCCACCCGGATTGCCGAAGCGGATCTCGATCTCCTCCTCGGCGCGGTACTGGCGCACCTCGCCCTCGGGGACGATCGTCTCGAGCACCGGGGTGCCGTCGATCACCACCCGCATCCAGGAGGCCTCCTCGAGGGCGACGAGCAGCTCGACGCCTTCGGGCTCGGCCGGCTCGGTCTCCTCCTCGGGCTCGGTCGCCTCCGCCGGGTCGTCGTCGGGGTCGTCGTCCGGTTCCGCCTCGGTCTCGTCGGTGGGCTCGGTCGGCTCGTCGTCACCCGCCGGCTGCTCGTCCTCGTCCGCCGGCGCACCGTCCTCGGTGGCCCCGTCGGCGTCGGCGGACGGCGGCGGCGACCCGATCGGCTCGTCGGGACGCGACGTCGGGGGCGCCACCCCGCTCCCGACCATGCTGAGGAACGCGAACCCGGCGACGATCACGACGGCCGCGAGCAGCCAGACGATCCAGGCCGGCGGTGCGCCGCGTTCCTTGGGGGGCTTGGTCACCCCACCCACGAAGCCGCTCCCGTGCGCGTCGTCGTGCGACACCTCGCGGCGGTAGGCGTCGAGCAGGGGCTTCGGGTCGATACCGAGCTCGACCGCGTAGTTCTTCAGGAACCCCTTGGCGTAGACGTCGCCGCCGAAGGAGGAGAAGCGTTCCTCCTCGAGCGCACGCAGCTGCTCGGGGCGGGCGCGCAGGTCCGCGGCCGCCTCGTCGAGCGAGAGACCCTGGGCCTCTCGCGCCGCCCGGAGCGCATCTCCGATCCCGGTGCTCACGGCGTCCTTCGTGGTGTCCCACCGCCTCGCGGCGGTCCGGCAACTGGCGGTCGCCTGCGCGGCGACGGGCGACACGCGCCCGACCGTCGGCGACCGGGAGCACCGGGCCACGGCACGCCCGATGCCCGGCGCTCGAGCGCCAGCGTAGGGTGGGAGTCCGACCGTCGCACACCGGGGACAGGTGTCCGGACGCCCGTCCGCGGTACCCGCGGCGCCCGGTTGGCTTCGAGGTGGGGGGTCGTGGCTAGGATGCCGCTCCATGGACGCCTTCAGGAAGCTCACGACGACCGTCGCCGCCGCTGCGGTGCTGGCGATGGCCGTGGCGGTCGGACCCGTCGCTGCGGTCGAGGAGGAGCCGGCTCCGGCTCCCACGGCCGAGGACGAGGGCGGGCGCATCGTCCTCGTCGACGAGCCACGCGACATCTTCGCGTTGTTGCTCTTCGGCGGCCTGCTCGCCGCCGGCGGCGTCGGGCTCGCCAACGCCCGCCGGCAGCTGAAGGGTGAGCGGCCCCAGGCGACCGGCGAGTTCCGCTGGCGCTGAGCGCCCCGTCCGGCGGACTCGCCGCGACCCGCCGACCCGCCGCGACCCGCCGACCCGCTCCGTCAGGCTGACCCGCTCCATCTGCCGCCCCGCGCGCTACAGCAGGCCGCTCTCGGTGGCGGCGTCGAGCTGCTCGGGGGTCCACAGCACCTCGCGGGCCTTGGACCCCTCGTTCGGGCCGACCACGCCGAGCTCCTCGAGTTCGTCCATCAGCCGCCCTGCCCTCGCGAAGCCGATCCGCAGCTTGCGCTGCAGCATCGAGGTGGAGCCGAGCCCGCTGACCACGACCTGCTCGGCGGCCCGGCGCAGCAACGCCTCGTCGGACCCGTCGTCCCCCGACCGCGCGGCGTCGGCCCGGTCGGCGTCGTCACCGGTGCGCACGACCCGCTCGTCGAACTCCGGTTCGCGCTGGGCGCGGCAGAAGGCGACCGCGGCGGTGATCTCGCGTTCGGTCACCCAACAGCCCTGGAGCCGCGACGGCTTGCCCTGGCTGGCCGGCAGGAACAGCATGTCGCCCTTGCCGACCAGCTTCTCCGCCCCGTTCATGTCGATGATCGTGCGGGAGTCGGTCTGGGAGGCGACGGCCAGCGCCAACCGGGAGGGGATGTTCGCCTTGATCAGGCCGGTGATGACGTCGACCGACGGCCGCTGGGTGGCGATCACCATGTGGATACCGACCGCCCGGGCCATCTGGGCGATGCGGCAGATCGCGTCCTCGACGTCGCGAGGGGCGACGAGCATCAGGTCGGCGAGCTCGTCGATCACGAGCAGGATGTAGGGCAGCTCCTGCGGTTCGAGCTCGGTGCCGTCCGGTCCCGGTCGGGCCGCGACCTCCTGGGCGCGCACGGCCTCGTTGTAGCCGTCGAGGTTGCGGTAGCCGAGGTGGGCCAGCAGCTCGTAGCGCTGCTCCATCTCCTTCACGCACCACTGGACCGCGTCGGCGGCGCGGCGTGGGTCGGTGACCACCGGTGCGAGCAGGTGCGGGGCCCCCTCGTAGTGGTTGAGCTCGACCCGCTTCGGGTCGACCAGCAGCAGCCGCACCTGGTCCGGGCGGGTCCGCATGATGAGCGACGAGATCATCCCGTTGAGCGTCACCGACTTGCCGGACCCGGTCGCCCCGGAGACCAGCAGGTGCGGCATCGTCGCGAGGTTGACCATCGCCGGCGCACCGGCGATGTCGACGCCGAGGGCGACGCTCAGTGGGTGCGGATCCGAGCGTGCCTCGTCGGAGCGCAGGATGTCACCGAGCGTGATGAGGTCGCGCTGGCGATTGGGGACCTCCACACCGATCGCGGACTTGCCCGGGATCGGGGCCACGATGCGCACGTCCGGCGCGGCCAACGCGTAGGCGATGTCGTCGCCCATGTTGGCGACCTTCTTGACCTGGACGCCAGGGCCGAGCTCGATCTCGAAGCGCGTCACGGTCGGACCGCGGGTGTGGCGCGCCACCGTGGCGTCGACGCTGAACTGGTCGAAGGTCTCCTGCAGCGCCGCGGTCTGCGCCTCGATCGTGCGCGCCGAGGCACGCCCGGCGGCACGGCCGCTGGCGAGCAGGTCGAGCGAGGGCAGCTCGTAGTCGTCCCAGCTGCGCACGGGAGCGACCTTCGCCGCCTTGCGGGCCACGCCGTCGGCCGGCACCCGCGCGCGCTCGATCGGCGGGTCGGGGACCCGACCGGCCTCGACGTCGTCGGCCGCGCCCCCCGCGCGCCGAGCGGCACGGCCGTCGACCGCACCGTCCTCCTCGAGGGTCGCGTCCAGCGGCGGCTGCGTCGCCGACTTGCCGGCGAGCGTCGCGCGGACGCGGGCCCGGGCAGCCTCGG
>SLMP01000027.1 GCA_007133465.1 Nitriliruptoraceae bacterium | reverse complement strand
CGCTGTGGTGACCCTCGAGCCCTGCAACCACCACGGGCGCACCCCGCCGTGCACGGAGGCGCTGCTGGCGGCGGGCGTCCGCCGTGTCGTGTTCGCCCTGCCCGACCCCAACCCGCTGGCGACCGGGGGGGCCGCCGCGCTGCGTGCCGCGGGGGCCGAGGTGCCCGAGCCGCCGAGGCCGGACGACGCCCTGCGCGGCGCCGTCGCCCTGCAGCTCGAGGGGTTCCTGACCCTGGTCGCCCGAGGCCGGCCGCACGTCACGCTCAAGCTCGCCCAGACGGCGGACGGCCGCTTGGTCGCGTCGGACGGGCGGCGCTGGATCACCGGCCCCGCTGCGCGGCGAGCCGTCCACCGCTGGCGCGCCGGCGTCGACGCGGTCCTCGTCGGGGCCGGGACGGTGCTGGCCGACGACCCGCGCCTCGACGTCCGCGACGTGCCCACGGATCGCCAGCCGCGCCCGGTGGTGTTCGACGCGCGCCTGCGCACCCCGCCGGGTGCGAGGCTCGTCCGTCCCGGCGCGGTCGTCGTCACGGTGCCGGGTCACCCCGCCGGGGTCACCGGGCCGCTGACGGCCGCGGGCGCCGAGCTGCTCGAGGTCGCAGGGAACCCCCACGGCGGGGTCCAGCTCGGCGCGGCCCTCGCGGCGCTCGGCCGAGCCGGCATCACGAGCGTGCTCGCCGAGCCGGGACCGACGCTGGCCGAGGCCCTGGTCGCCGGCGGCCACGTCGACCGCGTCGTCCTGCACGTCGCCGTCGACCAGCGCACCGGTCCCGCGGTCCGTGCGGTCGGCCTCCCGCCCGCCCCGCCCTGGCGAACCGAACGTTCGGGTGGCGCCGGCACCGACCTGATCCTCCACCTCGCACCGGCGGCGCCCGCCGCTGCGGACCCCCACGAAACCGAGGAGGCCGCCTGATGTTCACCGGGATCGTCGAGGAGCTCGGCCACGTGCGCCGCATCGAGGTGCACGACGGCCACGCGCGCCTCGAGGTGGCCTGCGACACCGTGCTGGACGGCGCGGTCGTCGGTGACTCGATCGCGGTGGACGGCTGCTGTCTGACCATCACCTCGCTGCCCGCGGAGGCCTTCTCCGCCGATCTGATGGCCGAGACCCTGCGGGCGACCGCGCTCGGCGACCTCGCGGAGGGTGACGCGGTCAACCTCGAGCGGGCCATGCGCGCCGACAGCCGGTTCGGCGGGCACCTCGTCCAGGGCCACGTCGACGCGGTCGGGGAGGTGGTCGCCCGCGAGGAGCTGCCCGGGACGGTGTTCCTGTCGCTCCGGGTGCCCGACCACCTCGTCGGCTACCTCGTCCCCAAGGGGTCCATCACGGTCGCCGGGGTGAGCCTCACGGTCGTCGACATCGTCGAGGGGGTCGTGCGCATCGGGCTGATCCCGCACACCCTCGCGGTCACCAGCTTCGGCCGGCTCGACGTCGGCGACCACGTCAACCTCGAGGCCGACGTCGTCGCGAAGTACGTCGAGCGGCTGCTCGCCGGCGGCGCGTCCAGCCCGTACGTCCCGGCGGCGCTCCGCACCGCGGCGGACGACCCGCCGGGTGGCGACGCCGACGCCCCGACCGCCGCCCACCGCCGTGAGGAGCGCCCGTGACGTTCGCGACGATCGAGGAAGCCATCGCGGTGATCCGCGACGGCGGGATGGTCGTGGTCGTCGACGACGAGGACCGCGAGAACGAGGGCGACCTGGTGCTCGCGGCCGACGCCGCCACCCCCGAGCAGCTCGCGTTCATGATCAACCACACCAGCGGGGTGGTGTGCGTGCCGATGCTCGGCGAGGACCTCGATCGGTTGCAGATCCCGATGATGGTGGCGCGCAACGAGGATCCCAAGGGCACCGCCTACACGGTCTCGGTCGACGCGAACGAGGGCACCACCACCGGGATCTCCGCGGCGGACCGAGCCCGGACCTGCAAGGTGCTGGCCGATCGCGACGCCATCCCCGACGACATCAACCGGCCGGGACACATCTTCCCGCTGCGGTACCACCCGGGTGGGGTGCTGCGCCGGCTCGGGCACACCGAGGCAGCCGTCGACCTCGCCCGGCTCGCCGACCGTCGCCCCGCCGGGGTGATCGCGGAGGTCGTGAACGTCGACGGCTCGATGGCCCGTGTGCCCGACCTCGAGCGCTTCTGCGCCGCGCACGAGCTGCTCATGGTGACGATCGCCGACCTCGTCGCGTACCGGCGGGCACGCGAGTCGCTCGTCGAGCGGGTCGCCACGGCGAAGCTGCCGACGCCCTACGGCGACTGGACCATGCTCGGGTACCGCTCGACGGCCGACGGGACCGAGTCGCTCGCGCTGCTGTTCGGCGACCCGGAGGGCGAGCCCGACGTGCTCGTCCGGATGCACTCCGAGTGCCTGACCGGCGACGTCTTCCGCTCGCTGCGCTGCGACTGCGGCGCCCAGCTCGACCTCGCGATGGCGCGCATCGCCGAGGAGGGCCGGGGCGTGATCGTCTACCTGCGGGGGCACGAAGGGCGCGGGATCGGCCTGCTGCACAAGCTGCAGGCCTACGAGCTGCAGGACAACGGCGCCGACACGGTCGACGCGAACCTCGCGCTCGGGCTGCCCGCGGACGCGCGCGACTACGGCATCGGCGCGCTCATCCTGGCCGACATCGGCCTGTCGACGCTGCGCCTGCTGACCAACAACCCGGAGAAGCGAGCGGCGCTCGGCGGCTTCGGGCTGTCGATCGTCGGCCGCGTCCCGGTCGAGGTCCTGCCGAACGACGAGAACGCGTTCTACCTGCAGACCAAGGCCGAGCGGATGGGCCACGAGTACGCCGGCGGCGAGCTCGCGGTCTCCACCGGGGTGGGCGACATCGCCAAGCAGCTGGCCACGGCCCCAACGGCGGTCATCCGCCCCGAGCGGCGTGGCGTGGGCATGGCGCCGCCGCCCGACGACCACCGCCGGCGTCGCGTGGCCCGCGACCCCGGCACCCGACCGGACGATGCCGTCGCCGCCCAGGTGGCCGGCGGCCGAGACCAGGGGGAGGACCCCGCGTGAGCGAGTTCACCGTCCACAGCGGCCGGCCGGACGCCACCGGCCTGCGGATCGCGGTCGTCGCGGCCCGCTTCAACGACGCGATCGTCGAGCTGCTCGTCCGGGGCGCCCTCGGCGAGCTGCGCCGTCACGGGGGCGCCGACGAGGACGTCGAGGTGGTCTGGGTCCCCGGCGCCTTCGAGCTGCCGGTCGTCCTGCAGCATCTCGCGGCGAGCGGCCGGTACGACGCCCTGGTCGCGCTCGGCTGCGTCGTGCGGGGCGCGACCCCGCACTTCGACCACGTCGCCGGGCAGGCCGCCGCCGGCACCGCGGCCGTCGCCCGCGAGACCGGCGTGCCGATCGCGTTCGGGGTGCTCACGACGGACACCTGGGAGCAGGCGGTCGAACGTTCGGGCGGCAAGCTCGGCAACAAGGGCGCCGAGGCGGCGCTCACCGCGGTCGAGACCGCGAGGCTGCTGCAGGCCCTGTGAACGGCGACGACGCACAGCCCACGGCCCTGCCGCCGGGCGCGAAACAGCGGGCCATCGCGCAGGAGCAGGCCCACCTCGACCGGGTGCACGACCGGGTCGAGGAGCTGCGCCGTCGCGCGGACGAGCGGTTCGCGGAGGCGGCCGCGGACCGGTCGGGCTCGACGTTCCAGGCCCGCTTCGAGCGTGACGTGACCGCCCACCACCACGCCGCCCGGGCGGCCCGCTACACGTTCGGTGACGTGGAGTCGCTCGCGTTCGGCCGGCTCGACCTCGACGACGGCGAGTCGCTGCACGTCGGGCGGGTCTCGGTCGTCGACGCCGACGGCGAGGTGGTGCTGGTCGACTGGCGGGCGCCGGCGTCCGCGGCGTTCTACCAGGCGACCGCAGCGACCCCGCTCGGGGTGGTGCGACGCCGCATGCTGGTCACCCGCGGCCGCGAGGTCCGCGACCTCGACGACGAGTTGCTCGACCTCGACGCCGCGGAACGGCTCGGGCTGCTCGCGGTCACCGGGCAGGGGGCGTTGCTCGCCTCGCTGTCGCGGACCCGCACCGGCACGATGCGCGACATCGTCGCGACGATCCAGGCCGACCAGGACCGCATCATCCGTGCCCCGGCGACCGGCACGCTGGTGGTGACCGGCGGCCCCGGGACCGGCAAGACCGTCGTCGCCCTGCACCGGGTCGCCTCGCTGCTCTACCGCGACCGGGAACGGTTCGAGGGGCGCGGCGTGCTCGTCGTCGGCCCGTCGCCGGCCTTCACCGAGTACACCTCCCGCGTTCTGCCGTCGCTCGGTGAGGACCGCGCGGTGCAGCGGCCGCTCGCGACGCTGGCCCCGTCGGGCACCGACGTGCGCGGGTGGGACGACATCGAGGTGGCCCGGATCAAGGGCGACCTCACGATGGTGGAGGTGCTCCCGCGGCTGCTCGCCGCCGCGCTGCCACCGATCCCACCGGATACGCGCGTGAGCTTCGAGGGCACGACGGTCGTGGTGGACGCCTCCGGCATCGCCTCGCTGCGGCGACGGCTGCTGCAGCGGGTCCGCGCCGGGGCCGAGCCGACCACCTACCACGGCCGGGCCGCCGCCGCCGCCGAAGCGCTGCGGGCGGCGTTGTGGAAGCGGTGGCGGGCCGCGCACCGGCGCGCCGGCGCGCGCGTCCCCGACGAGCGGGCCGGGACCGGGTTCGACGGCGCGCTCGACGACACGGCGTCCGTGACGATGCTGCGTCGTTGCTACTGGCCGGCGCTCCGGCCGGGGGAGGTGCTGGCCCAGCTCGTCACCGGGGCGGTCGATCTCGCCGAGGTGGTCGACGGCCAGCTCCCGGCCGAGGACGTCGCGCTCCTGCGCGACGCGTGGGCCGCGGCGGACACCTGGACCACCGACGACGTCGCCCTCCTCGACGAGATGGCGGCGCTGCTCGGTCCGCACCCGGGGGACCGGCCGGTCCGGGACACGCGCCGCGACGATGGCGGCATCCAGCTCACCTCCGACCGGCTGGCCGTCGTGGTCGAGCAGGCGGACGTCACGGCGTCCGACTACCGCGACTTCGCGCACGTCGTGGTCGACGAGGCGCAGGACCTCACGCCGATGCAGTGGCGGGCGGTGGCACGGCGTGGCCCGTACGCCTCGTGGACGGTCGTCGGCGATCTGGCGCAGCGCAGCCGGGCGGCGGAGCCGCGCAGCTGGGAGGAGATCGCCGCCCTGATCGGTCGCCGCGAGGTGACCATCACCGGCCTGACCGTCAACTACCGCACCCCGACGGAGATCGCGGCGCTGGCCACCGACGTGCTGGTGGCGGCCGGGCACGACCCGTCCGCCGCACCGGAGGCGATCCGCTCCACCGGGGAGCGGCCACGGCTGCGCCGGCGCGAGGACCCGGTCGCGGGGGCGCCGGAACGGGCCGCCGAGCTGCTCGGCCAGCGCGACGGCACCCTGGCGGTGATCGCCCCGCTCGAGGACGTGGCCGCGCTCGCGGCCGCCGTCGACGCGGCGTTGGCCTCGGAGCTGCGTTCGCGCGTGCGGGTGCTCGACCCGCGGACCGCGAAGGGGCTCGAGTTCGACGACGTCGTGGTCGTGCGACCCGAACGCATCGTGACCGAGTCGAGCGTGGGTATGCACCAGCTCTACGTGGCGGTCACCCGCGCCACCCGCAGCCTCACCCTGCTCACCACCCCGGACGGTGAGGTGCCCGGGGCGGGCCGGTGCGACGTGGACTGAGCCGCTACAGCCGGCAGGCCAGGATGTCGGTGACGAGGATCCCGCGCGCGCCGAGCTCCCACAGCTCGTCCATGATCCGGTTGGTGTCGCGCCGCAGGACCATCGCGCGCACCGCGACCCACTCCGGGTCGTGCAGCGGGCTGACGGTCGGCGACTCGATGCCCGGCGTGATCGCGCAGGCGTTGTCGACCTGCTCGACGCGGACGTCGTAGTCGATCATCGCGTAGCGGCGCGCGATGATGACGCCGTTGAGCCGTCGCACCAGCTGTTCGACCTGCGGGGTGGCGGGAGCGCCCGCGCATCGGACGAGGACCGCCTCGGAGCGCAGGATCGGCTCGCCGACGACCTCCAGCCCGGCCTGGCGCAGGGTGGTCCCGGTCGACACCACGTCCGCGATCACGTCCGCGACCCCCAGGCGGACGGCGGTCTCCACCGCCCCGTCGAGCTCGATGACCTCCGCCTCGACGCCCTGCGCCGCGAGGTCCCGGCGCACCAGCCCGGGGTAGGAGGTGGCGATCCGTCGCCCGGCGAAGGCGGTGACCGCCGTGGCGGTCCCGGGGACCGCGGCGTACCGGAAGGTCGAGCCACCGAACCCGAGCGCGAGGATCTCCTCCGCCTCGCTGTCGCCGTCCAGCAGCAGGTCGCGCCCGGTGATACCGACGTCGAGCTGCCCCGACCCGACGTAGGTGGCGATGTCGCGGGGGCGCAGGAAGAAGAACTCCGTGTCGTGCTCGGGATCGGCGAGCACGAGCTCCCGGTGGTCGCGCCGCTGGCGGTAGCCCGCCTCGCGCAGCATCTCGGTGGCGGGGTCGGACAGCGAGCCCTTGTTGGGCACGGCGACGCGCAGCATGACAGCCTCGTTCGGGCTCGTACGGGAAGCGGCGACGGCCGCGGGAGCTCAGAGGTGAGCGTAGACGTCGTCCAGGGTCAGGCCGGTCGCGAGCATCAGCACCTGCGCGTGGTAGAGCAGCTGGCTGAGCTCCTCGGCGGCGCGCTCCGGACCCTCGTGCTCGGCCGCCATCCAGGCCTCCGCCGCCTCCTCGACGACCTTCTTGCCGATGGCGTGCACGCCGGCGTCGAGGGCCGCGACCGTCCCCGACCCCGCCGGCCGCGTCCGCGCCTTGGTGGAGAGCTCGGCGAACAACTCGTCGAACGTCTTCACGCGGACCTCCGGGCGGTGGCGGGGCGGGAGGGTACGGCAGCGGGCCGCTAGGCTGCCCGGGACGCCCACCCCTCACGAGGAACCGCCGTGCGCCGCCTGCTGTCGCTGCTGCCCCTCACCCTGCTCGTCCTGGTGCTCTCGGCGCTGCCCGCGTTCGCCGCCGACGAGCCGCCCGTGTACACCGGGACCTTCGAGGGCCTCGCCTACGCCGCGATCGCCGGCGTCGTGCTCGGCCTCGTCTACTTCGCCATGCTCCCGGCCGACACCAGCCGCCCGGAGCACGACGACCAGCACTGAGCGTCGCCGCCTCCCGCACGAGCCGTCGCGTCCGACGTTCCGACGCACCCCGCACCGCCCGACCGCACCCCCGCACCGCCCGACCGCACCGACCGAGGAGTCCCGCGTGAGCGACATGCCGATGAGCGGCGGTCCGGGTGGCCCCGGCGCCGGTGGCCAGCCCTCCGAGGAGGAGCTGCGCGCGGCACTCGGCCAGCTGCGTGCCGCCCCGGTGGATCAGATCGTCGCGGAGGTCGCGTCCGCCCTGCTCAACGCCGCGCAGGTCAAGCTCGGTCGCCAGGACGGCCGGCTGCTGATCGACACCACCGCGCTGGTCACCGACCAGGTGCGCCCCCACGTCCCGGCGGAGCTGGTGCAGCAGCTCGACGAGGTGCTGGGCCAGCTGCGCCTCGCCCAGGTCGAAGCCGAACGCGAGGTCGCCGCAGCGACGGCCCAGGGCCACGAGGAGCCCAACGACCTCACGGGCCAGCCGACGGCGACGCCGCCGGACACCGCGGGCGAGGGCGCTGGCGGGAGCACGCCGCCATCCGGGGGCCCTGGCGGGAGCGTCCCGCCACCCGGCGGCCCCGAGAGCAAGACCTCCCGGCTGTGGGTCCCCGGCCGCTGACGGCACGCCCGTGCTACCCTACGGCCCTGCTCCGCTCGCGGAGCGCACAACCGAGAGCCAAGCGGCCGCGGACGCGGCCCACCCGGCAGGTCCACCGCCCCGGGTCACCCCGCCACCACGCGCTGCCCTTGGCGCGTGGGTCGGACGGATGACTCGAACGGCGATCTCCGGGTCGCCGTTCTCGCATGTCACGGACCGACCCCACCGGGCCATGGTCCGACATCGACCCACCGACCCGAGCAGCACGCCCGAGCAGGAGGCAGCAGCATCGACGAGCAGCAGCGCCGGCTGAACGCGGACATCAAGGTCCCGAGGGTCCGGCTCGTGGACGCCGACGGCACGCAGGTGGGCGTCGTCCCCCTCGCGCAGGCCCTGCGGCGCGCCCGCGAGCTCGACCTCGATCTCGTCGAGGTGGCGCCCCAGGCGGAGCCGCCCGTGTGTCGCATCATGGACTGGGGCAAGGCGAAGTACGAGCAGGAACAGAAGCAGAAGGAGGCGCGCAAGCGGCAGAGCCAGATCTCCGTCAAGGAGATCAAGATGCGCCCCAAGATCTCCGACAACGACTACCGCACGAAGTCCGGCCACGTCCGCCGGTTCCTGAACGACGGCGCGAAGGTGCGCGCCTCGATCATGTTCCGGGGCCGTGAGATGTCGCACACCGAGCTCGGTCTGCGCCTGCTGGACCGGCTCGCGGAGGACATGGGCGAACTCGCCACGATCGAGGCCTCCCCGAAGGTCGACGGCCGCAACATGGTCATGGTGCTCGCTCCGATCAAGCAGAAGCCGAAGCCGGCGGACGCCGCCGCGGCCGAGACGAACGCCGACCAAGCGGACGCCTGACCGCACCCCGACGGGCCGGCCCCGGGTGACCGTCCCGCGTCGCCCCACCCGCGAACCGCCCGACCGGGCAGGCACCGGCACGACCAGCTGCCGCCCACCGCGGGCGGCGGCGCGCGTCCCACCCGCCACCCCAGCCTCACGCCCCACCGATGGTCGTCCCGCCGCGGACGCTCGTCGCGGCCGGGCGGACCCCCCACCCATCGCAGCCCGACCGACGGAGTGGCAGATGCCCAAGCAGAAGACCCACAGCGGCGCGAAGAAGCGCTACCGCGTGACCAAGAACGGCAAGGTCCTGGTCCGCCAGAAGAACCGCGCCCACATCCTGGAGAAGAAGAGCGCCCGCCGGAAGCGTCGCCTCGCTGGCGACACCGTGCTGACCGGTGGGGACGCGAAGAGGGCCAAGCGCCTCCTCAAGCAGTGAGCGCACGGCAGCCCCGAACCCACGACCTGAGGAGGGCCTGACATGGCTCGAGTGAAGGGTGGCGTCCACGCCAAGAAGAACCACAAGGCGGTCCTCGACCGCGCCAAGGGCTACCGCGGTGCCCGCAGCCGCCGCTTCAAGGTGGCCAAGGAGGCGGTCCAGCACGCCGAGCGGTACGCCTACCGCGACCGCCGCGCGCGCAAGGGCGACTTCCGCAAGCTGTGGATCGCCCGCATCAACGCCGCGGCCCGGCAGGAGGGCCTGTCGTACAGCCGGCTGATGCACGGCCTGAAGCTGGCGGAGGTCGAGGTCGACCGCAAGAACCTCGCGGATCTCGCCGTGCGCGACGCGGCGGCCTTCGGGGCGCTCGTGGCGGTGGCGAAGCAGGCCCTCGAGACCGAGGCCGCGTGAACCGTCGGCCTCCTCGGGCGGGCATCCCCCCGACGGAGCGGCTCCCCGCCGCGTGACCGTGGACGCCATCACCTCCACCCGCAACCCGCGGGTCCGTGCGCTCGCCGGTCTGGCGAGTGCCGGCACACGCCGGGAGCAGGGCCGCCATCTCGTCGAGGGACCCCATGCGGTCGCGGAGGCGTTGACCGCCGGGGTGGTCGAGGAGCTGCTCGTCGTCGCCGATGCCGACCTCGTCCTGCCGCCCGTCCCGGCCGAGGTGCGCGTCACGCACCTGGCGCCACACGTGCTGGAACGCCTGGCCGACACGACGACACCCCAGGGCGTCCTCGCGGTGTGCCGCACCCCGCAGGCGACGCTCGAGGACGTCGTCGGGACCGGGGCGCTCGTCGTGCTGCACGCGGTGGCCGATCCCGGCAACGCGGGCACGATCCTGCGCACCGCCGACGCGGCCGGCGCGGCCGGGGTGGTCCTCACCGACGGCAGCGTCGACCCCTACGGCCCGAAGGCGCTGCGGGCCGCCGCCGGGTCCACCTACCACCTGCCGGTGGTGACCGGGGTCGACTTCCCGGCGGTGCTGGCCGCCTGCCGTGCACGTGGACAGCGGGTGCTCGGTCTCGACGGCAACGCCACCACCTCGGTGTTCGTCCTGGAGATCGACGACGCCCCGGTGGCGCTGGTGTTGGGCAACGAGGCGCACGGGTTGCCCGCCGAGGTGGCGGCGGAGCTGGACGGCACGGTGGCCGTCCCGCTGTATGGTCGGGCGGAGTCGCTGAACGTGGCGGCCGCCGCGGCGATCGCGATCTACGCGGCCGCCCGCAGCCGCGCGGCACGCCAGACGGCACCGATCCCGCCGGCAGTGGCGCCGGGAGCGGGCAGCGGGCCCGGCGATGGCTGACGCCGGAGGAGGGGTGCCACGGGTGGACGCGATCGAGCTCGACCGGTTGCCGGACGCCATCGTCGTGGTGGCGGCGGACGGCACCGTCTCGGCCGTCAACGATCGCGCCCGTACCCTGCTCGCGCTGTCGGACGGCGACGTCGGGCGTCCCCTGCGCGAGGCGTTGGTCCTGCACGACGAGCTGGACCGGCCGTGCCCGATCTCCGTCCGCGCCCCGTCCGGCGCCCGCCGCTCGCCGGAGCACGACCTCGTCGTGGTCGCCCCCGGCGGCCTGCGCCGGTCGGTGGTCGTCGTCCTGCGCTGGCACCCGGACGGACTGGTGCTCACCGCCCGGCCGGCGGCGCACCGGCGTGCGCGGGAGCGCGCCGCCAGCGAGATGATCGCCATGGTCTCCCACGAGATCCGCTCCCCGCTGACGAGCGTGAAGGGGTTCACCCGGACCCTGCTCCGCCGCTGGGACCGGTTCTCCGACGAGCAGCGCAAGCTCATGCTCGCGACGATCGACCACGACGCGGACCGGGTCACCCGGCTGCTGCGCGACCTGCTCGAGGTGGCCCGGATCGACGCCGGACGCGTGCAGTTGCAGCGCGCCCGGCTGGACGTCGCCGAGCTCGTCGTCGGCACGGTCGAGCGGGTCGGGCGCCGCGAGGACGCGCAGGGCCGCGAGCTGCGGCTCGACGTGGACGACGGGCTGCCTCGGGTCCTCGGCGACGCCGACCGCCTCGAACAGGTGCTGACCAACCTGCTCGACAACGCGCTGCGGGAGGCCCCGGATGGCCCCATCGAGGTGGCGGCCCGGCCGCTCGCCGGAGCCGACGGGACACCGGTGGCGGCCGAGATCGTCGTCCGCGACCACGGCCCGGGTGTCCCCACGGCGTTGGCGTCGAACGTCTTCCGCAAGTTCGGGCGTGGTCGCGGCGCCCGTCGCTCCGGGATGGGTCTCGGGCTCTACCTCAGTCGGGGCCTGGTCGAGGCGCACGGTGGCACGATCGAGCTCACCTCCTGTCGGGACGCCGAACCGGGCGCGGAGATGGGGCCGGGCGCGTGCTTCCGGGTGCGCTTGCCCGCGGCCGATCCGGGGCACGCGCCGGAGCTGCCGGGGACCGCCTGAGCGTCTGCGACCCGGCGCGAGCCGCCACGTCCGGGCGGCGCGACCACGCCGTCTACCCTTGCGGGTCGTCGTGCCCCGCGGAGGACCCGTGACCGACCTGGACACCCTGGCGCAGGAGGCGCTCGCCGCCGTGGCGGCGGCGGACGACCTCGAGCACCTCGACGAGGTCCGGGTGCGCTTCACCGGCAAGCGCTCTGCACTGACCGGCGTGCAGAAGGCGATGCGCGACCTCGACCCGGACGAACGCCGTGCCCGCGGTCAGGCCCTCAACGCGTTCCGGTCCGCGTTCCAGGCGGCGTTCGAGGCCCGCCGCGAGGCGCTCGGCAGCGCCGCGCTGGCGACGCGCCTCGAGGCCGAGCGGCTCGATCTGACGCTGCCGCCGCGCCGGCTACCACCCGGCCGACCGCACCTGCTGACCCAGGTCGAGCAGGAGATGGTCGACGTCTTCGTCGGCATGGGCTACCAGGTGGCCGAGGGGCCGGAGGCCGAGGCGGGCAGCTACAACTTCGACCTGCTCAACATCGAGTCGGACCATCCCGCCCGCCAGGAGATGGACACGATCTACGTCGACGGGTTCGACGACGTCGTGCTGCGGACCCACACCTCACCGGTCCAGGCGCGGGTGATGACGCGCCAGGCACCGCCGATCGCGGTGGTGTGCCCCGGGCGGACCTACCGGGCCGACGCGGTGGACGCGACCCACTCGCCGGTGTTCAGCCAGGTCGAGGGCCTCGTCGTCGACGAGGGGGTCACGATGGGTGACCTGCGGGGCACGCTGCTCGCGTTCTCCCGGGCGATGTTCGGCCACGAACGGCGCATCCGCCTGCGGCCGTCCTTCTTCCCCTTCACGGAGCCCTCCGCCGAGGTCGACGTGTCGTTCGAGGGCGCCGCCGGCCACCACGGCTGGCTGGAGATCCTCGGTGCCGGGATGGTCGACCCGAACGTGTTGACCGCCTGCGGGATCGACCCCGAGCGCTACACCGGGTTCGCGTTCGGCATCGGCATCGAGCGGGTCGCCATGCTGCGCCACGGCGTCGCCGACATCCGTGACCTCTACGAGGCGGACGCCCGCTTCCTCGCGCGGTTCTGATCCGTCCCACTCCTCGAGGAGGAGCGTCGTGAAGCTGCCCCTGTCCTGGCTCACCTCGATGGTCGACGTGGACCTACCCGTCGACGAGCTCGTCGACGTCATGAGCCTCAACGGGCTCGAGGTCGAGGCGGTGACCTTCCCCGGCGCCGGCGCGGACGGCATCCGCACGGCGCAGGTGGTGCACTGGGAGCCCCACCCGGACGCCGACAAGCTGCGGGTCGTGCGCGTCACCGCCGACGGCGGCGACGGGGAGATCGAGCTGGTCTGCGGTGCCGCCAACTTCGCCGTCGGTGACGTCGTGGCCCATGCGTTGCCCGGTGGGCACGTCCCGGGGGTCACCGGCCCCGACGGCGGCAAGGGGCTGACGCTCTCGTCGCGCCGCATCCGTGGCGTGACCTCCCACGGCATGCTCGCGTCCGCCCGGGAGCTCGAGCTCGGCGACGACCACGCCGGCATCCTCGTCCTGCCCGGCGACACCCCCCTCGGGGCCTCGCTGACCGACCTGCTGCCGATCGGCGAGCCGGTCGTCGAGGTGGCGGTCCAGGCGGACCGCGGCGACCACCTGAGCGTGCTCGGCGTCGCCCGGGACCTGGCCGCGATCCTGGACACGACCTGGCACGCACCGGAGGTGCCCGCACCGGTGGCGGGCCCGACGATCCCCGTCACCATCGCGACCGACGGGTGCGAACGGTTCGTCACCTGGGCCCTGGAGGACGTCACCGTCCAGCCGTCGCCCCTGTGGCTCGCGCAGCGGCTCGTGCAGTGCGGCATGCGCCCGATCGACCTGGTCGTCGACGTCACCAACTACGTGATGCTCGAGCTCGGCCAGCCGCTGCACGCGTTCGACCTCGCCAGCCTCCGCGGCCCGTCGCTGACCGTACGCACCTCGACGGGCGGCGAGACGCTCACCACCCTCGACGACCAGGTCCGCGAGCTCCAGGCCGGCGACCTCGTGATCGACGATGCGCAGCGGCCGATCAGCCTCGCCGGGGTGATGGGTGGGCTCGACACCGAGGTGACCACGTCCACGACCCGCGTGCTGCTGGAGGCGGCGGTCTGGGATCCGCGCGCCATCCGGCGGACCTCCCGCCGGCTCGGGCTGGTCAGCGAGGCCAGCAGCCGCTTCGAGCGTCGCGTCGACCCGGAGGGCGCCGACCGCGCCGTCGCCCGGGCCGCGCAGCTGCTCGTCGAGCTCGGCAGCGCCCGTGCCGTCGGCACCGACCGGGTCGACGCCGACCCGACGCCGGACTGGACCCGGCCCGCCCGCATCACGCTCGACCCGGCGCGGGTGCGGGCCCTGCTCGACCTCGACCTCGACGCCCGGGCGCAGTGCGCCCTGCTGACCCGTAGCGGCTGCGCCGTGTCGCCCGCCGATGGCGACCGGCTCGTGGTGACCGCCCCGACGTGGCGCGGTGACCTGAGCCGCCCCGCCGACCTCGCCGAGGAGATCGCGCGCCTGCACGGCTACGACGCGATCCCGACGACGCTGCCCACGGTCGACGTCACCGGCGGGCTGACCCCGACCCAGCGGCTGGAGCGCCAGGCCCGTGCCCTCGCCCTGGCCGGTGGCTTCCACGAGGCCGTGACCCGGCCGTTCGTCGGCGAGGACGCCCTCGTCGGGGTGGCACCGAGCGCCGGGCGGGTGGTGCTGTCCAACCCGCTCGCGAAGGACGCCTCGGCCATGCGGCCGTCGCTGCTCGAGGGCCTCCTGCAGGCGTTGCGCCGCAACGTCGGCCAGGGCCGTGCCGGGACGGCCCTCGCCGAGTTCGGTCGCATCTTCCGCCCGGTCGGGGACCCCCTGGCCTCCGCGCTCGACGAGGTCATCGCCGGCGACTGGCGCTGGCGCGACCCGGAGGGCGACGAGCTGCCCGTGCAGCCGCGAGCGCTCGGCCTCGCCGCGCAGGGCCTGCGGATCGGTCCGGACTGGCTGGACGCCGACGACCGGTGGAGCGTGGAGGACGTGCTCGCGGTCTTCGACCAGGTCGCTGCGCGCCTCGCCCCGCCGGACGACCCCTCGTGGCGGCTCGCCCGGGTGCCGACCGAACGCGACGGGTTGCACCCGGGCCGCACCGCCGTGCTGGAGCTCCACGGGCACGAGGTCGGCATCGTCGGCCAGCTGCACCCGAGCGAGGCGGACCGCCGCGACCTGCCGGAGCCGGTCGTGATCGGCGAACTGCTGCTCGAACCCTTCCTCGCCGCGGTGCCGGACGACGGGCACGCGCCCGTCCCGGCGCTGGCCCTGGTGAAGCACCCGGCCCTGACCGTGGACGTCGCGCTCGTCGCCGAGGACCGCGTGCCGTACGCCGAGCTGGAGGCCGCGGCGCGGGAGGGGGCCGGCGACCTGCTCGACGGGCTGTGGTGGTTCGACGAGTACCGGGGTGCCCAGGTCGGCGAGGGCCGGCGCAGCGTCGCGATCCGTCTGCGCCTGCAGTCGCCAGACCGGCAGCTCACCGACACGGACGCCGAGCAGGTGATCGAGGCGGTCGCCGCCGCGGCCGACCGCGTCGGTGCCGCACTCCGACGATGAGCTCCGCCTCGGGGTCCGGACCGGAGGACGTCGTGCACGTGCGCACGCAGGACCGGCCGTGACCTCCGTGTCGCTCGGTCGCGGGGTCAGCATCCCGGAGAGCGAGCTACGGCTGAGTGCCGCCAGGTCCAGCGGCCCCGGCGGCCAGAGCGTCAACACGACCTCGTCCAAGGTCGAGCTTCGGTGGAGCGTGCCCGACAGCGCGGCCCTGAACGCGACCCAGAAGGCGCGCGTCATGGAGCGGCTCGCCTCGCGCCTGACCAACGACGGCGTGCTCGTGCTGCAAGGCTCCGAGCACAAGTCGCAGCACCGCAACCGCTCGGCCGTCATCGCCCGCTTCCGGGCCATCGTCGGCGAGGCGTTGGAACCGCCGAAGCAACGCCGCCGCACTCGCCCCACGCGGGGGTCCAAGGAGAGACGCCTGCAGGAGAAGAAGCAGCGCGGCGAGGTCAAGCGACTCAGGAAGCCGCCGGAGACCTAGCGCGACGTCGAGCGACGGCAACGACGGCCGGACGAGGCCACCTGGGGGCGCAGGATCGCCGCGCGGGACGGCTACGGTGGCGGGTGGCCGTGCGCGCCGACCTCGGGCCGGCGGGCCCCAGCGGTTTGCATCGTACTGCATGATGGTGCAGACTCTCGCATAGCACGGACCGCCCCCGACCGTCGCAGAGCAGGAGGACCCGCCCGATGGCCCACCGGCTCGGGATCGTCGGTGCCTCCGGCTACGGCGGCGCGGAGTTGCTGCGCCTGGTCGCTGCCCACCCGGCGCTCGAGGCGGCGGTCGTCGCGGCCAACGCGCAGGTTGGCACCCCGGTCGCGGCACTGTTCCCGAACCTGGCGGGGGAGCGGGTCTTCGACGCGATCGACGTCGACCGGCTCGCGGGCCTGGACGCCGTCGTGCTCGCCACGCCGCACGCGGTCGCGCTCGACCTCGGTGCCCGGCTCCACGACGCCGGGACCCCGGTCGTCGACCTGTCGGCCGCCTTCCGGCTCAGCGCGGACGGGTTCACGACCTGGTACGGCGACGAGCACCCGCGCCCCGACCTCGCCGCGGGTGACGACCGCCACCTCGATGCGGTGGCGTACGGGCTGCCGGAGTTCCACCGGGACGCGATCCGGGCCGCGCGGCTGGTCGCGAACCCGGGGTGCTACCCGACGGCGAGCCTGCTCGCGCTGGCGCCGCTGGCCGCGCTCGTCGTGCCGGGGACGATCGTCGTCGACGCCAAGAGCGGCACGTCCGGCGCCGGCCGGGCGGCGCAGGATCACCTGCACTTCGCGCACGTGCACGGCGACCTCGCCGCCTACGGCGCCCCCACCCACCGCCACACGGGCGAGATCGAGCGCTGGCTGCCCGGCGAGCTCGGTCCCGTGAGCTTCACCCCCCACCTCGTGCCGATGAGTCGGGGGCTCCTCGCGACCTGCTACGCGACGCTCGCCGACGGCGTGTCCGCCGCCGCCGTGCAGGACGCGCTGCGCGCCGCCTACGACGCCGAGCCGTTCGTCCACGTGCTGCCGTCCGGGACCTTCCCGCACACCAAGGCGGTGGCCGGCTCCAACGGCTGCCAGCTGTCCGCCGTGACCGACGAGCGGACCGGCCGGGTCGTCGTCACGGCGGCGATCGACAACCTGGGCAAGGGGGCCGCCGGCCAGGCGCTGCAGAACGTCAACCTGCTGCTCGGCCTGGAGGAGACCACCGGCCTGACCGCGATCGGGGTCTACCCGTGACCGGCCGGGAGGCCTCCGCCGCCCGCCACCGCGACCTGCGCTGGGGACCGTCCAGCAGGCGGGTGGTCACCCCGCTGGAGGGTGGCCTCACCGCGGTGCCCGGCGTCCGCGCCGCGGGGGTGGTGGCGGGGCTGAAGGACAGCGGCGCACCGGACCTCGCGCTCGTCGACGTCGGCGAGCCGGTCCCGGTGGCCGTCACGACCACCACCAACCTCGTCAAGGCGGCGCCCTGCGTCATCGCGGAGCAGCACGCCGCCGACGGACGGGCACGCGCCGTGGTGGTCAACGCCGGCAACGCGAACGCCTGCACGGGGGAGCGCGGCATGGCCGACGCCCGCCGGACGTGCTCGGACGTGGCCGAGCTCCTCGGGGTCCGTGCCAGCGACGTCGTGCCGCTGTCCACCGGCATCATCGGCGTGCCGATGCCGATCCAGCGGTTGCGCGACGCCCTGCCGGCCCTGCACGCCGACCTCGACGACGACCTCGCCGCCGGGACCCGCGCCGCCCGCGCGATCACGACCACCGACTCGGTCGACAAGCAGGTGGCCGTCGAGGTGGCCGACGACGCTGGCAGCGCCCGCGTCGGCGGGATGGCGAAGGGCGCCGGCATGATCGAGCCGGCCATGGCGACGATGCTGGCCGTGCTGGTCACGGACGCGCCCCTGGCCCCGCCGGTGCTGCGCCAGGTGCTCCAGCAGGCGGTGGCGCGCACGTTCAACCGCATCAGCGTCGACGCCTGCGGGTCGACCAACGACACCGTCGTGCTGCTCGCCACCGGGACCGCGCCGACGCCGCCGAACCTCGGCACGGTCCAGACCGGGGTGGAGGCGGTCTGCGCCGACCTCGCCCGCGCGATCGTCACCGACGGGGAGGGCACCTCCAAGGTCTGCGCCCTGACCGTCCGCGGTGCCCCGGACGAGGATGGCGCGGAGCGGCTCGCGCGCGCCGTCACCTCCTCCGCGTTGTTCCGCGCGGCGCTGCACGGTGCGGACCCGAACTGGGGCCGGATCCTCGCGGCGATGGGCGCGGCCGGCGTGCCCTTCGACCCGATGCGGGTGAGCGTCTCCTGCGGCAAGGTGATGGTCTGCCGCTTCGGGATGGCGACCGCGTTCGACCCCGGGCAGGCGGCCGCCGCGCTGTCGGGCCCGGAGGTGACGATCACCGTCGACCTCGGCGCCGGCGCCCACGAGGCCACGATGCTGTGCGCCGACCTCACCCCGCAGTACGTCGCCGACAACGCCTACTACACCACCTAGAGGCTGCACCGTGACCGCCACCGACCAGGCCGCAGGCCACCCCGACCCGGCGCCGCCCGCGCCCGGCGACCGCGCCCCCGTTCGTCTCGGCGGCCGCCGGATCACGACCGCCGCGGACGTCTCCACCGAGCGGGTGGAGGCGGCCCAGGAGAAGGCCGCGGTCCTGCGCGAGGCGCTGCCGTGGATCACCCGCTTCCACGGCCAGACCGTGGTGATCAAGTACGGCGGCAACGCGATGGTCGACGAGGAGCTCAAGCGTTCCTTCGCCGCCGATGTGGCGCTGCTGCACTTCGTCGGGCTGCGGCCCGTGATCGTCCACGGCGGGGGGCCGCAGATCAGCGCGCTCGCCGAGCAGCTCGGGGTGCCGTCGCGGTTCGTCGGCGGGCTGCGGGTGACCGACCCCGCGATGATGGACGTCGTCCGGATGTCGCTGCTGGGCCAGGTCAACCCCGAGGTGGTGGGACTGGTCCAGGCGGCCGGTGCCCCGGCGGTGGGCGTCGCGGGCACCGATGCGGGGCTGCTCACCGTCCGGCCGGCGGTCGGCCCGGAGGGCGAGGACCTCGGGCTCGTCGGCGAGGTCGACCGGGTCGCCACCGACTACCTCGACGACCTCCTGCGGGACGGGTTCCTGCCGGTGGTCGCCACCGTCGGGCGGGACCGCGACGGCCGGGAACGCAACGTCAACGCCGACACCGCGGCCGGCGCGATCGCGGCGGCGCTCGGCGCCTCCAAGCTCGTCTTCCTCACCGACGTGCCCGGGCTCTACCTCGACTTCGGGGACCCGGAACGCCAGGCGCTCGTCAGCGAGGTCGGCGTCGACCGGCTCGCGTCGATGCTCGCCGACGGCGAGTTGCACCTCGGCATGCGCCCGAAGGTCCGCTCGATCGTCGACGCGATGCGGGCCGGCGTCCCGCAGGCCCACATCCTCGACGGGCGCGTGCTCCACGCCGTGCTGATCGAGATCTTCACCGACGAGGGCGTCGGCACGATGGTCACCCGCTCCGTCGAGCCCCGGGGCGGCGCGGCCAGCGCTCCCGCCACCCCGGACGCCGGCGCGACCGGCCTGCGCACCGAGGGCCGGCCGTGACGGCGACCGCCGGCCTGCAGGCGCGCGCGGCCGCGCACCTCATGACCACCTACCCGCCCGCGGGCGTCGCGTTCGTCCGTGGGCAGGGCACCGCGTTGTTCGACGCCGACGGCAACACGTGGCTCGATTTCCTCTGCGGGCTCGCGGTGACGAGCCTCGGCCACGCCCACCCGGCGGTGACGCGGGCGGTGGCAGCGCAGGCCGGCACGCTCGTCCACACCTCCAACCTGTTCCTCACCGAGCCCGCCGTGGCACTCGCCGAACGGCTCGCCCGCCTCACCGGCTGGGACGACGCGACGGTGTTCTTCGCCCAGTGCGGCGCCACCGCGAACGAGGCCGCGATCAAGCTCGCCCGCAAGCACGGCAAGCGCCAGCACCCCGACAAGGTCCGCGTCGTCGCGCTGGAGGGCTCGTTCCACGGGCGCACGCTCGCGACCCTCGAGGCGACCGGGCAACCCGCGAAGCACGTGCCCTTCGCGCCGCTCGCCGGGTTCGTCGACCACGTCCCGCACGACGACCCCGACGCGCTCCGCGCCGCCGTCACCGCGGACACCTGCGCGGTCCTCCTCGAGGTGGTGCAGGGGGAGGGGGGCGTGCGGCCGGTGCCGGAGGAGGTGCTGCTGGCGGCGCGGGAGACGTGTGACGCGCACGGTGCGCTGCTCCTCGTCGACGAGGTCCAGACCGGCATCGGGCGGACCGGCCCCTGGTTCGCGTTCCAGGACACCCCGGTCGTCCCGGACGTCGTCACGGTCGCCAAGGCACTCGCCAACGGCCTGCCGCTCGGCGCCTGTATCGCCCGCGGCCCGGCCGCGGCGGTGTTCGCCCCCGGCGACCACGCCACCACCTTCGGCGGCAACCCGGTCACCTGTGCCGCCGCCAATGCCGTCCTCGACACCATCGAGGCAGAGGGGCTGCTCGCCAGCGCCGCCGTCCGAGCGCGCCGGCTGCGGCAGGGTCTGGAGGGGCTGGTCGCCGGCTCGCCGCTCGCCCGAGGCGTCCGCGGTCGCGGCCTGTTGCTCGGCCTCGAGCTCGCTGCGCCCGTCGCCGCGGACGTCACCGCCGCGTGCGCGGCGCGCTACCTCGTCGTCAACGCCGTCGCTCCCGACGTCGTGCGGCTGGCACCGCCCCTGACCGTCAGCCGGCAGGAGGTCGACCTCGCCCTCGCGGCGCTCGAAGAGGCGCTGTCCGAGGTCGCCCAGCCACCCACCGACCCACGACCAGCCAGCAACCGGAGGACCGCATGATCACCTTCCCGCCCGACTACCTCTCCGTCGACGACCTCACGGCAGCGCAGCTCATCGGCCTGCTCGACCTCGCCGACGAGCTCAAGGCCGAACGGGCCAGTCACCACGCCGAGGGGACCTCCGCGGTGCGCGACGATCTCGCCGGCCGCACCGTTGCGATGATCTTCGAGAAGCCCTCGACCCGCACGCGGGTGTCGTTCCAGGTCGCGGTGACCGAGCTCGGCGGCGACCCGCTCCCGCTGTCGTCGGCGGAGCTGCAGCTCGGCCGCGGCGAGACCATCGGGGACACCGGTGCCGTCCTCGGCCGCTACGTCCACGCGATCGTCGTGCGCACCTTCGGGCAGGAGCGCATCGTCGCGCTCGCGCAGGCCGCCGACGTCCCGGTCGTCAACGCGCTGACCGACCTCGAGCACCCCTGCCAGGCGCTCGCCGACCTGCAGGCCTTCCGGGAGGCGCACGGCAGCTTCGAGGGACGCACGCTGACCTACGTCGGCGACGGCAACAACGTCGCGAACTCGCTGCTGCTCGCCGGCGCGAAGGTCGGGCTGTCCGTCCGGGTCGCGCACCCGGAGGGCTACGCCCCCGACACGACGGTCGTGGCGCGGGCCGAGCAGCTCGCGGCCGACACCGGCGCGCAGATCGTCGTGACGACCGACCCGGTCGCGGCCGTCGCCGGCGCCGACGCCGTCTACGCCGACGTCTGGGCGTCGATGGGCCAGGAGGGCGAGGCCGAGGAGCGCGCCGCGCTGTTCGCGCCGTTCCAGGTCACCTCGGAGCTGATGTCGCACGCCGCCGACGGCGCGATCTTCCTGCACTGCCTGCCGGCACACCGCGAGGAGGAGGTCACCGCCGAGGTGATCGACGGGCCCACCTCCCGGGTGTTCGACCAGGCCGAGAACCGGCTGCACGTCCAGAAGGCGCTGCTCGCGACGCTCCTGCGACGCGACGGCTAGACGCCACCCCCGGCCCGCCCGACCGACCGCGTGGCCCGTCCGACCCCCTCACCGCCCCGGAGCAGCGACCCGTGACCGACAAGCGTGCCCGTCAGCAGCTGCTCCGGCAGCTGCTCGGCTCGCGTGACCTGCGGTCACAGGGCGAGGTCCGCGACGCCCTCGCCGAGGCGGGGATCGCCACCCACCAGTCGACGGTCAGCCGTGACCTCGACGAGCTCGGGGCGGTGCGGGTCCGGGGGGCGGACGGCACGCTCGTCTACCGCGTGCGCCCCGACCCCGGGCCGGTGGCGGCCCGCGACCAGCTCGACGACACGCTCCAGCGGTTCGTCACCCGCGTCGACGCCAGCGGCAACCTCGCGGTCCTCCGGACCCCGCCGGCGTGCGCCCACCCGGTCGCCTCGGGCATCGACCTCGCCGAGCTGCCCGGCGTGCTCGGCACCGTCTCCGGCGACGACACGGTGCTGGTGGTCGCCCAGGAAGGCGTCACGGGCCACGAGCTCGCGGACCGGCTCGCGCGCCGCGCCGGTCTCCCGCCGCCCTGAACCACCGACCGCGTACCTCTCCGACCCGCCCCATCCCACCCCAGGAGCTCCCAGCATGAGCAAGCCCCGTATCGTCCTCGCCTACTCCGGCGGGCTCGACACCTCCGTCGCGATCCAGTGGATGAAGGAGCACAAGGACGTCGAGGTGGTCGCCTGCGCCGTCGACGTCGGCCAGGGCATCGACGACCTCGACGAGATCCGGCAGCGCGCGCTCGACTGCGGCGCGGTCGACTCGGTCGTCGTCGACGCCAGGGACGAGTTCGCCACCGACTTCATCGCACCGGCCCTGAAGGCCAACGCGATGTACATGGGCAAGTACCCGCTGGTGTCGGCCCTGTCGCGTCCGCTGATCGTCAAGCACCTCGTCCGGGTCGCCCGCGAGACCGGCGCGGCCGGCGTCGCCCACGGCTCGACCGGCAAGGGCAACGACCAGGTCCGCTTCGAGGTCGGGACCATGTGCCTCGCCCCCGACCTCGAGACCATCGCACCGATCCGCGAGTGGGCGCTCACCCGGGACGCGGCCATCGACTACGCCGCGGAGCGGGGCATCCCGATCCCGGCGATGACCAAGAAGAGCCCCTACTCGATCGACGAGAACGCGTGGGGGCGCACCGCCGAGTGCGGCATCCTCGAGGACCCGTGGGCGGCGCCACCGGAGGACGTCTTCGAGCGCACCGTGAGCGTCAAGGACGCGCCGGACGAGCCCGAAGAGGTCGTGATCGCCTTCCGTGATGGCCTGCCGGTGAGCCTCGACGGGCGCGAGCTGCCGCTCGCCGAGCTGGTCGCGGAGATGGACCGGCGCGCAGGCGCCCACGGCGTCGGGCGCATCGACATGATCGAGGACCGGCTGGTCGGCATCAAGAGCCGCGAGATCTACGAGTGCCCCGGCGCCATCACGCTGCTCACGGCCCACCGCGACCTCGAGGACCTCTGCCTCGAACAGGAGCTCGCGGAGCACAAGCGCGCCGAGGAGGGCCGCTACGCCCAGCTGATCTACAACGGGCTGTGGTGGGGGCCGCTGAAGAAGGCCCTCGACGCCTTCATGGAGGAGGCCAACAGCTACGTCAGCGGCGAGGTGCGCGTCCAGCTCTACAAGGGCGCGGCGAGCGTGGTCGGCCGGCGCAGCGACGCGGGGCTCTACGACTTCGGGCTCGCGACCTACGACGTGCACGACCAGTTCGACCAGTCGCTGGGCGAGGGCTTCGTCAAGCTCTGGGGCCTGCCACTGAAGTCGTGGGCCGCGAAGACGGGCCGCACCGACGGCGTCACGTGAGCCGCGCTGCCGGCAGGAGGCACGACGTGGGCGAGGAGCAGGACGTGACCGGTGCCGGCCGGCTGTGGGGCGGGCGCTTCACGTCCGGCCCGGACGCGGCGGCCTGGGCGCTCGGCGTGTCGACCGGCTTCGACCGTCACCTGTGGCGGCAGGACCTCGCTGGCAGCCGCGCGCACACCCACGAGCTGCACCGCATCGGCGTCCTCACCGCGGACGAACGTGACGGGCTGCTGGCGGCGCTCGACCGCTGCGGTGGGCTGTTCGCCGCCGACGCCTTCCCGTTCCTGCCGACCGACGAGGACGTCCACGGCGCCATCGAGCGGTGGCTCGTCGAGGAGCTCGGCTCCCTCGGGGGCAAGCTCCGCGCCGGACGCTCGCGCAACGACCAGATCGCGAGCGACCTGCGGCTGTGGTGTCGCGACGCCTGCGACGACCTCGTCGGGCTCGTCGGTGAGCTGCAGCAGGCGTTCGTCGCCCAGGCCGAGGCGCACCTCGGGTGGCACGCCCCCGGCTACACCCACCTGCAACGCGGCCAGCCCGTGCTGCTCAGCCACCACCTGCTCGCCTACGTCTGGATGCTCGACCGCGACGCCGGCCGGCTCCGCGACGCCCGCGCGCGGCTCGACGAGTCGACCCTCGCGTCCGGTGCGCTCGCGGGGCAGACCCTCGGCCTCGACCCCCAGGCCTACGCCGACCACCTCGGCTTCGCCCGGGTCGCGCCGAACTCGATGGACGCGGTCGCCTCCCGCGACTTCGCGCTGGAGGTGCTGGCTGCCTGCGCGATCCTCGCCGTGACGTTGTCGCGGCTGGGGGAGGAGATCGTGCTGTGGGCGACCTCGGAGTTCGCCTTCGCGCGGGTCGGCGACGCGTTCTCCACCGGCTCGTCGATCATGCCGCAGAAGCGCAACCCCGACATCGCCGAGCTCGTCCGCGGGAAGGCCGGCCGGGTGATCGGCGACCTCGTCGCGCTGCTGACGACGGTCAAGGCCCTGCCGCTGACCTACGACCGGGACCTGCAGGAGGACAAGGAGCCGGTCTTCGACGCCGTCGGCACGCTCCGGCTGGTCCTCCCGGCGATCACCGGGACCGTGGCGAGCCTCACCTTCGACCGGGAGCGGCTCGCGGCCGCGTCGGTCGGCGGGTTCGCCCTGGCGACCGACCTGGCCGAGGAGCTCGTCACGCGCGGCGTGCCGTTCCGTGAGGCGCACGAGGTGGTGGGGGAGGTGGTGAAGCTCGCCGAGTCGCGTGGCGTCGACCTCGACGGCCTCGACCCGGACGAGCTCGCCTCGCTGCACCCCGCCCTCGACACCGAGGTGGCGGCGAGGTTCGACCCGCAGCAGGCGATCGACCGCCGCGACGGGGTGAACGGGACCGCGACCGCGTCCGTCCGGGCGCAGCTCGGGCGCGCCCGCGCCGCGGCCGCGGCGAACCGCACCGTCGGTGCCGGCCCCGTCGTCGCCGGCGACGACGCCCACCCCTGACCGGGTCGCAGGGCGGGACGCGATGAGGCTCCCCGCCTGACGGGCGTCGCACGGCCGGGACGCGAGGAAGCCCGTGGCTACGCTCGCCGGCGGCGAGAGGAGCCGACGGTGCCGAGGACGAACGACGAGGTGGCGCGCCTCCTGGACGAGCTCGCGGTCCTGACCGAGATCGCGGAGGGCGACCCGAACGCGTTCCGCGTGCGCGCCTACCAGAACGCCCACCGCGCCGTGCTCGGCCTCGACCGCGACGCCGGCGAGATGAGCGAGGCCGACCTCGCCCGCGTGAAGGGGCTCGGCAAGAGCACGGCCGCGAAGATCCGGGAGTACGTACAGACCGGCACGATCGCCAAGCTCGAGGAACTGCGTGCGGCCCACCCCCGCGGGCAGCGCGACCTGCTCAAGGTGCCGGGCCTCGGCGCGAAGACCGTCGGGCTGCTCCAGGCCACCCTCGGGATCACCGACCTGCCGGGGCTGCAGGCGGCGATCGACGATGGTCGGCTCGCCGGCCTACCGGGGATGGGCGCGAAGACCGTCGAGAACCTCGCCGCCGCGATCGGCAAGCTCGGCCTGACCTCGAAGGACCGGCGGGTGCCGATCGCGGACGCGATGTCCGTCGCGGAACGCACCGTCGCGGTGTTGGCGCACGTGCCCGGGGTGGTCGATGCCGCCTACGCCGGCAGCCTGCGTCGCTTCCGGGAGACGATCGGCGACCTCGACCTGCTCGTGGCCACCGACGACCCCGAGCCGGTCCGAACGACCTTCCTCGCGCTCGACGAGGTCGACCGGGTGATCGGGTCGGGGGAGACCAAGACCTCGGTGGTGACCCGTGACGGGCTGCAGATCGACCTGCGGGTCGTGCCCCCCGGCAGCTTCGGCGCCGCGATGGTCTACTTCACCGGTTCGAAGGCCCACAACATCCGGCTGCGGCAGCGCGCGCTCGACCGTGGCTTGACCCTCAACGAGTACGCGCTCGCCCACCACGACGACACCGCCGAGGTGATCGCGTCCGTCACCGAGGAGGACGTCTACGCCGCGCTCGGGTTGCCCTGGATCACCCCGGAGCTGCGCGAGGACGACGGTGAGATCGAGGCGGCCACCGCCGGGCAGCTGCCGGATCTGCCGACGCTCGCCGACATCCGCGGGGACCTGCACGTCCACACCGACCTGTCCGGCGACGGGCACGAACCGCTCGAGCGGATGGTGGCGGCGCTCGTCGATCGCGGTCGGGACTACGTCGGCATCACCGACCACGCGGAGAACCTGACGATCAACGGGGTCTCGCGCGCGGCGATGGAGGCGCAACGCCTCCGATTGCGTGAGCTCGAGCAGCGCCGCGGCGACGTCCGGCTCCTCCACGGGGCCGAGCTGAACATCGGGGTCGACGGCTCCCTCGACTACGACCCGGCGTTCCTCGCCACCTTCGACTGGCTGGTCGCGAGCGTGCACTCCCACTTCGGCCGCAGCGTCGCGGAGCAGACGGCGCGGGTCGTCGCCGCGATCCGTGAACCGAGCGTCACGGCGATCGGCCACCTCACCGGCCGGATGGTGGGACGGCGGCCCGGCATCGAGCTCGACGTGGAGCAGGTCCTCGACGCGGCTGCGGAGACCGGGACCGCGATCGAGATCAACGCGTCGCTGCATCGCTTGGACGCGCCGGCGACCGTGGTCCGGGAGGGGCTCGCGCGAGGGGCGTGCTTCGTCATCTCGACCGACTCGCACCGCATCGGTGACCTCGATCGGATGCGCTTCGGTGTGGCCCAGGCGCGACGGGCCGGTGCCTCCAAGGACGCGATCGTCAACACGCTCGACGCGGACCGCTTCCTCGCGTGGATCGACGCGGTGCGCGGAGCGTGAACCGGCATGCGCCCGTCAGCACCGGACCGGTCGCCGGCCGCACGTCGACCGCCGTGGACGCCGAGGTGCTGCCGTCCGGCCTCGTCGGTGCACCCGAGCGCATGGCCCGGGGGACGCTCGACGTGCCTGCGCCGGCAGCCGCGGTCGCGTTGCTCGGGGCACTGCTGCTCCGCGACGAGCCAGACGGCAGGCGCACGATCGCTCGCATCGTGGAGACCGAGGCCTACCGGGAGGACGACCCGGCGAGCCACAGCGTGCGCCGCACGACGCGCACGGAGCCGATGTTCTGGCGGCCGGGGACGGCGTACGTCTACCGCTCCTACGGTGTGCACTGGTGCCTGAACGTCACGGTGGAGGGGGAGGACACCGGCGCGGCCGTTCTGGTGCGCGCGGCGCGGGTGGTCGAGGGCCACGCGGTGGTCCGGCGGCGCCGACCCGCGGGCGTGTCCGACCGGGAGCTGTTGCGCGGTCCCGGCCGCCTCACCGCCGGGCTCGACCTCGACGCGCCCCGCCACGACCGGGGCGACCTCGTCACCGGGGTCGCCGGCCTCGTGCTGGCCACGGACGCGTGGCGCCCCTCCGAGCGACTCGTGACCGCCGGGCCCCGGGTCGGGATCCGTCACGCCGCGGATCGTCCCTGGCGCTTCCATCTGCGCGGTGCCCCGGAGGTCAGTCCGTACCGCCGTTCGCCTCGAGCGCGACCTGCGGAGACGGCCGAGGGACCGCCCCGTGCGTACAACGCACCGCGCTTGCAGTGATTCGCGCACCGGGTGGCGGCCCGCTACCGTGCGCACAGCGGCAAGCGCGGGGCCCTCGGGCAACGCGGTGCCGCACGGAGGTTCGCCTCCGCCTCGTCGCCCGCTGTTCCGCCTGCGGAGAGCGGTGACGACGCTCCTTCGAACGCATCGGCCGGACCCCCTCCGTGGGTGTCCACCACCGGGACCTCTCACGAGGCAGCTCGGCGAGCGGCGCGATGTCCTTGATGTCGATCCGCCACCGCGCCCCTGCGGCGCCGCACCACGGCTGGTTGACATCCCCCCGGAAGCGAGGTAGCTTCTCACTTCCGCTCGGTGGCCACTGGCCCTTCACGGACCTCCGGAGAACGTCCGGACCCCGGCCCCGAGGTTGGCGAGTCTCTCGTCGAGGTGGTAGCGTTCCGCGCTCCGCCTGGCGACGTCGCCACGCGAACCGCGGTGTCACGGCAGGAAGCCGACCCCTCAAGGGGCGGAACCCCGCCGAACCGTGACCACCGCTCCTTGAGAACTGCACAGGGTGCCAAAAGCCAGTGACACGCTCATCGCTTCGGCGGTGGGACGTGACACGACCCCGTCGATCGCTCGCCTCCCTTGCGGAGGAGGGTGATCACGAGTGAGTGTAGGTAGAACCCCTAATGCAATGAGGGATCAGGGACGCGAAAGCGTCCACGAACCTTCGTTAATTCGATCTTTGACCACCACGTGGTTCTCGATCATCTAACGGAGAGTTTGATCCTGGCTCAGGACGAACGCTGGCGGCGGGTCTAACACATGCAAGTCGAGGGACGAACCGAGGTGCTTGCACCTCGGGGAAACCGGCGAACGGGTGAGTAACACGTG
>SLMP01000128.1 GCA_007133465.1 Nitriliruptoraceae bacterium | reverse complement strand
CCGGACCGCCGCCGGCCCTCGCTCCGACGCCATGCGGTCGCCCTCCATGCGGTCGGCCTCCGAGCGGTCGGCCTCCGAGCGGCCGGCCTCCGAGCGGCCGGCCTCCGAGCGGTCGGCCTCCGCGCTGCCGGCCACCGCGCTGCCGGCCGCCGGTCGTGAGGGCAAGGACGCCGCCGCCGTCCAGGCGATGTTCGACCGCGTGGCGCCTCGCTACGACCTGGCGAACGCGGCGTTGTCGCTCGGCCAGGACGCGCACTGGCGACGGGTCACGGCGATCGCGGCGCGCCCGGACGGCGCACGGGTGCTGGACGTCGCCGCCGGGCCCGGCAACATCGCCGTGGAGCTGGTCGTCCGTGGTGCCACCCACGTCACCGCCCTCGACCTCTCCTTCAACATGCTCGCCGAGGGTGCCCGCCGCGGCCACGACGGCATCAGCTGGGTGAACGGCGACGCGCAACGGCTGCCCTTCCCCGACGCGAGCTTCGACGCCGTCACGATCTCCTTCGGGCTCCGCAACGTCCCCGACCCGGAGCTCGCCCTGCGCGAGTTCGCCCGCGTCACCGTCCCCGGTGGCCGCCTGGTCGTCTGCGAGTTCGCGAACCCGACCTGGGCACCGTTCCGCGCGGTCTACCGCCGCTACCTCGTCGGGCTGCTGCCACAGGTCGCGCGGGTCGTGTCGTCGTCGCCGACCGCGTACCGCTACCTCGCCGACTCGATCCTGGCCTGGCCCGACCGGGCGACGATCGCCGGGTGGTTCGAGGCAGCGGGCTACGGCGAGGTCCTGGTCAAGGACCTGGCCGGCGGGATCGTCGCGGTGCACCGGGGCTTCCGGCGCTGACGCAGCCCGTCGTCCCCTCGCCGGGGGAGGGGTAGACTTCCCCCGCTCGTGAAGGTCTTCACGAGCGTCGGCCGGCCGCACCGGCCGACGACGGCACCCGCCGGCAGCCCGCCGCGACCCCGGTCCCGGCGGCGCCCGGCCCCGAACCTCAGGACGGGTGCCCCCGGCGACGCCGTACCGGCGTGCGCGGCGCCCCGCGACCGCCCCCACGGACCGCTGCCAAGGAGCCAGGATGTCAACCGCTCCCGTGTCGCCCCTCGCGCCGGTGGAACACGCCGACGTCGTCGTGGTCGGCGCCGGTCCCGGTGGCGCCGCCGCGGCCGCGCACCTCGCGGCCCGCGGCCGAGACGTGCTGCTGCTCGAGAAGGACCGCTTCCCCCGCGACAAGGTCTGCGGCGACGGGCTCACCCCCCGGGTGATCAAGGAGCTGCTTGACCTCGGGCTCGTCGAGGAGGCCCACGGCCGCGTGCCGGGCTGGGCCGTCCAGCAGGGCCTGCGGATCCACGGCGGGACCACCGTCATGGAGCTGCCCTGGCCGGAGCTCGACGACTGGCCGAACTGGGGCGGCACCGCCACGCGCACCGTGTTCGACGAGACCATCGCCCGCGCCGCGGAGCGCAACGGTGCCCGCCTGGTGGAGGGCGTCGGCGCGACCGGACCGGTGTGGCGCGACGCGAGCGCCTCGCGCGTCGCCGGCGTGACCTGGCGCGACGAGCACGGCAACACCGGCGAGGTCCGCGCCCCCGTCGTGATCGCGGCCGACGGCGCCAGCGGCCCGATGGCCCGCCACCTCGGCATCCACCGGCGCAAGGAGCGGCCGATGGCGGTCGCCGCCCGGACCTACTACCGCTCCCCCAAGGCCGACGACCCGTGGATCAGCTCCTACCTCGACCTGCGTGACGGCGAGGGCGCGCTGCTCTCCGGCTACGGCTGGGTGTTCCCGCTCGACGACGGGACCATCAACGTCGGGCTCGGCCTGCTGTCGACCTCCAAGGAGTTCCAGGCGGTCAGCTACCGCAAGCTCTTGCGGTCGTGGGCCGACGGCATCGCCGACGAGTGGGGCACGACCGAGGAGACCCGCACCGCCCCGATCCGCTCCGGGCCGATCCCGATGGGCTTCAACCGCACGCCGCTGCACCAGCGCGGGGTGCTGCTGGTCGGGGACAGCGGCGGCATGGTCAACCCGTTCAACGGCGAGGGGATCAGCTACGCGATGGAGGCCGCCGCGTTGGCCGGCGAGGTCGTCGACGAGGCGCTCACCCTCAAGCGCACCGCCGTGCTCGACCGCTACGACGCCGAGCTGCGCCAGCGGTGGGGCGGCTACTACACGCTCGGCAAGGTCTTCGCCGAGCTGGTCGGCAACCCCACGGTGATGCACGTCTGCACCACCTACGGGATGCCCTACCGGCCGCTGATGGAGCTGGTGTTGAAGCTCATGGCGCACCTCACCGACCGCGACCCCTCCGACACCAAGGACGTGATCGTCAACACCCTGCAGCGGCTGGCGCCCGCCGCCTGACGCCCGCCAGCGGTCCGCACGCACCGCCCCCACGGGGGGCACGTGTTGCGGCCCGTCGACACCCGCCCCTACCGTCCACGACGCAGATGCGCCGGTCACCCACGAAGGACGAAGGCCCGTGCTCTCCGAGTACCTGCCGATCCTGCTGCTGTTCGTGATCGCCTCGGCGTTCGCGGTCGGCTCGCTCGTCGTCAGCAGCCTGGTCGGGCCGCGTGCGCCCAACCCCACGAAGCTGGCCGCGTACGAGTCCGGCAACGAGCCGCTCGCGGACGTCAAGGGCACGCGGTTCAGCGTCAAGTTCTACATGGTCGCGATGCTGTTCCTGATCTTCGACATCGAGGCGGTGTTCCTCTACCCCTGGGCGGTGGTCCTCCGCGAGCTCGGCTGGTTCGGGCTGGTGAACATGACCGTGTTCGTGCTCGTGCTCGGGGTCGCCTTCGTCTACGAGATCGGCCGAGGAGGACTCGAGTGGGACTAGAGACCAAGCTGCCCTCCGGCATCCTGCTGACGAACCTCGAGCGGTTCGTCAACTACAGCCGCTCGACCTCGTTGTGGCCGGCCACCTTCGGGCTCGCCTGCTGCGCGATCGAGATGATGGCCGCCGGCGGCCCGCGCCACGACATGGCGCGGTTCGGCATGGAGGTGTTCCGTGCCTCCCCCCGGCAGGCCGACCTGATGATCGTGGCCGGCCGGGTGTCCAACAAGATGGCGCCCGTGCTGCGCCGCATCTACGACCAGATGTCGGAACCCAAGTGGGTCCTGTCGATGGGCGTGTGCGCCACCTCGGGCGGGATGTTCAACAACTACGCGCTCGTGCAGGGCGTCGACCACGTCGTCCCGGTCGACATGTACGTGCCCGGGTGCCCGCCCCGGCCGGAGATGTTGCTCGACGGGATCCTGAAGCTGCGGGCGAAGATCGCCGGCGAGACCTTCGCCGAGCAGGGGGCGCGCGCATGACGACCCTGCCCGCCCCCGGGCGTGGCCTGTCCGGCGACGCGAGGTCGCTCGACGACCTCGCCGCGCGCCTGACCGACCGCTTCGGCGACGTCACCACCGACCTGGCCCACGGCGAGCTCACCGTCCACGTCGCGCCCGAGCAGCTCGTCGCGGTGCTGACCTTCTGCCGTGACGACGAGGAGCTCGGCTGCGAGCTGCTCGCCGACCTCTCCGGCGTGCACTGGCCGGCCGGCGACCACGTCGTCGACCGCCAGCCGTCGACGACCGGCTGGCCGGAGTACCGCATCGCCCGTGACGAGGGCGTGATCGAGGTCCTCTACATCCTGCGCTCGGTCAGCCGCAACCACTGGCTGCGCATCTCGGTCGGCACCCCGGACGACGAGCCTCGGCTGCCGTCGGTCACCGGCGTGTACGAGACGGCGAACTTCCACGAGCGCGAGGTCTACGACTTCTTCGGCGTCGTGTTCGACGGGCACCCGGACCTGACCCGCATCCTGATGCCCGACGACTGGCTCGGCCACCCGCACCGCAAGGACTACCCGCTCGGCGGCGTCGACATCCCCTACAAGCACGAGAAGTTCATCCCACCGCCCGACGAGCGTGACCTGAGGGAGGTGGTGGACTGATGGCGATCGACCCCCACGCATCGCCGTCGTCGCGGACCGACCCGACGTTGGCCGCGATGAAGGCCGGGTTCGACGACGACCTCTTCGTCGAGGGCGCCGACTGGGAGACCGTCGTCGACGCCGTCGAGGACGAGACCCTCACCGTCAACATGGGCCCGCAACACCCCTCGACCCACGGGGTGCTCCGGCTCGTGCTCGAGCTCGACGGGGAGACCGTCACCCACCTGCGGCCGATCGTCGGCTACCTGCACACCGGCATCGAGAAGAACGCCGAGTTCCGCACCTGGGTCCAGGGCACCACCTTCTTCACCCGCATGGACTACCTGGCGCCGCTGTTCAACGAGGCCGCGTTCTCGCTGGGTGTCGAGAAGCTGCTCGGCATCGAGGTGCCCGAGCGGGCCCAGGCGGTGCGGGTGATCCTGATGGAGTTCAACCGCATCGCGAGCCACCTCGTCTGGCTCGCCACCGGTGGCATGGAGCTCGGCTCGACCACCGTGATGGAGTTCGGGTTCCGCGAGCGTGAGCACATCCTCGACCTCTTCGAGTCGCAGTCCGGCCTGCGGATGAACCACGCCTACATCCGACCCGGCGGGATCGCCCAGGACACCACCGACGACTTCGAGGCGCGCTGCGAGGCGCTGCTCACCCTGCTCACGGAGCGGCTGTACGACTACGAGGACCTGCTCACCAAGAACCCGATCTGGAACCACCGCCTGCGCGACGTCGGCCACATCACCGCCGAACGCTGCTACGCCCTCGGCGTGACCGGCCCGTTGCTGCGCGCCGCCGGGGTGCCGTGGGACCTGCGCAAGGCCGAGCCGTACTGCGGCTACGAGCAGTACGACTTCGAGGTGCCGACGGAGACCGCCGGCGACTGCTACGCGCGCTTCCTCGTCCGCCTCGAGGAGATGCGCCAGTCGATGCGCATCATCCGCCAGGCGCTCGACACGCTGCCCGGCGGGCCGGTGATGGTCGCGGACAAGCGCATCGCGTGGCCCTCGCAGCAGTCGCTCGGCACCGACGGCATCGGCAACGACCCCGCCTACATCCGCCACATCATGGGCGAGTCGATGGAGGCGCTGATCAACCACTTCAAGCTCGTCACCCAGGGGTTCACGGTCCCGGCGGGGCAGGTCTACTCGCCGGTCGAGTCCCCACGGGGCGAGCTCGGCTACGCGATCACCTCGGCGGGCACGAACAAGCCGTACCGCGTCCACGTCCGCGAGCCCAGCTTCGTCAACCTCCAGGCGGCCAACGAGATGACCCGCGACCACCTCGTCGCCGACGTCATCGTGGTCGTCGCCTCGCTCGACCCCGTGATGGGCGGCGTCGACCGCTGACCGACCGGCTCGCCCCGCTCGCCCGACACCGCCCGCCCGACCCGCCAGGAGCCCGTCCGATGCCCATCTCCGACGCGACGCGTGAGGAGGCCGACCGCCTCGTCCGGCGCTACCCCGTCGCGCGGTCGGCGCTGCTGCCGCTGTTGCACCTCGTGCAGGCCGACGAGGGGTTCGTGAGCGAGGACGGCATCGCGTTCTGCGCCCAGGTCCTGGCGCTGACCAAGGCGGAGGTCGGCGCGGTGGCGACCTTCTACACGATGTACAAGCGCGAGCCGTTCGGCGACTACCTGCTGAGCGTGTGCACCAACCCGACCTGCAAGATCGCCGGCGCCCAGGTGATCTACGAGGCGTACGTCGAGGCGTGCGGCGGCGAGCACGTCGACCGCGACGGCGCCGGGGTGATGGTCGAGCACGCGGAGTGCCTCGGCATCTGCGACGCGGCCCCGGTGGTGCAGATCAACTACGAGATGTACGGGCCGGTCACCCACGACCAGGCGATGGACCTGCTCGCGAAGGCCAAGGCCGGCGACCCGCCGGCGTCCAACCGCTCCGGCCAGGTCCCGCCGACCTTCCGAGGGGTCGAGCGCGAGTTCTCCGGCATCGACGACGGCGTCGACGAGCACCTGATCGAGGCGGCTCGGCTGCAGGTCATGGCGACGGTGCCGCCCACGTACCGCTCCGGCGAGACGGACATCCCCGTCACCCATCCGGGTGGCGACCCGTCCGGCCATGGGGGCGAGGTGTTCCGTGCCACCGCGCAGCCGGTGACCCTCGCCGTCGGCGGGGCGCAGGCAGACGACGGCCCGACCGCGGCCGGAGGCGGGGACGACGCCCCCACGGACGAGGACCGCACCTTCGAGCGCAGCGAGAGCACGCAGCGAGCCGTCGATCGGCTCGCCGAGGAGGGGCGTGGCGTCGAGCAGGCGCTCGCCGCCGCCACGATCGGCGACGCCCCGACGGAGCCGACGCCGGCGGCCGAGGACCAGCCGCCGATCGCGGAGGGACCGGCCACGCCACCGGAGGCGGGAGAAGGCACCCCGGCCGGCGTCGAGGAGGACCCGGGCGACTCGGTGGCCGGCGCCGCCGGTCCGGACGAGGACCTGGAGGAACCGATCGAGGACGTCGTCTCCGCGGCCGGCGTGCCGCCGGAGACCCGTGCCGGAGACCGCACCCCCGGTGACGACGACGAGCGCGACGAGGAGGCCTGACCATGGGCATCACCGGCCAGGTCACCGCGATGTCGTACCGCTACGACGTCCCCGGCGTCGACGACATCGACGTCTACGAACAGCACGACGGCTACGAGGGGCTGCGCGCGGCCCTCACGATGGAGCCGACCGACATCATCCAGCTCGTGAAGGACTCGGGCCTGCGCGGTCGCGGCGGGGCCGGCTTCCCGACCGGGTTGAAGTGGTCGTTCGTCGCGCAGGACACCGGCAAGCCGGTGTACATCGTCTGCAACGCCGACGAGGGCGAGCCCGGCACCTTCAAGGACCGGCCGCTGATGGAGTACGACCCCCACCAGCTGATCGAGGGGATGATCGTCGGGGGGCTGGCCCTCAACTCCGTGCAGGGCTACATCTACCTGCGGGGTGAGTTCGCCTTCGCCGGCCGGCAGCTCGCCAAGGCGATCCGCCAGGCGTACGAGCGCGGCTACCTCGGTGCGGACGTGATGGGGTCCGGCAAGCGCTTCGACCTCACCCTGCACCGGGCCGCGGGCGCCTACATCTGCGGCGAGGAGACGGCGCTGCTCGACTCGCTCGAGGGCCGGCGCGGCCAGCCGCGCCTGCGCCCGCCGTTCCCGGCCACCCACGGGCTCTACGGCTGCCCGACGACGGTCAACAACGTCGAGTCGATCGCGGCGGTGCCGTTCCTGGTCCGCCACGGTGCCGACTGGTTCCGCCAGTGGGGCACGGAGAAGTCCCCGGGCCCGAAGTTGATCGGCGTCTCCGGCAACGTCGTGAACCCCGGCAACTACGAGGTGGCGCTCGGCACGCCGATACGCGAGATCGTCGACATCGCGGGCGGGATGGCCGAGGGCCACGAGCTGAAGTTCTGGTGCCCCGGGGGATCGTCCACGCCGCTGTTGCCGGCCGCCGCGATCGACACCCCCTACACCTTCGAGGACATCGCGGAGCAGGGCTCGATGCTCGGCACCGGCGCGGTGATGATCTACTCCGACCAGGTCTGCGTGGTCGACACGGTGCTGCGCTTCACCGAGTTCTACGAGCACGAATCCTGCGGCAAGTGCACGCCGTGCCGCGAGGGCGGCTACTGGCTGTCGCAGATCCTGCGCCGGATCGAGACCGGCTCCGGGCGCGAGGAGGACCTGACGCTGCTCGAGGACATCTGCGGCAACATCCTCGGCCGCAGCTTCTGCGCCCTCGGCGACGGCATGACCTCGCCGATCACGGCGAGCCTGAAGCACTTCCACGACGAGTACGTCGAGCACCTGCGGCAGGGCCGCTGCCCCTTCGGGACCACCGCGCCGCGCCGCGACATCCCGATGCTCGCGGTCGGCTCCCGCGACGTCGGCAACGCCCAGGTGCCGACCTTCGAGCCGGCCGGGCAGGCGTAGACGATGACGGAGCGCCCCGTGGACGAGGTCACGCTGACGATCGACGGCCAGGAGATCACCGTGCCCAAGGGCACGCTGATGATCCGGGCCGCCGAGCAGCTCGGCATCATCGTGCCGCGCTTCTGCGACCACCCCCTGCTCGACCCCGTCGGCGCCTGCCGGCAGTGCGTCGTCGAGGTGGAGGGGATGCCGAAGCCGATGATGGCGTGCACCACGACCGTGATGCCCGACGCCGTCGTCAAGACCCACGCGACCTCGGAGATGGCCCGCAAGGCGCAGGAGGGCACGCTCGAGTTCCTGCTGATCAACCACCCGCTCGACTGCCCGATGTGCGACAAGGGTGGCGAGTGCCCGCTGCAGGACCAGGCGCTCAAGCACGGCGCCAACACCTCGCGCTTCGTCGACCAGAAGCGACGCTACGACAAGCCGGTGGCGGTCAGCCCGCAGGTCCTGCTCGACCGCGAGCGCTGCGTGCTGTGCGCCCGTTGCACGCGCTTCTCCGAGCAGATCTCGGGCGACCAGTTCATCGAGCTGTTCGAGCGCGGCGCGCTGGAGCAGGTCGCGATCTACGAGGACGAGCCCTACGAGAGCTACTTCTCCGGCAACGTGATCCAGATCTGCCCGGTCGGGGCCCTGACCTCCACCGACTACCGGTTCAAGGCGCGGCCGTTCGACGTCGTCACCACCCCGAGCGTCTGCGACCACTGCTCGGCCGGCTGCACCCTGACCGTCCAGTCGCGGCGGGGAACGATCCAGCGGCAGTTGGCCCGCACGAACATGGCGGTCAACGAGGCCTGGAACTGCGACAAGGGCCGGTTCGGCTACCACCACCTCACCGCCGCCCAGCGCGTGACGACCCCGCAGGTGCGTGACGGCGCGGCGCTCAGCGACACCGACTGGACCACCGCGCTGCTGCGTGCCGTCGCCGCGCTGCAGGCGGCGCAGGAGGCTGGTCCCGGCCGGGTCGCGGTGCTGACCGGCTCCCGCCTGGCCGACGAGGACGCCTACCTCGCCGGCAAGTACGCGCGGACCGTCCTCGGCACCGACGACCTCGACGCCCGCACCCGCTTCGCCCCCGCGCGGGAGACCGACGAGGTGCTCGCGCTCGTCGGGCGCGACACCGCCACCTACGCCGACGTCGAGCAGGCGCCGGTGCTCGTGGTCGCCGGCCTCGACCCGGAGGAGGAGGTCCCGATCCTCCACCTGCGGCTGCGCAAGGCGTGGCGGTCGCACACCGCCCGCATCGTCGTGGTCGGCCCGGCGCCCGGGTCGCTCGCCGCGTTGGCCTGGCGCCACGTCCCGACCGCACCGGGGGACGAGGCAGCCGCGCTGCGCGCCCTTGCGGACCCTGCGGGAGTCGGCGAGCTCCACGACGCCCTGCGCGAGGCCGACGCCCCCGTCGTCCTGGTGGGGGAGCGGGCCGGTGCCGGCGCGATCCCCGCCGGCGCCGCCCTGGCGGAGGCGGTCGGCGGCAAGGTCGGCTACGTCCCGCGGCGCGCCGGCGCCCGCGGCGCGATCGAGGCCGGCCTG
>SLMP01000022.1 GCA_007133465.1 Nitriliruptoraceae bacterium | reverse complement strand
TCCGGCGCGTGAGCGGCTTGTACTTGATGCGGTGCGGCTGCAGCGCGTCGTCTCCCTTGCGTGCGCGCAGGTCCTCCTCGTACTCGGAGTAGCCGCCGGGGAACCAGGTCACCTCGGAGTCACCCTCGAACGCGAGGATGTGCGTCACGACCTTGTCGAGGAACCAGCGGTCGTGGCTCGTGATCACCGCGCAGCCGGCGAACTCGAGCAGTGCCTCCTCCAACGATCGGAGCGTGTCGACGTCGAGGTCGTTGGTGGGCTCGTCGAGCAGCAGCAGGTTCGCCTCCTGCTGCAACAGCTTCGCGAGGTGGATGCGGTTGCGCTCCCCGCCCGAGCACGACCCGACGTTCTTCTGCTGTTCGCCGCCCTTGAACCCGAACGCGGCGACGTACGCGCGCGACGCCATCTCGGTCCTGCCGAGCTGCACCCAGTCGCCGCCCCCGGTGATCTCGACGAACACGCTCTTGGAGGCGTCGAGTGCCTCCCGTGACTGGTCGACGTAGGACAGCTGCACCGTCTCGCCGACCCGCACCGTCCCCTCGTCGGGCTCCTCCGACCCGTCGGACAGCAGCTCGGTGTGACCCGCGGCCGTGACGATCATCCTGAACAGCGTGGTCTTGCCGACGCCGTTCGGCCCGATGATCCCGACGATGCCGCCGGGAGGTAGCGAGAAGCTCAGGTCCTCATAGAGCAGCTTGTCGCCGAAGCCCTTGAGCACCCCGTCCGCTTCGACGACCACATCGCCGAGCCGCGGGCCGTCCGGGATCATGATGACCGGCTTGGTGACCTGCTTCGGGCGGTCCTTGTGCAGCAGCGCCTCGTAGGCCTGCACGCGTGCCTTCGCTTTCGTCCGCCGGCCCTGCGGGGTCTGCTTCACCCAGTCCGCCTCCTCGGCGAGCTGACGCTGCCGAGCCGACTCCTCGCGCTCCTCCTGCGCCAGGCGGGCGCGCTTCTGCTCCAGCCAGCCGGAGTAGTTGCCCTGGAACGGGAAGCCCTTGCCGCGGTCCAGTTCGAGGATCCACTCAGCCACCTCGTCGAGGAAGTAGCGGTCGTGGGTGATCGCGACCACCATGCCCTGGTAGTCGTTGAGGTGGCGCTGCAGCCACGCGACCGATTCCGCGTCCAGGTGGTTGGTCGGCTCGTCGAGCAGCAGGATGTCCGGCTTCGACAACAGCAGCCGGGCGAGCGCGGCGCGGCGCTTCTCCCCGCCGGACAGGACGGTGACGTCGTCGCTGTCCGGGACGCGCAACGCGTCCATCGCGATCTCGATCGTGCGGTCGAGGTCCCACGCGTCGGCGGCGTCGATCGCGTCCTGGACCTCGCCCATCTCGTCGTAGACGCGCTGCATCTCGTCGTCGTCGAGCGGCTCGGACAGCTTCGCGGTCAGCTCGTTGTAGCGGGGGACGAGGTCCGCCACCTCGCCGAGCCCGGCGAGCACGTTCTCCCGGGCGGTCTTGTCCGGGTCGAGCTCCGGCTCCTGCGGGAGGTAGCCGACCGACACCCCCTTGGCGGGCCAGGCCTCGCCCTCGAACTCCGCGTCGACACCGGCCATGATCTTCAGCAGCGTCGACTTCCCGGCGCCGTTCGGACCGATCACGCCGATCTTCGCGCCCGGGTAGAACGACAGCCAGATGTTCGACAGGACCTCCTTGCCGCCCGGGACGGTCTTCGTGAGGCCCTTCATGACGTAGACGTACTCGGCCACGCGTCGCACTCCGCTGGTGTCGATGACAAGGTGGGGATCGACCAGCGAGGCTATCGGCGGCCGTGCACGGAACGGACCGGACGGTCAGCCGAACAGGCCGCGCTCCAGCAGCAGCCAACTGGTCGCGAGCGCCCCGGTGTAGAGGATGCTGACCAGTGCCCCGACCGGCACGGCCAGCAGCGGGTGCCGATCACGCGTCACCTGCACGCCCCACCACGTCGCCGCCCCCAGCAGCAGCTCGGGCGGCAGCACGTAGGGCGCCAGCCACCCACCGATCGTGGTGACCCCCACCGGCTCCCAGATGCCGAGCGGCGGCAACAGCGCTTCCGCCCCGATGAAGACGACGGCAGCAGCGCCCACGGCCACCACCCAGCCAGCCGCGCGGCCCCGGCGCCGATCCGCCGCGTCGGCGGCCACCGCGATCAGCACCAGCGGCACCGTCCACATCAGCGCCATCGATGCGGTCACCGGCCCGAGGTCCGGCGCGCCGTCGGGTGGGAACCGCAGCGTGCCGAGCCCGACCGCGAGGACGGCGTCGGGGACGACCTGGAAGACGCTGGTGACCGCGGCGAACCACCAGATCCTCAGCCACCGGCCGTGACCACGCAGCCACGCGACCGCCAGGGTCGCGAGGTCGTAGGCGACGAGCAGCCCCCACAACCGCCACCCTTGCGCCACCTGGCCCGGCAGCACCAAGCCCACGGCCGCGACCACCGCGAAGGCGAGGTGGAAGCCGATCAGGTCCCGTTCCTGCGTGTCCACCGACATCCTTCCGCTCGCTGGAACGGAGCCTGCCAGAGCGCACTCCAGCGCGTCGACGCGATCCCGGTCGGTGTCGCCGTGCTCCCGCAACTCGCCGTCGCGGTGTGGGCCCTCGCCCTGCTGGCGTCCTGAGGCGCCGGCGCCACCGCCTACCCTCCGCGCCCATGCCCCGCTCCGTCGCTGCCGCGCTCGTGTTCCTCTCGTCGGCCGCCGTGCTGATCCTGGAGATCCTGGCGGCCCGACTCCTCGCGCCCTATGTCGGGGTGACCTTGGAGGTCTACACCGCGATCATCGGGGTGATCCTCGCAGGGATCGCGGTCGGGTCGTGGCTCGGTGGCCGCGCCGCCGACCGCGTCGACCCGCACGGCCTGCTCGGTCCGCTGCTGATCGCCGGCGGAGCCTTGTCCTTCGTGACCATCCCGCTGATCGACGCGCTGGGCGCGGGCCTGCGCGGTGGCGGACCCGCCGCGACGACGATCCTGACCTTCCTCGCCTTCTTCGCCCCGGCCGCGGTGCTGACCGCGGTGACCCCGTCGGTGATCAAGATCCAGCTCGCCGATCTCGCCCAGACCGGGCGCGTGGTCGGACGGCTGTCGGCGATCGGCACCGTCGGCGCGCTGTTCGGGGTGTTCCTGGCCGGCTTCGTGCTGGTGGCAGCCGCCCCGACCCGGCCGGTGATCCGCGGCCTCGCGCTGCTGCTGGTCGCGCTCGGCGTCGGCATCACGCTGTGGCTCGGACGCGGCCGGCCGGTGACGGTCGGCACCGCGGTCGTGCTGGTCGTCGCCGCCGGCCTGTCGTTCGCCGCACGCCATCCCTGCGAGCACGAATCGGCCTACTACTGCGCCTTCGTCGTCGAGGACCCCGACCGCCCGTCGGGTCGCGCACTGTGGCTCGACACGTTGCGCCACAGCTACGTCGACCTGGAGGACCCCGCCCACCTCGAGTTCACCTACACGCAGTGGTTCGGGGACGTGATCACCGGCATCGCACCGGACGGCGAGCCGCTGCGCACCCTGCACATCGGCGGCGGCGGGTTCACGATGCCGCAGCACCTACGTGCGGAGCACCCCGGGTCGACCTCGACCGTCCTGGAGCTCGACCCGCTGTTGGTCGAGCTGTCCGAGGACGAGCTCGGGCTCGAGCTCGGCGACGACATCGAGGTGGTGCTCGGTGACGCGCGTCTCTCGATCGACGAGGTCGAGCCCGGTGCCTACGACCTGGTGATCGGTGACGCGTTCGGCGGCGTCGCGGTGCCGTGGCACCTGGCGACGCGCGAGTTCACCGAGGCGATCCACACCGCCCTGCGTCCGGGCGGCGTCTACACGATGAACGTGGTCGACTACGACGCCCGTGACTTCCTCCGCGCGGAGCTGGCGACCGTCGCCGCGGTGTTCGACCACATCGCGGTGCTCGGTCGGCCGGGCTCCTTCGCACCCGACCGCACGGGACTCGGCGGCAACTACGTCGTGATCGCCTCCGACGACCCGCTCCCGCTGGAGGCGATCGAGGCGGCCAACCGTCAGCGCGCCCACCTCGACGACCTACTGGCCGGTGAGGAGCTGACGACCTTCGTCGGCGACGCGGACGTCCTGGTCGACGATCACGCGCCGGTCGACCAGTTGCTCACGCCGATCTCGCGCGGGTGAGGCTCCGAATGCCTCGGCGCGCCTCTCGCCGCACCGCGTGCCATGCTGTTCACCTGCGGCACCGCCACCGCCCGCGACCGTGTCGCCGTCCCCGACCCTCAGGAGCCCCATGTCCACCTCGGTCGTGATCCTCGGCGCCGGGTACGCCGGCGCGCACGCGGCCCGCCGTGCGTTGGCCCAGGGCGCCACGGTCACCGTCGTGGACCCCGACGGCCACCACGCGTTCACGCCGCGCTTCGCGGCCGTGGCCGCCGGACGGGCTCCCGTCGGGGACCTCGCGGCACCGCTCGACGGCCTCCTCGACGTCGAGGTGGTCGCCGACCTCGCGGTCGCGATCGACCCCGACGAACGGACCGTGACGCTCGGCAGCGGGAGCACGCTGCGCTACGAGGCACTGGTCGTCACGACCGGCGCCGACGCCGCCGCGCCGCCGGTCGAGGGGCTCGCCGCCCACGGCCACGGGCTCGCGAGCGTCGAGGACACGGTCGCGGTCCGCGAGCTCGTCCGCCGACTGGCCGGGCCGGACACCGACGGCGGACCGCTCGGGCTGATCGTGATCGGAGGCGGCGCCACGGGGGTGCAGCTCGCCGCGGAGATCGCCCATCACCGTCCGACGGTCCCCGTCACCCTCGTCGAACAGCAACCGAGGTTGCTGCCCACGGAGCCCGGCCCCCTGCGGCGCGGGGCCCGGCGCATCCTGCGCGCAGCGGGTGTCGAAGTGCTGCTCGGTCGCGCCGTCGCCCGCGTGGACGCGGACGGGCTGGAGCTCGCCGACGGCACGTGGCTGGACGGCGTGGTGGTGTGGGCGGGCGGCTGGCGAGCGCGTGGCAGCGCCCTCCTGCCGGACGTGCCGACCGAGAACGGGCGCCTCCGGGTCGGGCCCGACCTGACGGTGCGCGGCCTGGACGGCGTGTTCGCCGCCGGCGACACCGCGGCGCACCACGACCCCTTCGGCGGCGAGCTGCCCATGTCCGCGCAGATCGCCGCGCAGGCCGGCGAGGTGGCCGGCCACAACGCGGTGGCGTGGGCGGCAGGCCGGCACCACCGGCGCGCGTTGCTGCTGGAGCTCGGCCGGGTGCTCGACCTGGGCGGTGGGGTGGGGGTGGCACGCGTCGGACCGGTGCGTCTCGCCCGGCGGCCGCTCGACCGGCTCGTCCCGGCGCTCCACCTCGCCATCGACCTCCGGCACCTGTGGCAGCTCGGCGGGGTCACCGGCGTGCTGCGTCACGGCCCGGGCCGGGCCCAGACGGTCGCGCGCGACGGGGTCCGTCACCTGCGCGCGGTCGGCTGACCCGACGGCATCGCTGGCGCGGTGGGGGCCCGACCGGGCAGACTGGGCGCGCCGCGCCCGTCCGGTCCACCACGACCGGCCCACGCCCGCGGCAGGGAGCGAGACGACGATGGAGGCTGGCGGGTCGGTGACCGACGAGGCCGCGACGGCGCCGCCCGAACGGGCGGACGCCCTGGGGATCACGGCCGCGGGGCCGGGCGACCTCGACGACGGCCGGGACGGGGGGGCCGGGGCCGATGACACAGCGGTGCCGGGGACCCTACGCATCGCGCTCACCAGCCTCGACCTCGGCGGTGACGTGGTCTTCATCACCAACCGCGACGGCATCATCCTCGACGTCAACGACGCCTTCGTCCGGGTCACCGGCTACGCCCGGTCGGAAGCGATCGGCGCGACGCCGAAGCTGCTGTCCTCCGGGTACCAGGACCGAGCGTTCTACCGTGACCTGTGGGACACGATCCTGCGCGGCGAGGTGTGGGAGGGCCAGCTGATCGACCGGCGTCGTGACGGCCTGCTGCGTACCCACCGGGCCACCATCAGCCCCGTCCTCGACGAATCCGGCCAGATCACCCACTTCGTCGCGGTCGAACGGGACATCACCGGCGAGCTCGGCCGCCACCTCGCGACCGGGTCGACCGGCCTGCTGCACACCGACCTGCGCGCCAACTGCTCGTACGCCGACGGCCGCGCGGCGGCACTGTTCGGCCGGCCGCCGTCGGAACTGCTCGGACCGGGGTTGCTGGCCGCGCTCGTCCCCGAGGACGGCCAGGAGGTCCGCGAGGTCATCGGCATGGCCGTCGATCTCGGCCGGGAGCACCGGCTGGACGTCCGCACGGTGCGCGGTCGCTGGCTCCACCTCGAGGCAGCTCCCCTGACGGTCGCGTCCGGCAACGTCATCGGCGCCACGCTCACCGTGGAGGACGTCAGCGAGCAGGTCGCCACCCACCGGGAGCTGGCCCGCCGCGACGCCTTCGTCGAGAGCGTGCTCAACGCCCTCGAGGACGGGGTGGCCGTCATCGGCCCCGACGGCTGCGTCCTGGCCGTCAGCCGGGCGTGGCGTGAGGTCGCGGACGCGGCGGACGACCCCCTGCTGCGGGTCCGGGTCGGCGAGGACCTGCTCGCCCACGCCCGCCGCGTCGCCGCGGACGGCGACGATCGCGCCCGCATGCTCCTGGAGGACCTCCAGCTCGTGCTCGGCGGGATCGGCCGCGGACGACGTCGCGACCGGCGGATACGGGTCAGCCAGCTCGGCTGGGAGGAGGGCGGCGCCGTCCTGCGGCTGGCCTGACGACCCCCGCGGTTCCGTCGAGTGTGACGACCTCACCGCTCGCCGCACTCGCCGCAGCCGCCTCGAGGACCCGCAGCACGTCGACGGCGTCGGAGGCGTCGACCGGCACTGGCCCCGCACCTCGGAGCGCGGCCTCCAGCAGCACGTAGAACCGACGGTAGTCGCCCCGCTCGGTCGGCACGGCGGGCGTCTCGCCGTCGTCCCCGTGCAGGTGCCCGGTGCTCTCGGGCGGTTCGGTACCGAACCCCGGGTCGTCGGGGAGGGCGCCGTCACGCAGTGCCGCTTCCTGCCCGTCCAGGCCGTGTTTGACGTACGCGGCACGCGAACCGAGGACCCGGAAGCGCGGCCCGAGCTGTGCCGCCACCGCACTCGCCCACAGGTGCGATCGGACCCCGTCGGAGTGCTCCAACGCCACGAACACGTCGTCGTCGCCCCGGACCCCCTCGCGACGGACGTCCACCTCCGCATAGACGCGATGCGGTCGCCCGAACAGCAGCATCGCCTGGTCGACGAGGTGGCTGCCCAGGTCGAGGAGTAGGCCGCCGCCGCTCGTCGCCGGTTCGGTTTCCCGCCAGGCACCCGGACGCGGCTCGGGTCGCCACCGTTCGAACCGTGACTCGAAGCGGTGGACCCGGCCGAGGGTGCCGGCGGCGAGCAACCGCTGGATCGTGAGCAGGTCGCCGTCGAAGCGCCGGTTGTGGAAGACCGTCAGCGGGACGCCGGCCTCCCGGGCCGCGGCGACCAGCCGCTCGCCGTCGGCGGGGGTGACCGCCAGCGGCTTGTCGACGACCACCGGGAGGCCGGCGCGGATCGCTGCCAACGCGAGCGGGACGTGCGCGTCGTTCGGGGTCGCGACGACCACCACGTCGAACGGTTCGGTCCCCTGCCACAGCCGCTCGGCGTCGTCCACGACCCGGCAGTCGGGATAGCGGGCACGGACCTCCTCGCGCCGACCGGGATCGCGGGTCACGACCGCGGCCAGGTCGAGCCCGGGCGTCGCGGATACCAGCGGTGCGTGGAAGACCGCGCCGCCGACGCCGTAGCCGATCAGCGCGACCCGCATCCGCCACCTCCCTCGTGTTCGCTCGTCGGACCCGACCGTAGTCGTGCCGAGGTCGCCGGTAGGCTCCTCGGGACACGCTGCCGTGTGGCCGCGGTGGGGCACGACCACCGCCACGGTCCCACGCGTGGGCGGCCCGCCCCCGTAGCTCAGGGGATAGAGCGTCGGTTTCCTAAACCGTGCGTCGCAGGTTCGAATCCTGCCGGGGGCGCGGACCACCACCGGCGTGTGGCAGGCTGGCAGCTCCCGTCCGACAGGATGCGGCACGAGCTCACGAGCGCGCGGGCTCCGCGGCAAGGAGGTGGCCGGGTGCGGGAGATGAGCGACGGCGAGCGCCGTGCCTTCCTCACCACGCCCGGGCGCACCGGCGTCCTCACCACCGTGCGCCCCGACGGACGTCCACACGCCGCGCCGATCTGGTTCCTCCTCGACGGCGACGACCTGGTCTTCACGACCTGGGAGACCAGCGTCAAGGCTCGCAACCTCGCCCGCGACCGGCGGGCGGGCCTGGTGGTCGACGACGCGGCGTTCCCGTTCGCGTACGTTCTCGTCGAGGGCCGCTGCGAGGTGTTCGACCTGCGCGACGACCTGGCGGCACTACGTCGCTGGACCACGAGCATCGCCGCGCGCTACGTCCCACCCGACCAGGTCGACGCCTTCGGGACCCGCAATGCCGTGGCCGGGGAACTGCTCGTCCGCCTCCAGCCGGACCACCTCGTCGCCCAGACGGAGATCGCCGGATGACCTCAGCGCCCGAGCACCCGCACATCCACGACGAGCGGGCCACGGCGGTGGACGACGGCCCCGACGGCACCGTGACGCTCCGCACCGGACGGGCGGCGGTGACCGTCGACCCCACGCGCGGCTGTCGTCTCAGCTCCTTCGCGGTGGGCGGCCAGGAGCTGCTCTCGGACGGCTACGACCCCCGGGTCGTCGAGCACATGGACGACCCGGCATTCGGTTGGGGGTGCTTCGTCATGGCCCCGTGGGCCGGGCGGGTCCGCGACGCCCGGGCCACCTGGGAGGGGCGGACGATCAGCCTGCCCGAGCACGACGACGGACACGCGATCCACGGGCTCGTCCACAGCGCGGTCTGGGAGCGCCTCGATGCGACCGCCTGGCAGGTGGAGGTGCCGGCCGACGGCTGGTTCGCCCCGCTGCGGGTGGTCCACCGCGTCACCCTGGCACCCGACCACCTGCACCTGCGCCTCGAGGTGTCCGCCCCCGACGGTCCCGCCCCGGCGACGGTCGGCTGGCACCCCTGGTTCCGCCGGGAGATCGACGGCACGGCGCTGGAGCTGGCCCTGCCGCCCGCCGAGATGCTCGCGCGCGACCCGGACGGGATCGCCACCCCGCACCGTGTGGAGGTGCCCACCCCGCCATGGGACGATGCGTTCGTCGGCATCGAGGCACCGGTCCGGTTGACCTGGCCGGGCATCGCGACGCTGGGCATCGAGACCGACGCCCCCGTCACGGTCGTGTTCACCGAGCGTGCGACGGTCGCCTGCGTCGAGCCGCAGTCGGGACCTCCCGACGAGGTCAATCAGCGTCCCCGCGTGGTCCGCCCCGACGAGCCCCTCCAGGTCTCCACCACCTGGCGGTGGTCCCGGGCCTGACGAGCACCGCGTCCGCCACTACTCGGCGACCGAGGTGCGGTCGGGACCGGCGCCCATACGGTCCGGCCAAGCGGCCAGACGGTCCGTCGCGACGTCCAGCTCGATGGGATCGGCGAGCTGTCGACGCAGCAGTCGCTTCGTGAGCGTGTGGACGCGGTAGATCTCGGAGATCAGCTCCACCTCCCGGACGTAGGCGCTCGCCCGGCCCGGACCCTGGCCCGTCAGGCGCCAGGCCTGCCGCGCCATCGCCGCCTCGCGCCGTTCCTTGACCTCCGGGGCACGGTCGAGCAACGCGGTCACACCCTTCTGGTTGGCCTCCGCGACGGCCTCCACCGCCTCCTCGAGGTTCTCGGCGACCTCCGCCAACAGCGCCCGGATCACCTGCGCGGTCGACGGGGACATGCGGATGTGCTCGCCACGGAGCCGCTTGCCGATCCGCACGAGCCCGTTCTCGACCACGTCGCCGATGCCCTCGAGCTCGTCGGCCGCCGCCAGCAGCCGCGCGACCTCGGTGCTCTGCTGCTCGCTGATCTCGCGCTGGCCGAGCTCGGCGAGGTAGGTGACGATCGCACCCCGCAGGTCGTCCACCTCGTCGTCGAGCACCGCGATCGTTTCGAGCTCGGCGAGGTCCCCGGCGATCGCGGCCTCCCCGCCGCGACGGACCATCGCGGCCACCCGCGTGCCGAGCCGCCGCACCTCCATCCGGACCAGCTCGAGCGCCGCGGCCGGCGTGGCGAGCATCGTCACGTTCAGGTGGTGCGCGCTCGCGAACGGGTCGATCTCCCGCTCCTTGATCAACCGCTCCAAGCCGCGGGCGATCGGACGGGTGAACCCGATCACCAGCAGCAGGTTCGCAGCGGCGAAGACCGTGTAGGCGTTGGCGACCTGCCGTGGGGTCTCGGCGGCGAGCCGAGCGGTCCCGCCGAGCTCCGGGAAGGTCGGGGACAGCCAGGTCGCCAGCGCGGCGAGATAGCCGATCAGCGGCAGCCACAGCATCGCGCCGCCGAGGTTGAGCAGCACGTGGAACACCGCGGTGCGCCGGGCGGGCGTCCCGGCACCGATCGAGGCCAGCATGGCGGTGACACACGTGCCGATCTTGGCACCGAGCGCGATGGCGATCGCGGTCTCCAGGTCCACGAGCCCCTGGCTCGCCAGCACGATCACGATGCCGATCGTGGCCGACGACGACTGGACCAGGGCGGTGAAGCCGGCACCGAGCGCGAGCGCCGCCAGCGGGCCTCCCGCCCCCTGGAACAGGGCCAGCACCTCCGGGTGGTCGCGCAGCGGGGCCACCGCGCCACCCATCAGGTCCATGCCGAGGAAGACCATGCCGAGGCCGAGCAGCGCCCCGCCCGCCTGCTTCGCGGTGGCCTGGACCCTGAGGAACCGCAGGGCGAAGCCGACGGCGATCATCAGCAATGCGAAGCGGGTCACGTCGAAGGCCACGATCTGCGCCGTGACGGTCGTCCCGAGGTTCGCGCCGGCGATCACCCCGACCGCCTGGGTCAGCGTCATCACGCTGGCCGACACGAACCCGACCGTCAGCACCGTGGTCACCGACGAGGACTGGATCACCGCGGTGACCCCGGCACCGGAGAGCGCGCCGAGCCACGGACGCTCGGACACGCGGGCGAGCCCGTCGGCCAGGCGGGTCCCGGCCGCGGACTGCATCGCCTTCGTCAGCTGCTCGAAGCCGAGCAGGAAGATCGCCACGCCACCGAGGAGGCCGGTGGTGAGGTCGAACCAGGGCAGGTCCGCCACGTGGACCCTCCCGTGCGTGGCGGCCCAAGGTTACGGCATGGTGAACGTTGGTTGTAGGGAAGTTCGCCGCGACCTCGGAGGATCGCTCGGCCCCACCCGCGGCCGCGCGGCTCCCTCAGGCCTGCGCACCGGTGACCTCGCCGGCACCCGCCGCCGCCCGACAGGCGTGGACCGTCGCGCGCCGATCCGGGTGCCGTCGGGCGTACCCGGCGAGAACGGCGTCGGCGACGTCGTCGCGCCGCTCGGTCGCCACGAGGGCGACGATCGCGCCGCCGAAGCCGCCACCCGTCATCCGTGCGGCGGTCGCGCCGGCGGCGCCGCTCAGCTCGACCAGCGCGTCGAGTTCCGGGACCGACACCTCGTAGTCGTCGCGCAGGCTCGCGTGCCCCTCGGCGAACAGGACACCCACCCGGGTGAGGTCGTCCGCTCGCAAGGCGGCCACGACCTCGCGCACCCGCTGGTTCTCCGTGACCACGTGACGCAGTCGACGGGCGGGGACCGGGTCGAGGTCGGCGACGAGGGCGGGCAGCTCGTCCGGTGCCACGTCGGCGGGACGGCGCCCACCGAGCACCGGCAACGCGGCCGCGAGCTCCCGCGACCGCGTCGCGTAGCCCGAGGTCTCGAGCTGGCGGCGGACGCCGGAATCCACGACCAGCAGGGTGTGGTCGCGCGGGAGCGGCACGAGCTCGTGCGCGAGGCTCGCGCAGTCGAGCAGCACGGCGTGGTCGGCCTGCCCGAGCACCGACGCCGCCTGGTCCATGATCCCCGAGGGCACGCCGACCGCGCGGTGCTCGGCGCGGCGGCAGAGGGCGGCGAGCTCCAGTGGCGCGAGGGTGAGCTCCGCCGCCGCCGACAGCGCCGTCGCGAGCACCACCTCGAGGGCCGCTGACGACGACAGGCCGGCGCCCTGAGGCAGGTCCGAGCTGAGCCGTCCCCGCAGGCCGACGGCCGGGCGGCCCAGGGCGGCGAGCTCGGCCGCGACCGCGGCCACGAACCGGCCCCACCCCGTCACGGGCGCCTCGCTGCCATCGGCGGGGAGGTCCACCTCGCCGTCCGCGTCGTCCGAGACGAGCCGGATGCGCTCGCCGCCGCACTCGGCGACGAGCGTCACGCCCCGGTCGATCGCGACGGGAAGCACCAGCCCATCGGTGTGGTCGGTGTGCTCGCCGATCAGGTTGGCGCGGCCCGGAGCCCGGAACCTCCGCATGCGACCCTCGTTTCGCTCCGACGAAGAGCGTAAGGTGAACGAAGCCTCGAGCAAGTCTACGAAAGGTCGCGTGGTGCGCACGATCGTCACCGGCGGTGCCGGCTACATCGGGTCCGCGACCGCGGCGGCGCTCCTGCTCGCCGGCCACGAGGTCACGGTGGTCGACGACCTGAGCACCGGCCACCGCGACGCCGTCCCCGACGGCGCGGGGTTCGTCCGTGCGGACGTCACCGACCCCGCCGTCATGGATGCGCTGGTGGCGGACGGAGGGTTCGACGCGTGCCTGCACTTCGCCGCCCTGATCGAGGCCGGCGAGTCCATGCGGACACCGGAGCGGTTCTTCACCGTCAACACGGCGGGCTCGGCGCGGCTGCTCGAGGTCCTCGTCCGCCACGGGGTGGAGCGGTTCGTGTTGTCCTCGACCGCCGCGGTCTACGGCGAGCCGACGCGGGTCCCCATCGCCGAGGACGATCCGCTCGTGCCGACCAACGCCTACGGCGAGTCGAAGCTGCTGGTGGAGCGCATGCTCGCCTGGCACCACCGGATCCACGGCCTGCGGGTGGCGTCCCTGCGCTACTTCAACGCGGCCGGAGCGACCCCGGAGCGAGGCGAGCGTCACGACCCCGAGACCCATCTGATCCCGTTGGTGCTCCAGGTCGCGCTCGGCGAGCGGGAGCGGATCGCGATCTACGGCAGCGACTACCCGACCCCGGACGGCACGGCCGTCCGCGACTACGTGCACGTCGTCGACCTCGCCGATGCGCACGTCCGGGCGCTCACCGCGCTCGACCGCGAGTCGGCGATCGTCTGCAACCTCGGCAACGGCTCGGGGTTCAGCGTCCGGCAGGTCGTCGAGACGGCGCGCCGCGTCACCGGCCACCCGATCCCCGCCGAGGAGGCGCCCCGGCGCGCAGGCGACCCGGCCGAGCTCGTCGCCTCGTCACAGCGTGCCCGTGACCTGCTGGGTTGGCGCCCGCGTCATCCCGAGCTCGAGACCATCATCACCGACGCCTGGAGGTTCGTGCACCGTGGACCCTGAGGTGCTGCCCGCGCGCGTCCGTCGCGAGCGGATGCTCGCGCTGCTGCACGATCGCGACTTCGTCCGCGTCGGCGATCTCGCGGACCGATTCGACGTCTCGGAGGTCACGGTCCGCTCGGACCTGGACGCGCTCGCCAGTCGGGGGCTGCTGCGACGGGTCCGGGGCGGCGCCGTCCCCCGTGCGGCGTCGCCGATCGAGCGCCCCTTCGAAGAGGCCGAGGTCGCGTTCGCCCCGCAGAAGCGGGCGATCGGTCAGGAGGCGGCGGCGATGGTCGCCTCCAACGACACGATCGTGCTGGACGTCGGGACGACCACGACGGCCGTCGCCCACGCCCTGGCGGCGCGCGAAGACCTGGCTGAGGTCACGGTGTTCACCTCCTCGCTGACGATCGCCATCGCGCTGGAGCGCGCGCACCCCCGCATCGCGGTCGTGGTCACCGGCGGGACCGTGCGACCCAAGCAGCACTCGCTCGTGGAGCCGCTGGCCGGCTTCGTCCTGCGCTCGATCCACGCCGGAACGGCCTTCCTCGGCTGCAACGGCGTCGAGGTCGCCGCCGGCATCACCAACGTCAACCTGCCGGAGACCGAGATCAAGCGGCTGATGGTGGCCGCCACCGCCCGACGCGTCGTGTGCGCGGACAGCTCCAAGCTCGGCCAGGTGGCGCTCGCCCACGTCTGCTCGCTCGAGGAGATCGACGTGCTGCTCACCGACCGCGACGCGGACCCGCAGGTGGTCGCAGAGCTGCGCGAGACCGGCCTCGACGTCCGGCTCCTCCCCGCCGAGCCGGCGCCGGCTCGCTGACGCGCCGGTTCCGGGCGCCCGCGGCCGGTGCGCGTCGAGCCCGGTGTCAAGCGGACGTGCGCTCCGTCGCAACCAACGACCGTGGTCGTACGTTACGCGCACTTACGAAGCCGTAAGCTCGGCGTGACTCTTGACAAGGCTCCGAAAGTCGAGGTAGAACCGGGGATGGTGGAACAGCTCCCGCGCGTCGAACTCCGTCACGGCGACGGCCGGCGTCTGCTCGTCTACGGCGAGTACGACGGCTCGGCCCTCGCGGTCGAGGGCGCGGCGGGCGAGTGGCCGGCCTTGCACCTGCGCCGCAACCCGTTGACCGGCGCCTTCGTGGCGGTCTCCCCGGCCCGCAACACGCGACCGCAGACCGCCGGTGCCGGCGGGCAGCCGACGGCGGCCTGCCCGCTGTGTGTCGGCGGACCCGAGCTGCCGTTCCCCTACGAGGCCGCCGTCTTCGACAACCGCTTCCCCACCCTGCTCGCCGAGCCGCCGGAGCCGCCGGACGGGGTGGCCGGGGAGAGCGCCCCGGCCCTCGGGGCGTGCGAGGTCGTGCTCTACACCCCGACGCACACCGGGTCGCTCGCCACCCTCACGGTCCAGGAGCTGGCGCGCGTCATCGCGATCTGGACCGACCGGTCGGAGGAGCTGTGCGCCGACCCTCGCTTCCCCTACGTCCTCGTGTTCGAGAACCGTGGCGAGGACGTCGGCGCGACCCTGTCGCACCCCCACGGGCAGATCTATGCCCTCGGCCACCTGCCACCGTTCGTGCTGCCCCGCCTCGCGGCGATCGATGACCACCGGCTGCTGATCGACACGTGTCTGTCGTGCGAGGTGGTCACGTCGGACCTGGCGGCCCCGGAGCGGCAGGTGGTGGCGAACGACTCCTTCACCGTCGCGGTGCCCTTCGCGCCGGACTGGCCGCTGGAGATCCACGTCCGCGCGAAGCGGCACGGCGCCCGGCGACTGCCCGACCTCACCGCGGACGAGCGTCGTGACCTCGCCGCCGCGCTGCGGGCGGTCGTGCACCGCTACGACGCGCTCTACAACGCCCCAGTCGCCTACCTGATGGTGTGCCAGCAGGCGCCGGACCGGCCCCTCGACGGCCGACCGGTGGACGACTGGCACCTCAGTTTCGAGTTCCTGCCCCCCAACCGCAGCCCACACAAGCTGAAGGTGCGGGCGTCCGTGGAGACGGCGGCAGGGCTGTTCATCAACGACACGTTGCCGGAGACGACGGCGGGCCTGCTCGCCGCCGCGGTCGACGACGACGGACTCCCCGACGACCCCGCCTTCCCAGACGTGGAGGTGGTGGTCGTCCCGACCGGCGTGCCTGCGGCGAACATCGCGGTTCCACGCCCGACCTGACCCGGACCACCGACGACATCGCGCCTCGTTTCGGCGCAGGGAGACACGAGAAGAACATGCGACACGCACGCTGGATCGCGGTGCTCGCCGCACTGGCCGTGGTGACGGCCGCTTGCGGGAACACCACGAACGAAGAGACCACGGACGCGCCCGACGCCACGACCACCGAGGAGACCGACGACACCGAGGAGACCGACGACACCGAGGAGACGGACGACACCGAGGTGACCGAGGAGACCGAGGCCGCCGATGGCGACGCCGTGAACCTGCGGTGGCGGACCCGACCGGACAACCAGGCCGAGATCGACGTCTACCAGTCGGTCAGCGACTCGATCGACGAGGCGTGGGCCGAAGCGACGCTCGAGTACGAGCCCGGTGGCACGGAGACGGCCGCGTACCAGGACGCCCTGCGCACGGAGATCGCCGGCGGCACCGCCCCGGACGTCTTCTGGATCCCGGGGACCGACATCGCCGACTTCGCCAACCGCGGGCTGATCCTCGACCTGCGCGAGGTCGCCGACGGCAACGACAGCTACGCCGGTGACGACGCCTACTACGAAGGCCCGATGGAGCTGCTGACCTACGACCCGGAGAGCCAGGCGAGCGGCGAGTCGCTGTGGGGCCTGCCCCGCGACGTCTCGACCTTCGCCCTGTACCTCAACCTCGACCTCATCGCCGAAGCCGGCGCCCCGGACCCCCGTGAACTGGCCGACAACGGCGAGTGGAACTGGGACACCTTCCGCGAGGTCGGCCAGGCCGTCAGCGAGCTCGGCGACGAGATCTACGGCTTCGGCATGAACAACTGGTGGGCCAACCCGGGGATCTGGATCAACTCCGCGGGCGGCAGCTTCTTCAACGAGGACCGGACGGCCTGCGCGCTCGACTCCGACGAGGCGGTCCTGGGGCTCGAGTACATGACCGGTCTGTACCAGGACCAGCTCGCCGTGCCCTACGGCGAGGACTCCCAGCCGCCGTACGAGGCCGGTCAGGTCGGCATGCAGCTCACCGGCCGCTGGTCGACCCCCGCGTACCGGGCGATCGAGGACTTCGAGTGGGACGTCGTCAACATCCCGGAGGGGCCAGCGGGCGCCGTCAACTGGACCTTCTGGGGCGCGTACGTCGTCAACGCCAACACCGAGCACCCGGAGCAGGCCTTCGACCTCATCACCCGTCTGACCGATGGGGAGACGCAAGGCCAGATCGCCGAACTCGGCGCGAACATCCCGTCGCGCACCGATGACCCGGACACCATCGACACCTTCCTCACGTTCACCCCGCCGGAGAACAACCAGGCCTTCATCGACGGTCTGAACAGCTCCGTGCCGGAGGGGCCGCTGTGGGAGGGTGACTGGCCCGGCTTCGACACCATCATGGCCCCCGCGATCGAGGGCGTGGTCGCTGGCTCGCAGTCCCTGGACGACTTCCAGGCGACGATCTGCGAGCAGCTCGACCCGACCTTCGACTGACGCCAGACGCGGGTCGCTGCGCGCGCCAGGTGCCGCGCAGCGACCCGACCTTCCGCGGTGGGCAGCGACCGTGATCGCTGCCCATCCCCGAGGGTCGGGAGGGAACCGTGGCATCGATCCGCCTGCCGAGCTTCAAGCTGCCTCGGCTCCTGGACGCACCGAGGTGGCTGACGCTCCTGACCGTGTGGCGGCTGGTGCACGCCCTGGCTGCGGCCGCCGCGCTCGTCCTCGTCCTGACGAGCGAGACGATCGCCGGGCCGGCCAGGATCGCGGGCCTCAGCGCGTCGATCCTGCTCCTGCTCCTCGACCTCGGTGGCTTCCTCGGCCTGCTGCGGCGCCGCAGCCTCGGCCGGAGCCTGTCGCTCGCTGCCGACTACCTGACGTTCATGGGCGCGGTCATCGCGCTGCTGCAGGCCAACGGGGTGTTCGTCGGTATGGACGCCCTCGGCGCGACCTTCGGCCGCGGCGTGCCGTACTTCGCCGTGGCGCTGCTCGCGTGGTTGCTCGGCGGGGCGGTGGTCAAAGAAGGCAGGGACTCACCGCTGACCCGGCCGCTGCGGATCATCGGCTGGCTCGCGATCGGTGCCGGGCTCCTCGCCGTCGGCCTCCTGCCGGGGCTCGCGACCTTCCTCGCACGCACCGCCCGACCGCTCCCGCTGGGTCTGCTCGCGGTGGCGCTCCTGAGCGCCTACCTCGCCTGGCGCACCTTCCAGGGTGATATGGCGCTCGAACTGCGGATCAGCGCCACGAGTCAGCGCACGATGGACGGGCTGCTGTTCGTCTCACCGAACCTGCTCGGCTTCATCGCCTTCTTCGCCGGGCCGCTGCTGTTCAGCCTGGTGGTGTCGCTGACCGAGTGGGACGCGTTCGGCGCCCCGACCTTCGTCGGGCTCGGCAACTACGCGAACATCCTGTCGCTCAACGTGCAGTTCCTCGACGCCGGGCAGTCCGCGTCCGCCGCGCTGCCGGCCGGGTACTTCACCTGGTTCACCGTCGGCTCGATGGTCGTCGGCGCCCGGGACGTCATGTTCTGGACCTCGATCCGCAACATCTTCGTGTTCACCCTGTTCGCGTTGCCGCTGTCGACCATCCCGGCCCTGCTCCTCGCGACGCTGCTGAACTCGAAGGCCCCCGGCATCAAGGTGTTCCGCGCGATCTACTTCATCCCGTCGATCGCCGGCGTGGTCGCCGTCGCGCTGATCTGGCGCCAGCTGTTCAGCGCCACCTCCGGGTGGCTCAACTACCTGATCAGCCGCTTCGTCGTCTTCTGGAACGGCCTGCCGCTGGTGCCGCAGATGACCGACCCGCGCCTGCAGTGGTTGTCCGACGCGGACATCGCCCTGTTCTCGCTGGTCATCGTCTTCTCCTGGATGTTCATCGGCTACAACGCCGTGTTGTTCCTCGCCGGTCTGCAGGGCATCGACCAGACCCTGCACGAGGCCGCGATGCTCGACGGCGCGAACCGCTGGCAGCGGTTCCGCAACGTGACGCTGCCCGGCCTGCGGCCGACCACCTTCTTCGTGATCGCCTCCACCGGCATCCTCACCCTGCAGCTGTTCGGTGAGAACGTCGTGCTGTTCCCGACCACCACCCCGATCGGGGCCGGGCCGGAGAACTCGACCCTCACCCCGGTGGTCTACCTCTACGACCAGGGCTTCCGCCGGTTCTCGTTCGGCTACGCGTCGGCCGTCGCGTGGGTGCTGTTCATCCTGATCTTCGCCTTCACCCTGGTCCAGTTCCGACGCCAGCGCGAACGAGTGGAGGGCTGACGATGCCTGCCGTGACCGGATCGAAGCGTCGGGCCGTCCTCAACCGCGCCGGGCTGTACCTCGGCCTGTCGGCGTTCGGCCTGTTGATGCTCTTCCCGTTCGCCGTGGTCGCCTTCGGCTCGCTCAAGACCGTCAGCGACGTCAACCGCTACCCGCCCCGGCTGCTCCCCGCCACCCAGGACGTGGTCGAGGTCGACGGCGAGGAGCTGGAGCTGTACCGGATCGAGGGGCAGGAACGGGTACTCGTGGAGCGGGTCGACATCGGCATCTTCGCGCCGCCCGACGACCTCGAGGCGACGGTGCAGGCGCCGACCCGCGACGCCGAGCGGCGCGGCGGGTTCCTCGACACCGAGACCGTCGAGGTCGACGGCGAGGAGTACGAGCTCTACGACGTCACGATCGGCGGTGAGCTCGTCGAGGGCCTCGTCCAGCTCGGCTCGACCACCGCGGGCATCTTCGCCCTCCCGGAGGACCGGGACGACACCGTCACCGCCAACGTCCGGACGGCGCAGACGGTCGACAGCCTGTCGTTCCAGACCAGCAACTTCCGCGAGGTCACCGATCTGCAGGGGCTGGACCGCAGCCTCACCAACACGCTGCTGGTCACCATCCTGGTGGTCGGTGGCACGGTGCTGACCTCGATCCTCGGCGGGTACGCGTTCGCCCGCATCCAGTTCCCCGGCCGCGACGCGATCTTCCTGGTCTACATCGGGTCGATCATGGTGCCGTTCGTGATCCTGATCATCCCCCTCTACCAGCTGATGGTGGCGCTGGGCTGGATCAACTCGCTCGCGGCACTGGTGTTCCCCTTCATCTTCAACGCCTACGGCACGTTCCTGATGCGCCAGTTCTTCGTGTCGATCCCGAAGGACCTGGAGGAGGCCGCCGTGATCGACGGCGCCTCCCGCTGGACGATCCTGTGGCGCATCTTCGTGCCGCTGTCGATGCCCGCGATCGCCACCCTCGCGACGTTCATGTTCCTCTACGCCTGGAACAGCTTCATCTGGCCGTTCATCGTGATCGGCGGCGGCAACCTCGACAACCACGTGCTCACGGTCTCGTTGCAGCAGCTCGGTGGCCGCGCGGCGAACTTCCCCCACCTGATCATGGCCGGGGTCATGATCGCGATCGCGGTGCCCGTCACCGTGTTCGTGCTCGCCCAGCGCTACTTCGTCGAGAACGTGGCCACCAGCGGCATCAAGTGACCGACCGCGGTGGTCCCCGCCGTTCCCCCCTCGGCGGGGACCACCGCCCTCACGGAGGACCCCATGCAGCGCGTCGACGGCCGCTACCAGGTCTACGGCAACCCGATCACCCGCAGCCAGTCGAACGCCGCGGACCGCTGGCAGCAGATGTTCGTGCGCAAGTTCGGGCACGACCCGCACGAGCGCTACCACCTCAAGGTCGAGGACAACCCGTACCTGGGCGCGGAGCTCGGCCTGCGCAACGTCGTGCGGGTCCCGGCCGCGGACGAGGCGACCGACCTCACCGCCCTGTCCAGCGACGGTGTGCTGATCAGCACGATCCGGATGGGCTTCGGCCACTACCGCATCGCGATGGCCGGCGCATCCGCCGCCCGGGCCATGGGCTTCACGCCCTACTGGCTCGACCTGCTCGGCATCCCGGGCGTCACCCGTGAGGTGATCGACTGGTGCAACACCTGGTACAGCCGCTGGTCGCGGATCAGCCAGCGCAGCGCCGCGTTCAACCGCTGGATCTGGGAGCCGGTCACCACGGGTGAGCCGACCCTGCCGGGGGTGTCGACCGTGCTGAACCGGTGGATCGTCGGGTGGCCGTGGCGGTTCCTCAAGACCAACGTCAAGGACCACAAGATGAGCGAGCTGTTCGCCGGGCTCCACGAGCCGTTCCCGGCGGACCTACCCGTGCTCACCGCCCACATGTGGAACTGCATGGGTGCCGTCGCCGGAGGGATGACCAACGTCGTCGACATGATGTTCGACAACTGGCCGATGGCCTTCCAGGTCACCGAGGGCGCCAAGCACGGGGTGCAGTCGCCCTCCGGGTACTACGGCTTCCGTGCCATGCGTGGGTTCGACGACCGCGGACGGGTCGTCGACCACCCGATGCCGCCGGACGCGATCCACTTCACCGGCCACCACGTCGACCACGAACTGGTCGACAACATCGAGGGGGACTGCGCCGCCCGCCTGGAGCGGATGCGCCAGGGCGAGCCGCGCAGGTTCCTGCTGACCATGGGCGGTGCCGGCGCCCAGCGCGAGCTGTTCGAGGCCGTCATCGCGCACCTGCTGCCCCGGATCCGCGCCGGCAAGGTCACCCTGTTCGTCAACCTCGGCGACCACGCCGAGAACTGGACCTGGCTGCAGGAGCAGCTCGGCGCCGAGGCGGCCACCGCCCACACCCACCTCGACTGGCAGGACACCACCACACTCGTCGAGCAGCTCCGCGACGGCAGCGCCTCCGGCCTGCACGTCTTCCTGCACGACAACATCTTCCACGCCGTCTATGCGACCAACCTGCTCATGCGCGTCACCGACGTGATGATCACCAAGCCGTCGGAGCTCGCCTTCTACCCGATCCCGAAGATCTTCAACGAGCGGGTCGGCGGCCACGAGATGTGGGGCGCGATCCGCTCCGCGGAGCTCGGCGACGGGACCGTCGAGACCCGCACGGTGCCGCAGACCCTCCAGGCGATCGACCTGCTCACCGACGCGAGCGACCTGCTGGAGCTGTACTGCGAGCAGATCGTCAAGCAGAAGTCGATCGGCACCTACGACGGCGCCTACCGTTGCGTCGAGCTCGCCACCGGCACGAGGTTCGTGCGATAGCGCCCCCGACGATCGCCCTGGTCACCGACTGCTTCCACCCCACCCCCAACGGGGTGACCACGATGGTGGCCCTGCTCGCGCGCGGGCTCACCGCCGCCGGCCACCGGGTGGTCCTCGTCGCGCCCCGTGGCCCCGGGCCACGGGCGAGCACCCACCAGATCCGCAGCGTCCCGGCGCTCCCCGCCATCCGCCTGCGCCTCGCGCTGCCCGGTCCGGGCGAGCTCACCCGCCTGCTGCGCCGCGAGCAGGTCGACCTCGTCCACACCCACACCGAGGGGCCGCTCGGCTGGAGCGCCCGCGCCGCCGCCGGGCGGCTCGACCTGCCGGCGCTGCACACCCTGCACACGCTCTACCGCCACTACCTGCACTACGCCGCGCCGGCCCCGCGCACCGCGCGGCCGGCTGCGCGGCTCCTCGACGTCGGGCTCGCCCGGTTCCTGCGAGGCGTCGACCTCGTGGTCACCCCCTCGGACCGTGGCCGCGCCGAGGTGGCCCGGCTCGCGCCTGACGTCCCCGCCGCGGTCGTCCCGAACGGCGTCCCGGCAGCCACCGCACCGGCCGCCTCCGATGCGAGGCAGCGGGCAGCCGGCCTGCGGACGCGCTTCCACCTCGGCGCGGACGACCGGGTCCTGCTCGTGGTCGGACGCGTCGCCCCGGAGAAGCGGACCGAGGAGCTGCTCGCGGCCGTGCTCCCGGTCGTCGCCGCCCGGCCGCACCTGCGGGTGGTGCTGGTGGGCGGGGGACCACTGCTCGACCGCGCGCGACGCGTCGTGGCCGAGCACGGCCTGGACCGCCGCGTGCTGCTGCCGGGCTACCTCCCCCACGCCGACGTGCTGACCCTCTACCACCTCGCGGATGTCCTCGTCTCCGCCTCGCGCAGCGAGAACCATCCGGTCAGCCTGCTGGAGGCCGCCGCGGCCGGCATCCCGGCGGCGGTCCTCCGCGACAGCGGGCTCGAGCCGCACGTCACGCCGGGACGCGGGATCGTCGCCGACGACGACCGGTCGCTGGCGCTGACGGCGGGGGATCTCGCCGACGATCGGGCACGGCAGCGTCGGCTGGGCGCGGCCGCTCGCCGCGCCGCCGCCGCCCGGTCGGACACGGCTCACCTCGCAGCGATGCAGCGCTGCTACACGGATCTGGTGGGGCACACCGCGCAGCGACCGGCCGGCCACGTCGCCGCCGACCGGTGACCACACGCACCCTGGCCGACCGGGGGAGGACGGGCCCGGCCGCCGGCCGGCCGAGCTATCCTTGTCCGGACAACCTCGCCCCCCGGGAGACGGACCGATGCTGCGCACCTTCGGCCGCCGCCGGTGGCTCGCCGCCGCCGCCGGCACGATCGGGGCGCTGCTCGTCCTCGGCCTGCCGACCGACCTCGTGCCGAACCCGATCTTCGGCCGGCAGATCGAGGCCCCGACCTGGTCGTACGTGGCGCTCGTGCTCACCGCGGTCCTGGCTGGTCTGCTGCTCGCGACCTACGTGCGCAACGAGCCGGCCGCAGCCGAGGACGTCCTCGCCGCGCCGGAGCGGGCCGACCAGCGCCGCTTCACGGTCGGTGGCCTGCTGTCCTTCCTCGCCATCGGCTGCCCGACCTGCAACAAGCTCGTCGTGATCGCGCTCGGGTCCAGCGGTGCGATCAGCTGGTTCGAGCCGCTCCAGCCCGTGCTCGCCGTCGCCGGCATCGGACTGCTCGCCTACGCGCTGCAGCGCCGCCTGCGCAGCGAGGTGGCCTGCGAGCTGGCACCGTCCACCCGTTGACGGCACGGACCGGACAGACCGACGGCCGGCTCAGGCCGGGTTGTCGGGCAGCTCCACCTTCGCGAACAGCGGCGCCGCCGCACCGAGCTGGGTCCCCGGTGCCACCTCGCGGCGCGCCCAGCCCCCACCCTCCAGCGGGGTCGTGAACCCGAACCAGTCGGCCAGCGACGCGCTCGCGAACGGCACGAACGGCGCGAAGGCGGTCGTCAGCCCGGCGATCGCCTGCAGGGCGACGTAGAGCGTCGTGGCGGTGCGCTCCGCGTCCGTCTTCGCGGTCTTCCACGGCGCCATGGCGTTGAGGTAGCCGTTGACGGCCTGTGCGCCCGACATGGCCTCCTTGAGCGCCCGCCGCAGCTCGACCTGCTCGAGCAGCGCGCCCTCCTCGGCCAGGTGGGCATCGATGGTCGCGAGCAGCTCGCGGTCCCGATCCTCGAAGGTCCCCGGCTCCGGCACCACCCCGCCGAGGTTCTTGCTGGTCATCGCGAACACCCGGTTGACGAGATTGCCCCAGGTCGCGACCAGCTCGTCGTTGACGCGACGGACGAGCTCCTCGTCGGTGAGGTCGACGTCGTTGTACTCCGGCAGGTTGGTCGCGAGGCCGTAGCGCAGCGCGTCCGGCTCGAAGATCTCCAGGTAGTCGAGCGCCGCGCGGCCGACGCCGAACGACTTCGACGCCTTCGCGCCCTTGAACGTGACGTACTGGTTGGCCGGGACATTGGTGGGCAGGTTGAGCTCGCCCGAGCCCATCAACTGTGCCGGCCAGTAGACGGCGTGGAACGGGATGTTGTCCTTGCCGACGAAGTAGTAGCTCTCCGCCGACGGGTCCTCCCACCAGGCCCGCCACGCCTCCGGGTCGCCCTGCCGCTGCGCCCACTCCTTCGAGGCAGACAGGTACCCGATCACCGCTTCGAACCAGACGTAGATGCGCTTGTCGTTCGGTGCGTCGAGGCCGGCGTCGGGCGGCAGCGGCACCCCCCAGCTGAGGTCGCGGGTGATCGCCCGGTCGTGCAGCCCCTCCTTGACGAACCCGAGCGCCCAGTTGATGACGTGGTTGCGCCAGCCCTCGCGACCCTCGAGCCAGGTGCGCACGTCCTCCTGCAGCTTCGACAGCAGGATGAAGTGGTGCTCGGTGGGGCGTTGCTCGGGGGTCGCGCCAGTCAGCTTCGACCGCGGGTCGACGAGGTCGACGGGGTCGAGGGTCTTGCCGCAGGTGTCGCACTGGTCACCGCGGGCGTTGTCGGCACCGCAGTTCGGGCAGGTGCCCTCGACGTACCGGTCGGGGAGGAAGCGCGCCGCGACCGGGTCGTAGAACTGGTCGGTGGTGCGGGCCTCGAGGTAGCCGTTGTCCCGCAGCCCGCGCAGGATCTCCCACGTGACCTCGCGGTGGTTGTCGGTCATCGTGGTGGTGAACAGGTCGAACGAGATCCCGAGCCGGTCCCACTGCTCGTGGAAGCGCGGGTTGAACCGTTCGACGATCACCGCCGGGGTGACGCCCTCCTGGTCGGCCAGCACGGTGATCGGGGTGCCGTGCGCGTCGGTGCCGGACACCATCAGCACCCGGTTGCCGGCGATGCGGTGGTAGCGGGCGAAGATGTCGGCGGGCAGGTAGGCGCCGGCGATGTGGCCGAGGTGCGACAGCCCGTTCGCGTAGGGCCACGCCACGGCCACGAGCACGTGGCGAGGCGAGGTGGCCGCGTCGGACGCGGGCGGCTCCGCAGCGGGGACCGGGGGGGCATCGTGAGCGCTCATGCGCGCGAGCCTACCGACGACCGACCGGGGGGCCGGCCGGCTCCGAACCTGGCACGAGGCGTCCGCCCTGACCGTCGCCGTCCCGTTCGCCCTACTGCCCGGAGGTTGGCTGCTCGTGGAGTCCCCCGCCCTGCCGACGTCGCTGTCCCCGCCGCGGGACCTGGCCGACCCGGACAGCCGGTTCGCCCGGCTCGCGGGGATCGACGTCCACCACAAGGTGGCCGGGCACCCGGACGGCCCGACCGTGCTGCTGTTCCACCACTTCCACGGCAACGTCGCGACCTGGCGGCACGTCTTGGGCGGGCTCGCCGACGACCACCACGTCGCCGCGTTCGACCGGCCCGGGTTCGGTCTCTCGGAGCGCCCGGTCCCGAACGGTCGTGGGCCCGAGGACCCGTACGCGCGCGCCACCTCGGTCCGCATCGCGCTGGAGCTGCTCGACGACCTGGACGCCCCCCAGGCCGTGCTCGTCGGCTCGAGCGCGGGCGGCACCATCGCGCTCGAGACCTACGCGGCCGCGCCCGAACGGGTTCGGGCCCTGGTCCTCCTCAGTCCGGCGATCACCGGCGACATCGGCCCGCCCGAGCAGTTCCGTCCGCTGCTCCGATCGGCCCCCGTGCGGCTGCTCGCACCCCGGTTGATCGAACGGTTGGCAGGTGAGCTCACCCTCGAGCGGGTGACCCGGTCGTGGCACGACCCCTCGTCGGCGACCTCCGACGACGTCGACGCGTATGCCCGTCCACTGCGCGTCGCGGGCTGGCAGCACGGCTACCTCGGCATCTTCAGCGCCGACGAACCGCCGAACCTGCGGGCGCTGCTGCCGCGGATCGACGTGCCCACCCTCGTCGTCTCCGGGGCCTTCGACCGCATCATCTCGCCGCAGTCGAACCGACGGACGGCAGCCGCGATCCCGAACGCCCGGTTCGAGGTGCTGCCCGCCTGCGGGCACACCCCGCAGGAGGAGTGCCCGGACCAGCTGCTGGAGCTCGTGCGGGGCTTCCTCGCGGAGCTGTGACGGTGGGCCAGCTCACTCGCTGACGAGGAGTTCCTCGTCGAGGTCCAGGTCGTCGTCGGGGGCCTCGTCATCCTCCGCCGGGGTGATACGCCGTTCCTCCGGGAGCACGGAGAGGACGTCTCCGACGTAGCGCCGGGCGGCCTCCTCGAGGGCGAGGTCCCCGCCCTCCGCCGCCGACCACTGATGCCACAGGTGGAGCACCTCGTGGAAGACCTCCGCGGGGTCGCGGCGGCCGCGCAGGTGCTCGGGCACGGCGGCGACCGTCGGCTCGAAGGACGCCTCGAGCCACCGGTGGGCGACCAGTGGGTCCGGTAGCGCACGGCCCTCCTCCTGCTGCAGCCACGCGCCGTAGTTGTGGATGTCGTTGAGGAGCCGCCGCGCCTGGTTGTCCTGGACGTCCAGACCGGTGAGCGAACGCAGCAGCCGGCGGTAGCGGCCCGGTTCGAGCACGGAGGTCCGCAGCTTCATGCGCGTCACGCCGGGTTCGTCCTGCACGAGCTCGAGCTCGTCGACGTCGTAGCCGAGCTCGTTGACCCGCCGCAGCCGCTCGTAGATCCGGTACCGCTCGTCGTCGGCGAACACCTCGTCGCTGGTGAGCTCGTTCCAGAGGTCGTCGTAGCGTTGCTGCAGTTCCTCGCCGAGCTCGAAGACGTCGAAGCTCGCGGTCAGGACACCTGCCGCCTGCAGGTCGAACAGCTCGCCGGCGCACTTCTCGATCGCGAGCGAGACGTCCATCTGCCGCTGCCCGCGGGAGATCTCCGAGTGAAGCTCGCCGGTCTCCGTGTCGACGACGTAGGCGGACAGCCGCCCGGCGTCGCGGCGGAAGAGGGTGTTCGACAGCGAGCAGTCGCCCCAGTAGAAGCCGTTGAGGTGGAGCTGCACGAGCAGGTGGACCAGCGCGTCGAGCATCGGGTCGCGCAGGCTGCGGTGCTCCTGGCGCAGGAACAGCAGCCGGTAGGGCACGGAGAACTCGAGGTGCTCGGTGATCAGCACCGACTCCAGCGGCTCCCCGTCCGGGGTCTCGCGGCGGGTGACGACCCCGACGACGTCGACGACCGGGACACCCTCCGCCCGCAGGTAGCGCAGGAACCGCCACTCCCGCTCGGCGTACCGGCGCGGCAGCTCCTTGAGGTGGTAGAGCCGTTCGTCGTACCGGACGGTGCGCACGACGTGGCGGTGGATGCCCATCGGCATCTCGACCAGCCGGGGATGCTGCCACACCTCCAGAGGCCGGTCCCAGGGCAGGTCGAGCAGGTCCGGGTGGCCGGTGCGGGCGGTCAGCTGCAGGCGCACGCCAGCGACCCTCCGGACGGAACCGTGTTCAGGGTGCCTCCCGGGCGCGCCACTCGAGCGCCTGGTCGGCGAGCCCCAGCACCGCGAACGGCAGCACGGCGCCGACGAACGCGGCGAAGAGCGGTGCGACGACGAACATGACGACGAGGTAGGCGAGCCCGGCCAGCACCGCGATCCCGCGGGCACGTCCGACCCGGGAGAAGCCGTCGGGCGGACGCAGTGCCGTGATGCCGCCGACCGCGTAGCCGGCCGGCACCCCGAGCAGGGGGCCGACGCTCGCGGACACCGGCAGCGCCACGAGGATGAACAGGCCCATGCCCCGCAGGACCGCGCCGCTCGCCCGCGGGTGGCGGGAAGCGAACGCGGCGACGAGGAACACGAACGGCACCAGCGCGAGCCCGAGGTAGACCGGCCCGAGGCTGCGATCGTCGAGGAACAGCCCCGTGGCGCCGGTCAGGATCGGCCAGTAGCTGAACTGCAGCAGGACGGTGGTGGCCGCGATGGCCAACCACCGTCCCCGGAGGCTGAGCCTCCGATCGCTGTCGATGCCGCCGGTCAGCCCTTCACCGCCCCCGCCGTCAGACCGCGGACGAAGTAGCGCTGGAGGGAGAAGAACACCGTCATCGGCAGCACCATCGTGACGAACGCGGCTGCCGGCATCAGGTGCCGGTTCTGGCCGAACGCTCCCTGCAGACGCGAGAGCGCGACGGTCAGGACCTCGACGTCGGGGGTCCCGCCGAGGAAGATCAGCGCGATCAGCAGGTCGTTCCAGACCCACAGGAACTGCAGGATCGTGAACGACGCCAGCGC
>SLMP01000171.1 GCA_007133465.1 Nitriliruptoraceae bacterium | reverse complement strand
GCTTCGGTTGCGGCTGCAACGGAACCCGGCGTCGGTTACGCTCCGCGCATGACCCCGCTGCGCTCCCTGCCGACGGTCGGCGACGTGCCGGTCCGCCAACTGCACGCCTGGCGGGCCTTCCTCGAGGCGCACGCCCGCACGACGGAGCGGCTCGAGCGGGAGCTGCGGGACGAACAGGGCATCCCGCTCGCCTGGTACGACGTGCTCGTCCACCTGCACGAGGCCGATGGGCACCGGCTGCGGATGCAGGAACTCGCCGGCGAGGTCCTGCTCTCCAAGAGTGGGCTGACCCGGTTGATCGACCGGATGGAACGGGCGGGGCTGGTCCGGCGGGCCGCGTGCGCCGAGGATCGCCGCGGCACGTTCGCCGAACTCACCGACGAGGGACGTCGGACGCTGCGGCGCACCGCGCCGACGCACCTGCGGGGGGTCGGCGAGCACTTCGCCGCCCACCTCTCCGACGAGGAAGCCGACGTCCTGCAGCGAGCGCTGTCCCGCATCGCCGAGGCGGCACGCGACCCACGCTGACCCTCGGCCGCCGTGTCGAGGCCCGCGGCCCCTCCGCGACGGGGGACCGCGGAGGGGCCGGGGCTGCGACGTCGGCGAGGGGGGAACCGACGCGGTCGGCGGCGAGCGCCGACGGACCGGGCGGGTGTGCGGGGGCGGTGACGACCGGCCGGAGGCGGCGCTCGGTCGAGGCTCCCGTTGTGGCTGCAACCCTTGCGCGGGCAACGCTAGCGCCGTGTCCCGCGCTCACGACCCGTACGTCCGTTGCGCGCACAACGACGCGCGCACGCGGTCGAACGTCCGCGCGCTCGGCTCCCCGGCCGGGCGCCGAGCGGACTACGGTGTCGCTGATGATCGCCACCTCGACCGAGCAGGAGACCCCTAGCCGATGAGCGAGACCCGCGACACGCTCACCATCGTCGACAACCGGACCGGTCGGACCTACGAGGTCCCGATCGAGGACGACGCGATCCGCTCGATGGATCTGCGCCAGATCAAGGTGAACGACGACGATTTCGGTCTCCTCGCGTACGACCCAGCGTTCAAGAACACGGCGAACGTCCGCAGTGAGGTCACCTACATCGACGGCGACGCCGGCATCCTGCGCTACCGGGGCTACCCGATCGAGCAACTCGCGGAGTCCTCGAACTTCCTCGAGGTCGCCTACCTGCTGATCCACGGAGAGCTGCCGGACCGCGACCAGTACGACGCGTGGACGCACGAGATCACCCACCACACCTTCATCCACGAGAACCTCAAGCAGTTCATGGACGGCTTCCATCACGACGCCCACCCGATGGGCATGTTGGTGTCGACCGTCGGTGCGCTCTCGACGTTCTACCCGGAGGCCAAGGGCTTCGACGACCCCGGCAGCCGCCACATGCAGATCGTGCGGCTGATCGCGAAGTTCCCCACCCTGGCGGCGTTCGCCTACCGACACTCGATCGGGATGCGCTACGCCTATCCCGACAACGACCTGTCGTTCGCCGGCAACTTCCTCAACATGATGTGGAAGACCACCGAGCTCAAGTACGAGCCGGACCCGGTCCTCGAGCGGGCCATGGACGTGCTGCTGATCCTGCACGCCGACCACGAGCAGAACTGCTCGACGACCACCATGCGGGCGATCAGCTCGTCGGATGCCGACCCGTACTCCGCGGCGGCCGGCGCCTGCGCAGCGCTCTACGGCCCCAAGCACGGCGGCGCCAACGAGGCGGTGCTGCGCATGCTCGAGCGCATCGGGTCGGTCGACAAGGTGCCGGACGCCATCAAGAGCGCCAAGGACGGCGAGTTCCGCCTGATGGGCTTCGGCCACCGGGTCTACAAGAACTACGACCCCCGCGCCAAGGTGATCCAGAAGCTCGCTCACGAGGTCTTCGAGGTCACCGGCAAGAACCACCTGCTGGACATCGCCGTGGAGCTCGAGCGCATCGCGCTGGAGGACGACTACTTCGTCGAGCGCAAGCTGTACCCCAACGTCGACTTCTACTCCGGCATCATCTATCAGGCCATGGGCTTCCCGACGTCGATGTTCCCGGTGCTGTTCGCGATGGGCCGTATCCCCGGCTGGCTGGCGCACTGGCAGGAGAACCTGCTCGACACCGAGCAGGCCATCGTGCGTCCGCGGCAGCTGTACGTCGGCGAGGACGAGCGTCCGTACGTGGCGATCCAGGACCGCTGACCGGATCGGGGTCGGCCCCGCCGCGAGAACGGCGGGGCCGAGGGGCGTGGGCAGCCTCGACTCAGGCGGGCACGTGCCGCGCGCCATCGTCCGCGGTGACGAACGGCCGGCCGAACAGCTCCTTCGACAGCCCGGTCTGGTCGAGGTAGCGGCAGATGCCGCCGTTGAAGAACGGCCAGCCAGCGCCGAGGATCATCGCCGTGTCGATGTCACGTGCGTCGGCGACGATGCCCTCGTCGAGCATCCGCCGCGCCTCGTCGGCGACGGCTTCCAGCGCAGCACGCTGGATCTGCTCGGCGGTCAGCGGGGTCGCCCCCTCCTCGATCACGACCGCGTCGCCGACCTGCGGGTGGACCTCCCCGCCGGCCGCCCAGTCGTAGATCCCGGGTAGGCCGGACTCCCCCATCAGCCGGAAGTTCTCGTCGACGTGATAGCGGTCGGGGAAGGCGGCGGCCAGCGTCTCGGCCGTGTGGTAGGCGACCTTCAGCCCCACGAGGCCGAACAGCTCGAACGGCCCCATCGGCAGCCCGAGCTGCTTGATCGCGGTGTCGATCTCCTTGAAGCCGTTGCCCTTCCGCAGCGCGTCGGTCGCCGCCGCGTTGAACCGGATCAGCAGCCGGTTGACGATGAACGCCGGCGCGTCGGCGCACTGCACGGCCGACTTGCGCAGCTTCTTCGCGATCACGTAGGCCGTGGCCATCGCCTCGTCGGACACGCCCTCGGGCTTGATGACCTCCACCAGCGGCAGCACCGCCACCGGGTTGAAGAAGTGGAACCCGACCACCCGCTCCGGGTGGGCGAGCCCGGAGGCCATCTCCGTCACCGACAGCGAGGAGGTGTTCGTCGCGATCACCGTGTCGTGGTCGAGGACCTTCTCGAGATCGGCGAAGATCGCCTGCTTGAGGTCCATCCGCTCGAGGACCGCCTCCATCACCCAGTCGGCGTCGGCGACGTCGTCGTACGAGGTGGTGTAGGTCACGAGCCCCTTCAGGAACCGCGCCTTGCCCTCCAGCATGCGGCCCTTCTGGACCCGCTTGTCGAGCTCGCCCTCGATGTGCTCGCGGCAGCGCTCGAGGACGCCCTCGTCGATGTCCTTCATGACCAGCGGCACCTCGAGGCGCTGCAGGTGCAGCGCGCCGAGCTGGGCGCCCATCAGCCCCGCGCCGATGATCGCGGCCTTCTGCACCTTCCGCGGCTGGGCGTCCGGCTTCCACGGCTGCTTCCGCACCCGCGACTGCACGAGGTCGAACGCGTAGACGGAGGCCTGCGCCTGGCGCGCCGGGAGCAGCTCCGCGAGGCCCTCCTGCTCGCGCTTGCGGCCCTCCTCGAGGTCACCGCCCCGGGCGGCGAACTCGATCAGGTCGAGCGCCACGTACGGGGCGCGGGTCGCGCCGTTGGTCTTGCCGTCCGCCATCGCCCGGCCGTTGGCCAGCGCCTCCTCGAGGCCGTCGGTCGGGTCGACGTCGCGGACGACCTCCTCCTCGCCGGCGATCAGCCGCTCGAGGAAGGCGAGCGAGTCGTCGAGGAACGACGCCGACTCGATGAAGCGGTCGGCGTAGCCGCGCTCGAAGGCCTCCTTCGGTGACATCACCTTGTTGTTGTTGAGCGCGTTGATGACGATCGTCTCGACCGCGTCCTTCGCGCCGACGACGCGGGGCGCCAGCTGGGTACCACCCCAGGCCGGGAAGATCGACAGGAAGACCTCGGGGAAGGCGGCCACCTGCGCGCCGGTGGAGATCGTCCGCGCGTCGCAGTGCAGCGCGATCTCCAGCCCACCGCCCATGCACGCGCCGTTGATGGCGGCGACGGTGGTGAACGGCAGCGCCTGGAGCCGGGAGAACACGTCGTGGCCCCTGCGGCCCGCCGCATGCGCCAGTTCGGCGTTCACCCCGTTGAACGACTTCAGGTCGGCACCGACCGCGAAGATGAACTGCTTGCCGGTGAGCAACAGCCCCTTCAGGTCGGTGTGCTGCTCGAGCTCGTCGAGCGCCTCGGCCAGGGACCCGAGGGCCTCCTCACCGAACACGTTCGGCTTCGTGTGGTCCTCGCCGTTGTCCATCGTCAACAGCGCGATGCGACCGACGGGACGGTCGGCGTAGGTCAGCTTGAACTGCGTGTGGCTCACGTCCGTGCTCCTCGGCCCGCTCGTGGGGCCAGTCGTGCGATCCGGATCTCCAGGTCGGGACGCTCAGACGCGTTCCCACAGGACGGCAGCACCCATGCCGAGCCCGACACACATCGTGGTGATGCCGCGCTGCGCCTCGGGGTGACGCTCGAAGAAGGTCGCGACCTGCATGGCCAGGCGTGCGCCGGAGAAGGCCAGCGGGTGCCCCAGTGCGATCGCGCCCCCGTAGGGATTGACCTTCTCGCTGCCGACCGGCAGGCCGAAGTGGTCGAGCCAGGCGACGCACTGCACCGCGAACGCCTCGTTCATGTCGATCACGTCGATGTCGTCGATCGTCAGCCCGGTCCGCTCGAGCAGCCGCTCCGTGGCGGGCACGGGGCCGTAGCCCATCGTCTCCGGCTCGACGCCGACGAAGGCGTAGTCCGCGAGCTTCATCGACGGGGCGAGGCCGTACTCCTCGACCGCGGCGGCGGAGGCGAGCAGCACCCCGCCGGCACCGTCGTTGAGCCCGGCCGCGTTGCCTGCGGTGACGTACCCGGCGGTGCGGAACGGCGAGCGCAGCCCGGCGAGCGACTCGGGGGTCGTGCCGGGTCGTGGGTGCTCGTCGGTGTCGACCACGCGCCAGCCGGCCTCGGAGGCGACCGTCATCGGCACGACGTGCGTGCCGAAGACGCCGTCGGCCTGCGCCTTCGCGGTGCGTTCCTGGGACAGCAGCGCGAACTCGTCGCAGCGTTCGCGGGAGATGTCCGGGTGGTGGTCGTGGAGGTTCTCGGCCGTGTTGCCCATCACCAGCGCGGACGGGTCGACCAGCTTGTCGCTCAGGAACCGCGGGTTCGGATCCACCTCGGCGCCCATCGGGTGGCCGCCCATGTGCTCCACACCGCCGGCCAGGACGAGGTCCTGCGCGCCGACCTTGATGGCGTTCGCGGCGTTGACGATGGCCGTCAGCGCCCCGGCACACATCCGGTCGAGGGCGTAGCCGGGGACGCTCGTGCCGAGCCCGGCGAGGATCGCGAGGGACCGCCCGAGGGTCAGCCCCTGGTCGCCGACCTGCGCCGTTGCGGCCCACACGACGTCGTCGATGCGCTCCCGCGGGACGTTCGGGTTGCGCTCGAGCAGGGCACGGATCGTGCGCACGGCGAGGTCGTCGGCGCGCGTCTTGGCGTAGTAGCCGTCGGGACGGGCGCGCCCGATCGGGACACGGACCCCGTCGACGTAGAACGCATCAGCGGTCACAACAGCTTCCTCTCCGCGGGTGGGGTGGGACACGGCGGGAGGCCGCGTCCACGCGCTGGCGCGCGGCGACGTCCCCGCCATCGCCACCACCGTACTCCAACCTGGAGCGGCCGCTCCAAATCGACGGCCTGACGGACGCCGACACCCCCGCGCCGGGCTCACGCGTCGATGTTGGCCTCGGCGCGCTCGAGTTCGAGCTGGGTCCGCTCCCACCGCTCGAACAGCTGCTGCGCCCGGTCCTTCGCCGCGCCGTGCTGCGCGACCAGTTCCTTGACGCGGGCGCCGTCGGCGTAGACGGCCGGATCAGCGAGCTGGTGCTGGAGCGCCGCGATCTCCGCCTCGACCCGTCCGAGCTCGGCCTCCACCTTGACGACGGCGCGCCGCAGGTCCTTGGTGGCCCGGTAGCGGGCGTTGCGCCGCTCCGCCTGTACCCGCTTGTCTCCGCCGCGGCCGCCGTCGATCGCTACCTGCGGGCGTCCGTCGGTGGGGCGGCCCCGCCGGCCGTCCGCCCCGCCCGATCCAGCGCTCGACGACGGGCCCGTCACCCGCCCGCCGCCGGCGGCGCTCCCAGAGGCCGCAGCACCTGCACCGCCCGTCCGGCGCGCGAGCAGCTCCTCGTACGTGCCGTCGAACCAGCGGGCGTGCCCGTCGCCCACCATGACGACCGCGTCGGCGACCGACCGGATCACGTGCCGGTCGTGGGTGATCAGCACGACCGTGCCGGGGTAGGCATGCAGCGCGTCCTCGAGGACGTCGCGGGACGCCAGGTCGAGGTGGTTGGTCGGTTCGTCCAGCAGCAGCAGGTTGACCGGCGCCGCCATCACCTTGGCCAGCCCGAGCCGCGTGCGCTCGCCGCCGGACAGCTCCCCCACCCTGCGGTCGGCGAGATCGCCCGGGAACCCGAATGCCCCCAGCATCGAGCGGTGGTTGAGCGTGCGGTGCCGGTCACCGAGCGCGGTCCGGAACTCCTCGATCACCGACTTGTCGAGGTCGAGCACCTCCGCCTGGTGCTGGTCGACGACGGCCACCTCGACGTTGGCGCCGAGCTCGACGCGACCGGCCGCGACCGGCACCTCGCCGACCAGGGCACGCAGCAGGGTGGTCTTGCCGGCGCCGTTGGGACCGAGGAGGGCCACCTTGCGCCCCCGCTCGATCGCCAGGTCGACGCCGTCGAGCACCGTGAGCGGCCCGTACCGCACGGTCAACCCGGAGACCTCGGCCACCACCCGCCCGGCCCGCGGCGGTGCGGGGAACCCGAACCGGGCGACGAGCGCCTTGTGGTTCGGGACCTCGATCCGGTCGATCCGGTCCAGCGCCTTGATCCGCGACTGCACCTGCCGCGCCTTCGAGGCCTTGTAGCGGAAGCGTTCGATGAACCGCTCCTGCTGGGCGACGACGCGGTCCTGCTGGTCTCGGGCGGCGCGTAGCTGGGTGAGCCGGGCCTCGCGCTGCTCGACGAAGGCGGCGAACCCGCCCTCCTCGGCCGCGGTCGTGCCCGACCGGACCTCGTAGGTCGCCGCGGTGCCGGCGGCCAGCTCCACGATCGTGTCGGCGACGGCATCGATGAAGTCGCGGTCGTGGCTGACGAACAGCAGTGCGCCGGGCAGCTGCGCCAGGGTCTGCTCGAGCCACGCGATGGTGTCGAGGTCGAGGTGGTTGGTCGGCTCGTCGAGCACCAGCAGGTCCGGCTTGGCCAGGAGCAGGCGCGCCAGTGCCACCCGGACGCGCCACCCACCGGACAGCTCGCCGGTGGGACGGTGCGCGTCGTCGGGGGCGAAGCCGAGCCCGGACAGCACCCGGTGCGCCTCGCTCTCCAGCTGGTAGCCGCCGAGCTGCTCGAAGTGGTGCTGCGCCGACGCGTACGCCGTCAGCAGTGCGTCGTGCTCCGCCTCCGGGGCGGTCTCCAGGCGCTGCTCCAGCGTCCGCAGGCGGGCCTCCAGCTCCTGCAGGTGCGACGCGCCCTCGAGCACGTACGCGAGCACGGTCGCGGACGCGCCGACCCCCTCGACGACGTCCTGCGGGAGCCAGCCGAGCCGCAGGTCCCTCGGCCGGCTGACGGTGCCCTCGTCCGGATCCCGCAACCCGATGATCGTGTGCAGCAGCGTGGTCTTGCCGGCGCCGTTGCCCCCGATCAGCGCCACCCGCTGCCCCGGCGCCACGCGCAGGGAGACGTCCCGGAACAGCGGCCGCGAACCCAGGGTCACCGACACACCGGACAGGGCGATCACGAGGAGCCTCACGCAAGGGAACGGGTCCGCCGCCACCACGACGTGCGGCCCACCGAGGCTACCGCCGCCCGCCGACGTGCGGCCGGGACGCTGGCCGCCCCTACCCTCGCGCCCGTGCATCTGCTGTCCGCCGACCGCGTGGGCGCCGAGGTGGAGGGTCGTACCCTCTTCGCCGGCGCCTCGTTCGGCCTGTCCTCCGACGACCGGGTCGCGGTGGTGGGCCCGAACGGGGTCGGCAAGACCACGCTGCTGCGGATCGTGGCCGGCGAGCGGTCCCCCGACGAGGGTGAGGTCGTCACCCGCACCAACCTGCGGGTCGCCTTCCTCGCGCAGGACCCGGACCTGACCGGCACGACCGCGCACGACGTCGTGGTGGGTGCCGACCCGCTGGTCCGTCCGGACGAGGCGGACGCCCTCCTCGACCGGCTCGGCATCGCCCCAGAGCAGCCGCTCGCGTCGATGTCGGGCGGGCAGCACCGCCGGGTGGCGCTCGCGCGCACGCTGGTCGCGCCGGCGGACCTGCTCGTGCTCGACGAGCCCACCAACCACCTCGACGTCGACACCATCGACTGGCTCGAGGAGGAGTTGCGCCGGCGGGCGTCCGGCCTGCTGCTCGTCACCCACGACCGCTACGTGCTCGAGCGGCTGACCAACCGGATGGTCGACCTCGTCCCGCCCGCGCCGGGCGAGCCCGCGGAGGTGTGGTGGCACGACGGCTCGTACTCGTCGCTGCTGGCGGCCCGTGTCGAGCGCGCGGCATCGCGGCAGCGGGCCACCGCCCGCGCCCGCAACCTGCTGCGCAAGGAGATCGCGTGGCTGCAGCGCGGCCCCAAGGCACGCACCTCCAAGCCGAGGTTCCGCCGCGAGCAGGTCGAGGTGCTCCGCACGGCCGCGGCGGGCGACCCGGATGCGCGGCCGCTCGACCTCGGCACGGGCCGGCGTCGGCTGGGGGACGACGTGTTCGAACTCGAGGACGTCACCGTCGTCCGTGGCGACACCACGGTGCTGGACCGCGTCGACCTCGGGATCGGACCGGGCGAGCGGGTCGGGGTGGTCGGTCCGAACGGGGCCGGCAAGACCACCCTGCTGCACGTGCTGGCCGGGCGGCTGGCTCCGACGGGCGGATCGGTCCGCGTCGGCCGGACGGTCGAGCTCGGGATGTACGAGCAGGTGGCCGGTGCCGGACTCGACCCGAACCGGACGGTGCTGGACTCCGTCCTGGCGGTCGCGCCGCACGTCCCGCTCGCCAGCGGCGAGACGTTGCCCGCGCACCGGCTGGCGGAGCGGTTCGGCTTCGACGGCACCGTCCAGCGCACCCCGATCGGCTTGCTGTCCGGTGGCGAGCGTCGGCGCGTCGCGTTGCTCCACCTGCTGGTCGCGGCACCGAACGTGCTGCTCCTCGACGAGCCGACCAACGACCTCGACCTCGACACGCTCGCGACGCTGGAAGACCACCTCGACGGCTTCGCCGGCACGCTGGTGGTGGCCTCGCACGACCGCTTCGTGCTCGATCGGCTCACGGACCGCACGCTCGAGGTCGACGACGGGCGGATCGTCGAACACCTCGACGTCGACGCCTACCGTGGCGCGGTCCACGCGCGCCGGGCCGCTGCCGCCCGGGAGGCCGGGAGCGGCGGGGGCCTGCGTGTCGGCGGG
>SLMP01000144.1 GCA_007133465.1 Nitriliruptoraceae bacterium | reverse complement strand
TCGCGATCCGTGAGGGTGGCCGCACGGTTGGTGCGGGCCGCGTGATCAAGATCATCAAGTAGTCGCCTACCCGGCTCCACCTGCCGGACACGGCAGCGAGTACACCACAGCGCAGCACCGCAGACCGAGCAGCGAGGACCCCGGGTCGCCGGGCATCTCACGGCCCGCACGCCCGCGAGGAGAAGAAGAAGAGACATGGCTGCTGACCAGAAGATCAGGATCCGCCTGAAGGCGTACGACCACGAGGTGCTCGACCGTTCCGCGCGCGAGATCGTGGACACCGTCGAGGCCACCGGGGCGCACGTCACCGGGCCCGTGCCGTTGCCGACCGAGCGCAACGTCTGGTGCGTGATCCGCTCCCCGCACAAGTACAAGGACTCGCGGGAGCACTTCGAGATGCGCACCCACAAGCGCCTCATCGACATCCACCAACCGACGCAGAAGACCATCGACAAGCTGATGGGTCTGTCGCTGCCGGCCGGCGTGGACATCGAGATCAAGCTCTAGGACTCGCGACCCGCGACGTCCGCCACCGACGCTCGTCCGCTGCGCCGACGCGCAAGACGGGCACGTCGCCCCCGAGGGGGCGCACGTGACAGGAGACGTACCCATGGCTTCCAAGGGCATCTTGGGGACCAAGGTCGGCATGACACAGGTCTTCGACGAGGACAACCGCGTCGTGCCCGTGACCATCGTCCAGGCCACCCCCAACACCGTGACCCAGGTCAAGACCGTCGAGTCCGACGGCTACACGGCCGTGCAGCTCGCCTACGGCACCAAGAAGCACGTGACCAAGCCCCTCGCCGGGCACCTCGGCAAGGCGGGGATCGACACGGCGAAGGCGCTCGCGGAGCTGCGCCTCGAGGACGGCGACGAGCTGCCCGAGCTCGGATCCACGGTGAGCGTCGAGACCTTCGCGAAGGGCGACGTCATCGACGTCACGGGCACCAGCAAGGGCAAGGGCTACACCGGCGTCATGAAGCGGCACAACTTCCGCGGCATGGGCGACGGGCACGGGGTCAAGAAGAAGAACCGTCACCCCGGTTCGGTCGGCAACGCCTCGACGCCCGGGCGCACCTTCAAGGGCCAGCGCATGGCTGGCCGCACCGGTGGCGCGCGGGTGACCGTGCAGAACCTCGAGGTCGTCGACATCGACACCCAGCACCAGCTGATCCTCGTCAAGGGGGCCGTGCCCGGTGCCGACGGACAGGTCGTCTTCGTCCGCTCCGCCGTGAAGTCCATGACCAAGGATGGTGACGCCTGATGGCCACGACCATCGATGTGCTCGATCTGGCCGGCGCGAAGGTCGGCTCCGTCGACCTGCCGGCGGCGTGGTTCGAGGGTGAGGTCAACGTCCCGGTGATGCACCAGGTCGTGACCGCGCAGCTCGCCGCCGCGCGACAGGGCACGCACAAGACCAAGACCCGCGCCGAGGTCGCCGGCGGTGGTCGCAAGCCCTGGCGCCAGAAGGGCACCGGCCGCGCTCGGCAGGGCTCGATCCGCTCCCCCCAGTGGGTCGGCGGGGGCGTCGCCCACGGCCGCACGCCGAAGGACTGGAGCGTGCGGGTCAATAAGAAGGTGAAGCGCGCCGCGCTGCGCTCGGCGCTGACCGACCGTGCCAACCACGGCGCCGTCACCGTCGTGCGCGAGCTCGCGTTCGACGCCCCGCGCACCAAGGACGCGGTCGCGGCGCTGGCGGCGGTCGGCACGTTCGGCAAGGTCCTCGTGGTCCTCGCGGACCGGCACGAGGCCACCGAGCGGTCCTTCCGCAACCTGCCGCGGGTGCACACGATCGTGGTCGACCAGCTCAACACCCACGACGTGCTCGTCAGTGACGTCCTCGTGTTCGACGAGGCCGCACTCGAGCTGATCGGGACCGGTCGGCGTCGGGGACAGGACGAGGCGACCACCGCGACCACCGAGGAGGCCGCCAAGTGAAGGACCCCCGCGACGTCATCCTCCGCCCGGTGATCTCGGAGAAGACCTACGGGCTGCTCGACGAGAACAAGTACACCTTCATCGTCGACCCCCGGTCGAACAAGACCGAGATCAAGCAGGCGATCGAGCGGATCTTCGAGGTGAAGGTCCTGAGCGTCCACACCATGAACCGGCCCGGCAAGCGCAAGCGGCGGGGCTATGTGACCGGCAAGCGTCCCGACACCAAGCGCGCGATCGTGACCGTCGCTCCCGGCGACGAGATCGAACTGTTCGACGCCGGTCTGTAGGCCCGCGACACCAAGAGGCGAGGCATCACCATGGCCATCCGCAAGTACAAGCCGACGTCGCCCGCGCGACGCGGCGGCTCGGTGAGCGATTTCCAGACGGTCACGCGATCGTCGCCGGAACGCTCGCTGACCGCGCCGCTGCCGAAGAAGGCCGGACGCAACGTCCATGGCCGGATCACCAGTCGTCACCGCGGCGGTGGGCACAAGCGCCGGTACCGTGTGGTCGACTTCCGTCGCCACAAGGACGGTGTCCCGGCGACCGTCGCCGCGATCGAGTACGACCCCAACCGCTCGGCGCGTATCGCCTTGCTGCACTACCACGACGGCGAGAAGCGCTACATCCTCGCGCCGAAGAACCTGCGGGTCGGCCAGCTCATCGAGTCCGGGCCCGGCGCCGACATCAAGGTGGGCAACGCGCTTCCGCTCGCGAACATCCCGGTCGGGACCACCGTGCACGCGGTGGAGCTGCGGCCGGGTGGCGGCGCCAAGCTCGGCCGCTCCGCTGGCACGGCGATCCAGCTGCTCGCCAAGGAGGGCAAGATGGCCGCGCTGCGGCTGCCCTCCGGTGAGATCCGCCTGGTCGACGCCCGCTGCCGCGCCGCGATCGGCTCGGTCGGCAACGAGGAGCACGAGCTCCTCAGTCTCGGCAAGGCCGGCCGCACGCGGTGGGCCGGGGTGCGTCCGCAGACCCGCGGTGTCGCCATGAACCCGGTCGACCACCCCCTCGGCGGTGGTGAGGGCAAGTCCTCAGGTGGCCGCCACCCGGTCGACCCGTGGGGCAACCCCGAGCGCCGGACACGCAAGCGCAAGAAGGCATCCGACCAGTACATCATCCGCCGTCGCGGCAAGAACCGGAGGCGCTGACCATGCCCCGCAGTCTGAAGAAGGGGCCCTTCGTCGACGACCACCTCATGAAGAAGGTGGACGCACAGAACGAGAAGGGCGAGAAGCGCGTCATCAAGACCTGGTCGCGTCGGTCCACCATCTTCCCGGAGATGGTCGGCCACACGATCGCGGTCCACGACGGGCGCAGGCACGTCCCCGTGTACGTCACGGAGTCCATGGTCGGCCACAAGCTCGGTGAGTTCGCGCCAACGCGCGTCATCAAGTGGGGCGGCGCCGGCGAGAAGCAAGCCCAGAAGCGGCGCTGAGGAGCCCGGTGATGATGACCAAGGTCAAAGCGACCGCCAAGTACGTGCGCGTCAGCCCTTCCAAGGTGCGCCAGCTCACGCCGCTGATCGTCGGCCAGTCCGTCGCGGAAGCGGACCGCATCCTGCGGTTCGCCGACAAGGGCGCCGCGGCGCCCCTGCGCAAGGTGCTGGCCTCGGCCGTCGCCAACGCGGAGAACAACGACGGGCTCGACCCCGACGAGCTGATCGTCAGCGCCGCCTTCGCCGACGAGGGCCCGACGCTCAAGCGCTACCAGCCCCGCGCGCTGGGCCGCGCCTACCGCATCCGGAAGCGGACCAGCCACATCACCGTCGTGGTGTCGCCCGCGGAGGAGAACTGACATGGGTCAGAAGGTCAATCCCTACGGCTTCCGCCTGGGTGTCACCACCGACTGGAAGTCCAAGTGGATCGCGGACAAGAAGCAGTACGCCGCGTACCTCCACGAGGACGATCAGGTCCGGCGCTACATCCGGAAGCGGGTGCGTCACGCCGGGGTGAGTCGTATCGACATCACCCGGACGCGTGACAACATCGAGGTCAGTCTGCAGGCGGCCCGCCCTGGCATCGTCATCGGGCGGCGTGGCGCCGAGGCCGACGCGATCCGCGGCGATCTCGAGAAACTGACCAGCAAGAAGGTCAAGCTCAACATCATCGAGATCAAGAACCCCGAGCTGGACGCACAGGTCGTCGCGTTCAACGTGGCGGAGCAGCTGCGTGGGCGCGTGTCGTTCCGGCGGGCCATGCGCCGTGCGGTGCAGTCCGCGATGAAGGCCGGCGCCAAGGGCATCCGGATCCAGGTCTCGGGTCGCCTCGGCGGCGCCGAGATGAGCCGCACCGAGTGGTACCGCGAGGGCCGCGTGCCGCTGCACACGCTGCGTGCGAAGGTCGACTACGGCTTCGACGAGGCCCGGACCACGTTCGGTCGCATCGGCGTGAAGGTGTGGGTCTACACCGGCGACCAGATCGGCAGCGGCGAGGAGGCGGAGGCGCAGCGCGCGATGGAGCGCGCCAAGGCGCTGGCCGAGGGCCGTCCGGTCGAGGACCGGCCGCGACGCAAGTCCGCCCGCAAGGCGGCGAGCGTCGCCAAGAAGGTCACCGGCGTCGGCTCGCGACCACAGCCGAAGCCGGCCGAGGCGCCGCCCGCCGAGGCACCCGCCGAGTCACCCGCGGACGCGGCCAGCACCTCCGGTGCCCCGAGCGACGTGTCGAACGTCGGTGCGCCTGCGCCGGCCACCGTGACCGAGCCCGGCCACACCGCCAAGACCACCGAGACCCCCGCCACGACCGAGGCCGCCCCGCCGCAGAGCGGGCCGATGGCCGCGGACCAGATCGCCGGCGAGGACGCCCCGGAGGCCCCGACGGAGACCGCCGCGCCGACGGACGCCACCGTCGACGCCGCGCCGGAGCGCCCCGAGGGTGACGAGCAGTCGAAGGAGGGTGATGCCTGATGCTCGCCCCCAAGCGTGTCAAGCACCGCAAGCAGCACCGGCCACGGCCGCTGAAGGGTCTGTCGAAGGGCCACTCCCAGGTGTACGTGGGGGACTACGGCCTGATGGCCACGACCCCCGGGTGGATCACCGCGCGACAGATCGAATCGGCTCGTATCGCCATCACTCGTGCGGTCAAGCGCGGCGGGAAGGTCCGCATCACGATCTTCCCCGACCGGTCGATCACACGGAAGCCCCTCGAGACCCGCATGGGCTCCGGCAAGGGCTCGCCCGACCACTGGGTCGCGGCGGTCAAGCCCGGCCGGGTCATGTTCGAGCTGTCCGGTGTCGACGAGGACCTCGCCCGTGAGGCCATGCGCAAGGCGTCGCACAAGCTCCCGGTCAAGACCAAGTTCGTGAAGCGTGAGGATGGGGGCGAGGCATGACCGCGACCGAGCTGCGTGAGCTGCCCGACGACGAGCTGCGCCAGAAGCTGGCGGACGGCAAGGAGGAGCTGTTCAACCTCCGCTTCCAGGTCGTCACCGGACAGCTGGACAACCCCCGACGGATCAAGCAGGTCAAGCGCGAGATCGCGCGGGTCCTGACCGTGATGCGCGAGCGCGACATCGCCGCCGCGCGCGAGATCGAGGCCTGACCATGGCAGACACCACCGAGCGCAACACCCGCAAGGAGCGGCAGGGCGTCGTCGTCTCCGACGTGCAGGACAAGACCATCGTCGTGCGCGTCGACCGTCGAACCACCCACCCGCTCTACGGCAAGAGCCTGCGCGTCTCCAAGAAGTACCACGTCCACGACGAGGCCAACGACGCCAACGTCGGAGACATGGTGCGCATCGTGGAGACCCGGCCGATCTCCAAGCTCAAGCGCTGGCGCCTCGCGGAGGTCGTCGAGCGCGCCAGGTAGGTCGCCGTCGCTGCGCGGACGGGCACGACGAAGCCAGAGAGAGACAACGATGATCCAGACCGAAACGCGGCTGAAGGTCGCAGACAACTCGGGGGCACGCGAGGTGCTGTGCATCCGCGTGCTCGGCGGCTCGGGTCGGCGCTACGCGTCCGTCGGCGACGTGTTCGTCGGGACGGTCAAGAACGCCATCCCCCAGTCCAACGTCAAGAAGGGCGAGGTCGTCCGCTGTGTGGTCGTGCGCACCGCGAAGGAGCGGCGCCGCCCGGACGGTTCCTACATCCGGTTCGACGACAACGCGTGCGTCATCATCCGCCCCGACGGCACCCCGCGCGGCACCCGCATCTTCGGGCCGGTCGCGCGCGAGCTACGGGACAAGAAGTACATGCGGATCGTCTCGCTCGCCCCGGAGGTGCTGTGATGCGCCGCATCCGCAAGGACGACCAGGTCCAGGTGATCGCCGGCAAGGACGCCGGCAAGTCCGGCCGGGTGGTCAAGCTGTTCCTCGACCGCGACCGTGTCCTGGTCGAGGGCGTCAACTACGTCAAGAAGCACCAGCGCATCCAGTCGCAGCGTGGTGGCGCCCAGGAGGGCGGCATCATCGAGACCGAGGCGCCGGTGCACGTGTCCAACATCATGCCGATCTGTCCCTCGTGCAGCAAGGCGACCCGGGTCGGGTTCGTCTACGAGACCGAGGGCGACCGGCGCAGCAAGGTCCGCAGCTGCCGTGCCTGCGGCGCGACCTTCTAGGCAGCCACACGCCGACCGGCCCGCCCGTTGGCACGGGATCGGTGCCACGCACCGCCAGGTGCGAGGACGAGTCGGACAGGCGAGGAGGAACGAGACCATGAGCGAGACCGCGACGAGCACCGCCCCGGCGATGCCGCGGCTCAAGCAGCGCTACCGCGAACAGATCGCGCCGGCGCTCAAGACCGAGCTCGAACTCGACAACGTCATGCAGGTGCCGAGGCTCGAGAAGATCGTCGTGAACATCGGCCTCGGCGAGGCCATCAACGACAGCAAGGCGCTCGAGGGTGCCCTGCGCGACCTGACGACGATCACGGGCCAGAAGCCGCGCGTGAACCGCGCGCGGAAGTCCATCGCGGCCTTCAAGCTGCGTGAAGGCATGCCGATCGGTGCGAAGGTCACCCTGCGGGGCGACCGCATGTGGGAGTTCTTCGACCGCCTGCTGTCGATCGCGTTGCCACGTATCCGCGACTTCCGTGGCCTGAAGGCGACCGCCTTCGACGGCCGCGGCAACTACACCTTCGGCCTGGTCGAGCAGCTGGTCTTCCCGGAGATCGACTACGACTCGGTCGATGCCGTCCGAGGCATGGACATCACGATCGTCACCACCGCGGAGACCGACGAGCAGGGGCGCGCCTTCCTCGATGCCTTCGGCTTCCCGTTCGCCCGCGTCCAGGAGGGCTGACCCGATGGCCAAGAAGTCCAAGATCGCCGCCGTCAAGCGGGGCGCGACGTACCCGGTGCAGGACTACACGCGGTGCGAGCGCTGCGGTCGACCGCGCGCGGTGTACCGCCGTTTCCGCCTGTGCCGGATCTGCTTCCGCGAGATGGCCCACGCCGGGGAGCTGCCCGGCATCAAGAAGGCCAGCTGGTAGCCGTCCGGCTGCCGCTACCACGCTGGGAAGTGCGGGGCCCATCGGTCCCCGTAACCCCGAGGAGACCACCACCATGACCATGACCGACCCCGTCGCGGACATGCTCACGCGCATCCGCAATGCGTCGATCGCCTACCACGACACCACCACGATGCCTGCGTCGAAGATCAAGGTGAACATCGCCCGGATCCTCGAGCAGCAGGGCTACATCGAGGGCTGGTCGCTCGACGACGCCGAGCCGCAGCCGAACCTCACGATCCGGATGAAGTACGGCCCGAACCGTGAGCGGGTCATCATCGGGCTGCGCCGCATCTCGAAGCCCGGGCTGCGCGTCTACGTCAAGCGCGACGAGATCCCGCGGGTGCTCGGCGGGCTCGGTGTCGCGATCCTGTCCACCAACGCCGGCCTCATGACCGACCGCGACGCCCGCAAGGACGGCCGCGGCGGCGAGGTCCTCGCGTACGTCTGGTAGGCCAGGGAGGAACCCACTATGTCCCGCATCGGCAAGCTGCCCGTCCCCGTCCCCGACGGGGTCGAGGTCACGATCGACGGCCTCACCGTGTCCGTCAAGGGCCCCAAGGGCGAGCTCACGCAGGCCATGCCCGAGGGCGTCGACCTGTCCCGTGACGACGACGGTGCCGTCGTCGTCACGCGCACCGGCGAGACGCGCCTCGAGCGCTCCCGCCACGGGCTCGTCCGCAGCCTCGTCGCCAACATGGTCGTCGGGGTCACCGAGGGCTACTCGAAGTCGCTGCAGCTCGTCGGCGTCGGCTACCGGGCCGCGTCGAAGGGCAGCGACCTCGAACTGCAGGTCGGCTACTCCCACCCCGTGACGATCGCGGCCCCCGAAGGCATCGCGATCGAGGTGCCCCAGCCGACCAGGGTGGTCGTCAGCGGCATCGACAAGGTGCTCGTCGGCCAGGTCGCCGCGAACATCCGCAAGGTCCGTCCGCCGGAGCCCTACAAGGGCAAGGGCATCAAGTACGAGGGCGAGCAGATCCGCCGCAAGGCCGGCAAGGCCGCCGGTCGCTGACCGGCCCGCCCGTCAGCACGCCCCAACCCGTTCCCGACCCAGCGGTGCCGTCACGGTGCCGCCGCCCCGCCTCCGGGCGTGGGCTCGCGACCGCTCAGCGGTGGACCGACCCCGGTCAACCGGTAGGAGCGGGCCACGAGGAGAGCCACGATGGACGCCAAGACGAAGCGCGCTGGCCGCAGGATGCGCCAGCTGCGCGTCCGCAAGCACGTGCGGGGGACCGCCGCGAAACCGCGGCTGTCGGTCTACCGCAGCAACAGCCACATCTACGCCCAGCTGATCGACGACACCACCGGACGTACCCTGGCGGCAGCCTCCTCACGTGAGGGGCAGGTCGCCAAGGGTGACGACGGCAAGGTCGGCGTCGCGAAGCAGGTCGGCGAGCTCATCGGCGAACGCGCCAAGGCCGCCGACATCACCACCTGCGTGTTCGATCGCGGGGGCAACCGCTACGCCGGCCGGGTGGCCGCGCTCGCCGACGGCGCGCGCGCCGCCGGGCTCGAGTTCTGAGGAAGGTCACGCACATGGCAGCGAACAACCGTGGAGGCGGCCCGGGCCGTGGTCGCGGCGGCCGCGACGACCGTCGCGGGCGTGGCCGCGAACAGGAGCGCGAGCAGTTCGACGAGCGCGTGGTCGCGATCAACCGCGTCGCGAAGGTCGTGAAGGGTGGCCGGCGCTTCCAGTTCACCGCGCTCGTGGTCGTCGGTGACGGCAAGGGCATGGTCGGCGTCGGGCACGGCAAGGCCAAGGAGGTGCAGTCGGCGATCCAGAAGGGCGTGGAGGAGGCGAAGAAGAACTTCTTCAAGGTCCCGATGGTCGGTTCGACGATCGTGCATCCCGTGGTCGGCCACGCCGGCGCGGGCCGGGTCATGCTCAAACCGGCGGCCCCCGGTACCGGGGTCATCGCCGGCGGGCCGGTCCGTGCCGTCATCGAGGCGGCCGGGATCCAGGACCTGCTGGCGAAGTCGCTCGGCACCGCCAACCCCATCAACGTGGTGCACGCCACCGTCGCCGGGCTGAAGTCCCAGCGGTCCGCGCACGAGATCGCGGCCCTGCGGGACAAGGCCGTGGAGGACGTGGCACCCAAGGCGATGCTCGAGACCCTGCGGGGAGGTGCCGCCTGATGGCTGAGGGCATCCTTCGCATCACACAGCGGCGGTCGTTGATCGGCCGGCCGCAGGACCAGCGCGCCACCGTGCGCTCGCTGGGCCTCAAGCGCATCCGCCACACCGTCGAACAGCCCGACCGCCCGGAGATCCGCGGGATGCTCCGCAAGGTCCCGCACCTGGTGGACTGGGAGCTCGTCTCGGCGGCCGAGGACGAGGAGGCCGGACGATGACCGTCAAGCTGCACCACCTCAAGCCCGCCGAGGGCGCCAAGACCTCGAAGAAGCGCGTCGCCCGGGGCGACCGTGGCCGGGGCGGCAAGACCGCTGGTCGCGGCACCAAGGGCAGCGGCGCCCGGGGCAACGTGCCCGCCGGGTTCGAGGGCGGCCAGATGCCCATGGTTCGTCGCCAGCCGAAGCGCCCGGGCTTCACCAACCCGAACAAGGTCGAGTACGCGGTCATCAACGTCGCGCGTCTCGAGGAAGCCTTCGAGGCCGGCGACGAGGTCACCTCGGACGTCCTGCGCGCCCGCGGGCTCGTCAAGAAGAAGCGGCCCGTGAAGATCCTCGGCCACGGTGAGATCACCAAGGCCCTGACCGTCGACGTCGACGCGATCACCGCGACCGCCCGTGAGAAGATCACCGAGGCCGGCGGCAGCGTCGCCTGACCCGTCATCCGGTGGGCCGCGGCCCGGCCCGTCACCTCGGTGGCGTCGTCGGGCGGCGGCCCCGCCCGTCGGGGCGGGCGTTCGCCCCGACCCGCTAGCATCTCTGTCCAGCCACGATGCGCCGTGGTGTGCCCCCGCCCCTCCCTGCCGTGCCCGATCGGCGTCGGCCGTGGAGGGGGACCGGTGGGCCCGTGAAAGCACCGAGGGAACCCATGCTCCGAGCGTTCATCAACGCGTTCAAGATCCCCGACCTGCGGCGCAAGCTGCTGTTCACGCTGGGGATCCTCGCGGTCTACCGGGTCGGCGCCTGGATCCCGATCCCCGGGGTCGAGGCCGAACTGCTCGCCGAGGCGACAGGTGCCGGCGCCGCCGGCAACATCGTCGGCATCCTCAACGTCTTCACCGGCGGTGCGCTGCAGCAGATGGCGGTGTTCGCGCTCGGCATCATGCCGTACATCACCGCCAGCATCATCATGCAGCTGCTCGCGGTCGTGATCCCGAAGCTCGAGACGCTGCAACGCGAGGGTGAGCAGGGACGACGCAAGATCACGCAGTACACGCGGTACGTGACGGTCGGTCTGGCACTGCTGCAGTCCACCGCGCTCGTGACCCTCGCCCGCAACGGTGCGGCCTTCGACGGCGTCAACGTGATGCCCGACGCGGGGACCGGCATCGTGATCGTGGCGGTGTTGACCCTGACCGCCGGCACCTCGCTGATCATGTGGCTCGGTGAGCTCATCACCGCCCGCGGGATCGGCAACGGCATGTCGCTGCTGATCTACGTGTCGATCATCAGCCAGTTCCCGTCGGAGCTCGCCCTCGTGCGTATCTCGAACGGGTGGGGCTGGGTCGTCGGGGTGCTGCTCATGGGCTTCCTGCTCACCATCGCGGTGGTCTTCATCGAGATGGGACAGCGTCGCATCCCGGTGCAGTACGCGCGCCGACAGGTCGGCCGCCGCAGCTACGGCGGCCAGTCCACCTACATCCCGCTGAAGGTCAACCAGTCAGGGGTCATCCCGGTCATCTTCGCGTCCTCGTTGATGATCCTGCCGGGCCTCGTCGCACAGATCTCCGGCTCGCAGGCGGTCGTCGAGTGGACCGAGCGCTACCTCGCCGACGCGACCAGCTGGGTCTACATCCTGGTGTTCGCGTTGCTGACGATCTTCTTCGCCTACTTCTACAGCGCGATCACGTTCAACCCCGTCGAGGTGGCCGACAACATGAAGCGCTACGGCGGCTTCGTGCCGGGCATCCGGCCGGGACGCCAGACCGCGGAGTACCTCGACAAGGTGCTCACGCGTCTGACCCTGCCGGGTTCGCTCTACCTCGCGACCATCGCGGTGCTGCCGTTCATCCTGCTCGCGGTCGGCAACATCCAGGCGTTCCCGCTGGGCGGGGTGAGCCTGCTGATCATGGTCGGGGTGGCGCTCCAGACGATGCAGCAGATCGAGAGTCAGCTCATGCAGCGCAACTACGAGGGCTTCCTCCGGTAGCCCTCGCAACGGTCGGGCGCGAGGGGTGCCCGACCCCAGGGTGGCGGGAGCTCCCCGCCAGCCAGACCAGGGAAGGCGATCGACGTGCGTGTCATCCTGCTCGGACCACCCGGCGCTGGCAAGGGGACCCAGGCCACGCGCATCGCGGAGCGCTACGGCATCCCCCACATCTCCACCGGGGACATCCTGCGCGCCAACGTCCGCGAGGGGACGTCGCTCGGGCAGGAGGCCAAGCGCTACATGGACGCCGGGGACCTCGTCCCCGACGAGGTGATCATGGGCATGGTCGCCGACCGGCTCGAGCTGCCCGATGCGGAGGCCGGCTTCCTGTTCGACGGCTTCCCGCGCACCGTCCCCCAGGCGGAGGCGCTCGAGGGGATGCTGATCGACCGGGGGGCGCCGCTCGACGCGGTGCTGCGCCTGGCCGTCCCACAGGACGAGGTGGTCCGACGCCTGACCGGCCGGCGTACCTGCAGCGGCTGCGGGCGCATCTTCCACGAGGTGTTCGACCCACCCGTCGAGCCGGGCCGGTGCGACGACTGTGGTGGCGAGCTCACCCAACGCGACGACGACACCGAGGCGGTCGTGCTCAACCGTCTGGACGTCTACCGCAGCCAGACCCAGCCGCTCGAGCACTTCTACTGGGAGCGGGGGCTGCTGCGCGACGTGGAGGCCGTCGGCACCCCGGAGGAGGTCAGCGAGCGTGCCGCACAGGTGCTCGCCGAGTACCACGGCGCCTGACGAGGGCGGCACGCGCTCTGCCCGCCCGACCCCGGACCGACGATGATCATCAAGAAGTCGCGCGACGAGATCGCGCGCATGGCCCGGGCCGGCGCGGTCGTCGCCCGCATGCACGAGGCGCTCATCGAGGCGCTGCGCCCGGGCATGTCGACCCTCGACCTCGACCGCATCGCCGAGGACGTGGCCGTGCGGTCCGGTGCGGTGCCGTCGTTCAAGGGCTACCGCGGCTTCCCGGCCACGCTGTGCACCTCGCGCAACCACGAGATCGTCCACGGCATCCCGTCGGCGGACGTGGTGCTCGAGGAGGGCGACGTCATCTCGATCGACGCGGGCGCCATCGTCGAGGGGTACCACGGCGATTCGGCCACGACCCTGGTGGTCGGCGGCCTCGACGCGGTGGCCCCGGAGGTGGCGACCCTGGTGCGCGCGACCCGCAACGCGCTGTGGCGCGGGCTCGAGCAGGTGCAGCACGGCCGGCGGCTCGGCGATGTCGGCGCCGCGATCGAAGCGGTCGCCCACGAGCAGGGCTACGGGGTCGTGCGCGAGTACGTCGGGCACGGCATCGGACGCGCACTCCACGAGGACCCGTCCGTGCCGAACTACGGCCGTCGCGGGCGCGGCATGAAGCTCACCCGCGGTTGGGTCATCGCGGTCGAGCCGATGTTCAACCTGGGGACGGAGGCGACCCGCACCCTCGACGACGGCTGGACGGTGGTCACGGCGGACGGCGCGGTCTCCGCCCACTGGGAGCACACCGTGGCGATCACCGAGGACGGGCCCTGGGTGCTGACGGCCCGCTCGGACGAGCCCGCCCACCCCCTGAGCGAGCCGGTGCCGACCTGGTGAGGGGGCAGATCGGCTCCGCCCGGGCGCCGACCACGACGACGCCCTGGCCCTGCGGCCGGGGCACGGGTTGCCGGCCCCCGGGCCGGACCGGTACCCTCGCCGGGCGCCCTGCCGCGTGGCAGGGCTTCGTCACGTCCCACCCACCGCTGTGTCGTTCCCGTCCTGGCCGCGCGCCGTGGACGCCGATCCCGCAGGCGGCGCGGTGACCATCTCCCACCCGGGCGGTGCGTCGCCCGCGCGCGATGGCACGTGACGGCGACGAGAGGACGACCCGGAGGCGGCGTGAGCGAGAAAGAAGAGTCGATCCAGGTGGAGGGCACCGTCACGGAGGCCCTCCCGAACACGCAGTTCCGCGTGGAACTGGAGAACGGCCACAACGTGCTCGCGCACATCAGCGGCAAGATGCGGATGCACTACATCCGGATCCTGCCGGGCGACCGGGTGGTCGTCGAGCTGTCCCCCTACGACCTCTCCCGCGGCCGCATCACCTACCGCTACAAGTGATCTCTCGGGGGCGTCGCTCGCGGCCCCCCGCCGAACGCGCTCACCTCGACCCCTCGGTGCTGCCCCACCGGGACCCGGGTCGCCAGGCGAGGCCCAACGACAACGCGCCCCTCGGCCCCGCCGCAGGGACGCTGCATCCGGCGCACGTCGCAGGACGTGACGTCGATCGGCCGGCCGGCGCCCACCCGCCCACCTCGTGTTCCGACGAGGACGCGGGACCGGCGTCAGCGACCACCCGCCGTGCGTCGGTTCGTGACGCGAGCGCGGGATGGTGGCCCCGGTGCGGTGGGGTGGCAGCCCTCGCACCGCGACGACCACCCGGGTCGTCGACGAGCCGAAGGAGGAGCCACCGTGAAGGTGCACCCGTCCGTCAAGAAGCAGTGTGACAAGTGCAAGATCATCCGACGCCGCGGCTCGGTGCGCGTGATCTGCGAGAACCCACGCCACAAGCAGCGCCAGGGCTGACGGAGGACGATCGAACATGGCACGAATCGCAGGCGTCGACATCCCGCGCGAGAAGCGCGTGGTCATCGCGCTCACCTACATCTACGGCGTCGGCCGCACGCGTGCGGAGCAGACGCTCGCCGCCGCCGACGTGAACCCCGACACGCGGGTGCGCGACCTCACCGACGAGGAGGTCGTGCGGCTGCGGCAGCACATCGAGAACGCCTACCGCGTCGAGGGTGACCTGCGGCGTGAGGTCGCGAACAACATCAAGCGCAAGATCGAGATCGGGTCCTACCAGGGCATCCGCCACCGGTTGGGGCTCCCGGTCCGAGGACAGCGCACCCACACCAACGCCCGGAGCCGCAAGGGTCCGCGCAGGGCCGTCGGCGGCATCCGCAAGCCGACCCGCAAGCACTGAGGGAGCCGACGATGGCGCAGAACAAGCAGCGCGCACGCAAGCGCGAGCGCAAGAACGTCATGCACGCGAAGTGTCACATCAAGGCGACGTTCAACAACACCACCATCACCTTCACCGACCTGCAGGGCAACGTCATCGCCTGGTCGACCGGGGGCAGCGCCGGCTTCAAGGGGTCCCGCAAGTCGACCCCGTTCGCCGCCCAGCTCGCCGCCGAGCAGGCGACCAAGGCGGCCGTCGAGAACGGCGTCCGCAAGGTCGACGTGCTGTGCAAGGGGCCGGGCGCAGGCCGCGAGACCGCGATCCGCACCCTGGCCGCCGCCGGGATCGAGGTGCTGTCCATCAAGGACATCACCCCGGTGCCCCACAACGGTTGCCGCCCGCCCAAGCGCCGCCGCACCTGACGCGAACGAGGACCACGACATGGCTCGCTACACCGGCCCACTGACCAAGAAGTCGCGTCGTCTCGGCGTCGACCTCAAGGGCAACGACAAGTACTTCGAGAAGCGCCCCTACCCCCCGGGTGAGCACGGGCGCGGTCGCATCAAGGAGTCGGAGTACCTCCTCCAGCTCCGCGAGAAGCAGAAGGCGCGCTACTACTACGGCGTGCTGGAGAAGCAGTTCCGCCGCTACTACGAGGAGGCCACCCGCAAGGAGGGCCTGACCGGCGTGAACCTGCTCGTGCTGCTCGAGCTGCGGCTCGACAACGTGCTCTACCGCGCCGGCTGGGGCCGCACCCGTGCGGAGTCGCGCCAGCTGGTCAGCCACAAGCACGTCCTCGTCAACAACCGTGCGACCAACGTGCCCTCGTACCGGGTCAAGCCCGGCGACGTCGTCACGATCCGGGAGCGGGCCCGCGAATCGCAGGCCGTGATCGGCTCCCTCGAGGTCTTCGGCTCGCGCGAGGTCCCGGGGTGGCTCACCACGGACCCGAGCGCCTTCACGGTCACCGTCGTCGACCTGCCCGTACGCAGCCAGATCGACGCGCCCGTGAACGAGCAGATGATCGTCGAGCTCTACTCGAAGTGAGCCACGAGGCTCGCGCCCGCGCGAGCCTGCATCCCGACCACCGCCGCGGACGCCCGTCCGCGGTCCGCCCACCGGCCCGGGTCCCGGTGCGCGGTCGACGAGCGTGCTGCCGACGGCCCCGGGAACGAGGGCAGCACGTGGCGGGGGGACGTCCCCGCCGAACCGCTGTGTGAGGAGCACCGATGTCCGATTTCGGCTTCTACGACGAGGATGGCGTCATCAGCCTGGGTGAGACCCAGAGCGGGTCGCCCTTCATCACCTATCGCCCGAGCTTCGACGAGGAGATCCTCGAGGAGGGCACCCGTTCGCGCTTCACCGTCGACCCGCTCGAACCGGGCTTCGGCTACACGATCGGCAACTCGCTGCGGCGCACCCTGCTGTCGTCGGTGCCCGGCGCCGCCGTGACCCGGATCCGGTTCACCTCCGCGCAGGCCGCCGGCCCCGAGGGCGGCTCGGTCCTGCACGAGTTCTCCGCGATCGAAGGGGTCAAGGAGGACGTCACCGACATCATCCTCAACATCAAGGACCTCGTCGTCCGATCCGAGTCCGACGATCCCGTCGAGATCTTCCTCGGCGGTGACGGCCCCGGCGTGCTGACCGCGGAGAACATCTTCGCGCCGTCGCAGGTCGAGGTGGTCAACGAGGACCTGCACATCGCCACGCTCAACGGCAGCGGACACCTCGAGATGTACCTCACCGTCGAGCGCGGTCGCGGGTACGTGACGGCCGACACCAACAAGCGCGGCAACGACCCGATCGGCGTCATCGCGATCGACTCGGTCTTCAGCCCCGTCCGGCGGGTCGCCTACCGGGTCGAGTCGGCCCGGGTCGAGCAGATGACCAACTACGACAAGCTCATCCTCGACGTGGAGACCGACGGCTCCCTCACCCCGGCGCAGGCGCTGTCCTCGGCCGGCGAGACCCTCAAGGGCCTGTTCGAGCAGTTCGCGGAGTTCGAGACCTCAGGCCCCGGCGGCATCGTCGTCTCCCCCGAGGAGGCCCTCGCCTCGCTCGGCGCGGACCCGGTCAAGCAGCTGCCGATCGAGGACCTCGACCTGTCGGTCCGGTCCTACAACTGCCTCAAGCGGGAAGGGGTCGCCACCGTCGGCGAGCTGCTCGACAAGACCGAGCAGACGCTGCTCGAGATCCGCAACTTCGGCTCGAAGTCCGTGGACGAGGTCAAGGAGAAGCTCGCGGAGCTCGGCGTCTCCCTCAAGGAGTGACCCGCGGGCGCCCCTGCGGCGCGCTGTCCGCACCCGACCCCGTGCCGGGGTCGACGACGACCTAGGAGAACACGACATGCCGACCCCGAAGCGTGGTCCTCGGCTCGGTGGGGGACCCGCCCACCAGAAGCACCTGCTGGCGGGTCTCGCCAGCGACCTGTTCCGCCACGGACGGATCACCACGACCGAGGCCAAGGCCAAGGCGTTGCGGCCCTACGCCGAGCGACTCATCACCAAGGCGAAGCAGGGTGACCTGCACGCCCGTCGTCAGGTGCTCGCCAAGCTGCACGACCGTGATGTCGTCGCGTACCTCTTCGAGGACGTCGCGCCGCGGTTCGCCGAGCGCAACGGCGGCTACACGCGCATCCTCAAGCTCGAGCCCCGCAAGGGCGACGGTGCCCGCATGGCGCTGATCGAGCTCGTCGAGCAGGGCAGCGCCGCCGGCGAGGAGCTCATCGAGGAGGCGAAGCAGGGCCGCATGCGCGGGCTGTTCGGGCGCCGCCGGCGTGCCGCGGCCGGCGCGAGCGAGCCGGCCGCCGACACCGCTGCGCTCGTCGACGAGCCCGTCGAGGAGGAGCCCGAGTTCGACGTCGAGGACGACGAGCAGGTCGCGGCGGCCATCGCGGAGGCGACGGGCGTGCGGCCGACGGACGACGATGACGACGCGAGCTCCGAGGACCGCTGAGCCGCGACGCGTGCCACCGCAGCCGGTGCGCACCCCCCGGTCCGACGACCCCGCCGAGGCGGCCCCGCAGCGGGCGCCCGGCGGGGTCGCCGCCGTTCGGTTGCGGATCGACCTGGCCTACGACGGTGCCCCGTTCGCCGGCTTCGCCCGCCAGCGCGACCAGGTGACCGTCCAGGGCACGCTCGAGGCCGCGCTCGGACGGCTCCTCGGCTGTCAGATCACGTCGACCGGCGCGGGGCGCACCGACCGCGGGGTCCACGCCCTGGCTCAGGTCGTCCACCTCGACGTCCCCGAGGGGTCGCAGCGGGCCGCCTCGCTGGTGGCGGACCCGACCATGCTGCGTGCGCGCCTCGACCACCTGGTCGGCCCGGCCATCACCGTCTGGGCGGTCCGGCGCGTCCCGCGGCACTTCGATGCGCGGTTCTCCGCCCGTTCCCGGGAGTATCGCTACCGCCTCGTGGACGCGGTGACGGCCGACCCGATCCGGCGCAGCGACCGCTGGCACGTCGGGGAGCCGCTCGACGTCGGTGCGATGCGCCGTGGGGCGCGGCTGCTGCTCGGGGAGCACGACTTCGCCTCGTTCTGCCGCCGGGCCCCCGGCCGGACCACCGTCCGGCGCCTGACGCTCGCGACGGTCACCCGTCCGGGCCCCGGCCGCGTCGACGTCCGGTTGGTGGGGACCGCGTTCTGCCATCAGCAGGTCCGGGCGATCGTCGGCTGCCTCGTCGAGGTGGGACGGGGCCGCCGACCGTCCGGGTGGATCGGCGAGGTGCTGGCGGCGCGCGATCGCGCCGCGGCCGCCCGGGTCGCGCCGCCCCACGGCCTGACCCTCGAGCGCGTCGGCTACGGGCCCGGGGTGCCGGCGGCGCCCCCACCGGGGGTGCGCTGAGCCGGACCGGCGAGGCCCGTGCGGGGGTCGGCGCACGGGGACCGCGCACCGGGGCGGACGGCCAGGACGCCGGTTGACCCGTCGGCGGCACCCGGGGTACCCTTCCCGGCCGCGGCCCCCGCGTGGGTCGCGCGTTCCGTGTCCGGACCCGAAACGCGTCGCACCTCGGTGCCCGTGTGCACCCTCCCCGGACGTTCCCGACGACGAGCCTGTGCGCGACCATCCGTGTCGCAGCCGTCGGGCCGGAGCGACGGTCGTCCCCGACGACCGCCCGGGCCGTGAGCCCACCGCGTCCGTGGCGGTCCGGCGTCCGCGCCCCCCACGGCCGATCCGACCGCTGACGGTCACGAGGACCACGACATGCGCACCTACAGCCCGAGCGCGAAGGACATCACGCGCGACTGGTACGTGGTGGACGCCGAGGGCCAGACCCTCGGCCGGCTCGCCACCCGGATCGCCACCGTCCTGCGCGGCAAGCACAAGCCGACCTTCACGCCCCACCTCGACCTGGGCGACCACGTCATCGTGGTCAACGCCGACAAGATCGTGCTGACCGGTGGCAAGCCGGACCAGAAGCTCTACCACGCCCACTCCGGCTACCCGGGCGGGCTCCGTTCCGTGCCGTTCGCGTCGATGCTCGAGAAGCAGCCGACGCGGGTGGTCGAGAACGCCGTGAAGGGCATGCTGCCGAAGAACAAGCTGGGCCGCTCGATGGTGCACAAGCTCAAGGTCTACGCCGGTCCCGACCACCCCCATGCCGCGCAGCAGCCGAAGCCGCTGCCCGACCACGTCTGACGGAGACCTCGATGTCGGCAACGATCCACACCGGGCGGCGCAAGTCCGCGGTCGCGCGTGCGCGCGTGACCCGCGGCTCGGGCCAGTTCACGCTCAACGGGCGCCCGCTCGACGACTACTTCCGCACGGAGAAGCTCCGCGCCCACGTCCTCGAGCCCTTCGGGGTCCTCGAGGAGGACGGCAAGTGGGACGTCTCCGCCCGGATCCACGGCGGCGGCACCACCGGGCAGGCGGGTGCGCTGCGCCTCGCGATCGCCCGGGCGCTGGCGCAGGAGGACCCGGCGTGGCGGGGGCCGCTGAAGTCCGCCGGGTTGCTCACACGCGACGCCCGGAAGGTCGAGCGCAAGAAGTACGGGCTCAAGAAGGCCCGGCGCGCGCCGCAGTTCTCCAAGCGCTGATCGGTCCCTCCACCCGCCGTCGACCCGCACCGTCGACGGACCGCCGACGCCGCCCTCCGGGGCGGCGTTCGCGTGCGTGACGGCGGCGGTGCGCGACCGCACCCGTCCGTCACGGCGCTCGCGTGCGTGACGGCGGCCAGGCACCGCCGCCGGGCCGGGCCGCCGCGCACGGAGGACGCGCACCTGCCCGTTAGGCTCGCCGCGGCGGCAGAGCGTGGTCCCGTGCGGGCCCCGACGAGCGAGGTGCGTGGTGGGCAGGATCTTCGGCACGGACGGGGTGCGCGGCGTCGCGAACGTCGACCTCACCCCGGAGCTGGCGCTGGCGCTCGGCAAGGCGCTGGTCACGGTCCTGCACGAGGGCGGCGAGCGGCGGCCGACGATCCTGATCGGGCGCGACCCCCGCTGGTCCGGGGAGATGCTCGAGGCGGCGCTGGTGGCCGGCATCACCTCCGCCGGCGGTGATGCGGTCGCGGTCGGGGTCCTGCCCACGCCCGGCGTCGCGCATCTGACCGGCAACTCTGCCGCAGCCGCCGGCGCGATGATCTCCGCATCGCACAACCCGGTCGGGGACAACGGCATCAAGTTCTTCGGGGAGCGCGGGTACAAGCTCACCGACCTCGAGGAGGCACGGCTCGAGGCGATCGTCGACGAGCAGGCCGGGCGCCGGCCGACGGGCATCAACATCGGCCGGCGGCTGACCGACCCGGCGGCCGTCGCCCGGTACGTCGAGCACCTCGCGGCGACCGCCGACGTCGACCTCTCCGGCCTGAAGGTGGTCGTCGACGGCGCCAACGGTGCCGCCTCGAACGTCGGGCCGCAGGTCTACCGCCAACTCGGGGCCGAGGTGGTGACGATCAACTGCTCACCGGACGGCTCGAACATCAACGAGCAGGCCGGCTCGACCTACCCCGAGGTGATCTGCGAGGCCACGGTCGCGAACAGCGCGGACGCCGGCATCAGCCATGACGGGGACGCCGACCGGCTCATCGCCGCCACCCACGAGGGGGCCGAGGTCGACGGGGACACGATCCTCGCGATCCTCGCCCGCCAGATGCACCACCAGGGCACGCTCAAGCAGGATGCCGTCGCGACCACCGTGATGACCAACCTCGGGTTCCGGCAGGCCATGACCGCCCTCGGCATCGAGGTGGTGGAGACCAGGGTCGGGGACCGCTACGTCCTCGAGGCGATGCTCGAGCGCGACCTGAACCTCGGCGGCGAGCAGTCCGGCCACCTCATCGACCTCGACCACGCGACCACCGGGGACGGCATCCTCTCGGCCGTCCGGCTGCTGTCGATCGTGCGCTCGACCGGTGCCACCCTTCGCGAGCTGTCGACCGTGATGACGCGCCTGCCGCAGGTGCTGACCAACGTGCGGGGCGTGGACAAGGCGCGACTCCACCAGGCCGACGCCATCTGGTCGGTCGTCCGGGCGGAGGAGGCCCGGCTCGGGACGGGGGGCCGCGTGCTGCTGCGCCCCTCGGGGACCGAGCCCCTGGTCCGGGTCATGGCGGAGGCGGAGACCGAACAGGACGCGCAGCTCGCCGCGGACCGCATCGCCGACGCCGTCCGGGACCACCTCACGGTCTGAGCGTTCCGGCGAGTTCGGGGCGGCGGGCACATCCCCGGTAGCGTCCGGTCCGGACGACGAGCGGGAGGCGTGCACCGTGGCGACGCGTGGTGTGGGGATCGGAGGGCCGTACGCCTTCCTCGGCGAACTGGCCAAGCAGGTGGAGGCCCGCGGGTTCGACGCCGCCTGGGTCTCGGAGACGACGCAGGAGTCGATGATCCAGGCGTCGGTGATCGCGCAGGCGACGGAGCGGATCGACGTCGGCACGAACATCACGCTCGCGTTCCCTCGGTCCCCGACGATCACGGCGATGCAGGCGTGGGACCTCAACGAGCTGTCGGGCGACCGGTTCGTCGTCGGGCTCGGCAGCCAGGTCAAGCGCATCATCGAGGATCGCTTCTCCGCCGCGTTCGACCACCCCGCCAAGCGGATGGCCGAGTACGTCCAAGCCATGCAGACCGTCTGGCGCATGGAGCGCGGGGAGGACGTCACCTTCGACGGCGACCTCTACCGCGTCCTGCGCCCCGGTCTCGGCGGCCGCGGCCGGGCGCACGACCGCAAGCTGCCGCGCGTCTACGTCGCCGCGGTGGGCCCGCTGATGACCAAGGCCGCGGCGGCCCACGCCGACGGGCTGCTTGGTCACCCGTTCACCTCCGAGCGGTACCTCACCGACGACGTCCTGCCGCGCGTCGAGCAGGCCCTCGCGGAGGCCGGCCGGTCCCGTGACGAGTTCACCGTGTGCCAGGGCGTGATCCTCACGATCGCCGACGACCGCGAGGTGGCCGTCCGCGAGGCCAAGCAGCAGATCGCCTTCTACGGCACGACGCCGAACTACCAGGGGGTGTTCGCCTCCTACGGCGACGAGGCGCTCACCGGCCGACTCCGCGACGTCTGGGCGTCGACCAAGCAGGACCTCGACGCGCTGGTCGCGGCCGTCCCGGACGAGGCGGTGGAGCGGTACGCGATCGCCGGCACCCCCGACGAGGTCAAGGACAAGCTGGCGGCCTACGAGCGGCACGTCGACCACCTGATCCTCGGTGGTGCCTGGTACAAGGTCCCGATGTCGCGCCTCGGGGAGAACCTGTGGGCGATCCTGGAGACCTTCGGGACGGCCTGAGCATCCCACGCGGTCCAGGGCTGCCGCCGCCCGCGCCCGCCACCGCCCGCGGTCAGGCGTGCCCGTGACGCTCGGCGACGAGCCCCTCGACGACCCGCTCCAGGTCCGCGAAGTGGTGCTCCCACGACCAGGCGTCGAGGATGTGACGCCGGGCCGCCGCGCCGAGCCCCGCCCGCAGGTCCGGGTCCCGCAGCAGCCGGATCACCTCGGCCGCGAACCGTTCCGCGTCGTCAGCGAGGAGCAGGTGCTCGCCTGGGGCGGCCTGGATGCCCTCGTTCGCGATCGTGGTGACCACCATCGGCAGCCCGACGGCCATGCCCTCGAGCACCTTGTTCTGCAGGCCCGCCCCGATGCGCAGCGGGTCGACCGCCACCTCGGCACGGTCGAGGTAGGGGACGAGGTCGGGGACCCGCCCGGTGACGGTGATGCGGGGATCGGCGCCCATCGCCTGGATCTCCGGCACCGGGTCGGCCCCCACCACGTCCCAGCGGGCCGACGGCACGGCGGCGACCACCCGGGGCCAGATCGCCGTGTGGAACCAGCGGGCCGCGTCGACGTTCGGCGGGTAGGCGAGGTTGCCGGAGAACACGATCGTGCCCGGCTGCTTCTCGGTGGCGGGGTCCGGCGCGAACCGTTCGCCGTCGACGCCGTGTGGGTTGAACACCACCCGTGACGGCTCGGGCGGGTCGCGTTCGATCGCCCGCAGGTCGTGGGGGGAGATCAGCAGCACCCGGTCGAACCGGCGGGCGAACGGCCCTTCGAAGCCCCGCAGCTTGCGGTACTCGAGGTCGTAGAACCGCCCGGCCGGGCCGCGCGTCTCCGCGGCGAGCCGGCGGTACTGCAGCGTCATGGAGATCTGCATCGCGAGCACCCGCGGCAGGTCGGCGTGGTCGACGGTGTACGGGCCCATCCGGATCGTGTGGGCGTAGAGCGCGTCGGGGCGCACGCGCACGACCAGGTCGTCGACCAGCCGGCGCATCCGCGGGTCGGCGTAGTAGCGCACCTGCAACGGTGTGCGGCCGACGACCGCGCGGGCGCTGTTGCGGTAGGCACGCCCGCGCGACAGGGGGACGGTCAGGACCTCCTCACAGTGCGGTCGCAGCTCGTCGACCCACGCCGGGTCCTGGTCGGGCTCCAGGAAGCAGGCGAGCCAGACCTGGTGACGGGCGCCGAGGTAGCGCACGAGGTGGTGGACCGTCAGCCGGTCGCCCTTGTCGAGGGGGAACGGGAAGCGGGGCGCGACCAGGACGAGCCTCACGACCGGGTCACCACGCGATGCCCTCGTAGCTGCCCGGGAGGTCGGTCGGGTCGAGGTCGAGCCGGACCAGGTCGATGACGTGCTGGTCCGGGCGCACGAGGTCCGGCAGGGCGGCGAAGGCCGGGTCGGCCACGCCGACGACCAGCACCTCGGCGTGGGCGACGACCTCCGCGAGGTCGGCGAGCAGCAGCGCCGAGAGGTGGGGGATCGCCTCCTCGATGTAGCGGCGGTTGGCGCCGACGATGCGGGCGAGGGAGACGTTGTGGTCGAAGATGCGCACGTCGTAGCCCTTGCCGAGCAGCCGCTCGGTGAGCGCGACGTTCGGACTCTCGCGCAGGTCGTCGGTCCCGGGCTTGAAGCTCAGGCCGAGCATGCCGACGCGCCGGTGCCCGGTCCGCTCGACCAGCTCAAGCGCCTGCGCGAGGTGCCGGTCGTTGCTCGGCAGGATCGCGTTCAGCACCGGCAGGTCGAGGTGGCGGGTGCGCCCCCGCGCGACCAGCGAGCGGAGGTCCTTGGGCAGGCAGGAGCCACCGAACGCGAACCCTGGCTTGAGGTAGGCCGGGGAGATGTTCAGCCGCGTGTCACGCGCGAAGACCTCCATGACCTGGTGGCTGTCCACCCCGAGGTCCTTCGCGAGCAGGCCGATCTCGTTCGCGAAGACGACCTTGAGCGCGTGGAAGGCGTTCGAGGCGTACTTGACCAGCTCGGCGGGTCCGAGGTCGGTGACCACGACCGGGGCGGCCAGGCCCTCGTAGAGCCGCGCGACCACCTCGGCGGCCGCCGGGTCGTCGGACCCGATGAGGGTGAACGGCGGGTCGCGGAAGTCCGCCAGGGCGGAGCCCTCGCGCAGGAACTCCGGGTTGACGCAGACCCCGATGCCATCGCCGACGTGCCGGCCGGAGGCGGCCTCGATGGCCGGGACGACGACCTCGGCCACGCTGCCGGGCAGCATCGTCGACCGAACGGCGACGACGTGGTCGCGGTCGTGGTCGGCCAGGGCCCGGCCGATGTCCTCGCTGACCCGGCGCACGGCGGTCAGGTCCAGCTCGCCGGCGCGCGTGCTCGGTGTGCCGACGCAGACCAGGGACACCTCGGCGTCGCGGATCGCGGCGGCCGCGTCGGTCGTGGCCGTGAGCCGCCCGTCGGCGACCACCTCGGCGACGAGGTCGTCGACGCCGCGTTCGACGATCGGGGAGCGGCCGGACGCCAGCATCGCCACCTTGTCGGCGTCCAGATCGACGCCGTGGACCCGGTGGCCCTCGGCGGCGAGGGCGGCGGCCGTGACGCACCCGACGTAGCCGAGGCCGAGGACGGCGATGCGCATGCGTTGGGCCTCCAGGTCGGCGATGGAGCCTACCGCCGGCCGGACGGCGGTCCGCGTGGGCCCGCCGGTAGGCTCGGGGTCGATCCCCTTCCAGGAGCGCCCTCACCCGTGTGCGGCATCATCGGTATCACCGGCCGGCCCGACGCCGTGGACGGCATCGTGGCCGGACTCACGCGCCTCGAGTACCGCGGCTACGACTCCGCCGGCATCGTCACCAACGACGGCCGTGACCTGCGCGTGGTGAAGCGGGCCGGCAAGCTCCAGCAGCTCGTCAAGGCGCTCGAGGCGCAGCCGCTCGCGACCTCCACCGGCATCGGCCACACCCGCTGGGCGACCCACGGCGAGCCGACCGACCGCAACGCCCACCCCCACGTCGACCCGTCCGGCCGCGTCGCCGTGGTCCACAACGGCATCATCGAGAACTACCAGGCGCTCAAGGCCGAGCTCGGCGACGCCCGGTTCGCCTCCGAAACCGACACCGAGGTGACCGCCCACCTCGTGGCGCGCGAACTGGACCGCCAGCCGGAGGACGCGCGCGACCTGCTCGCGGCCGTGCGCGCGGTCGTCGCCCGCCTCCAGGGCGCGTACTCGCTGTGCTTCGTCGCACTCGACGCCCCCGACGAGATCGTCGTCGCCAAGCACGAGGCGCCGCTGATCGTCGCCCACGCCGACGGGGTCGGCTACTGCGCCTCCGACGTGGCCGCCCTGATCGCCCACACCCGCGAGGTCGCCGCGCTGCTCGACGGTCAGTTCGCGCGCATCGCGCCCGACGGCGTCGAGGTCGTCGACGTGCACGGCGAGCCGGTCGAGCCGCACCGCTACGAGGTGGACTGGGACCTGGCCGCGGCGGAGAAGCAGGGCTTCCCGCACTTCATGCTCAAGGAGATCCACGAGCAACCGCAGGCGATCGCCGACACGCTGCGCGACCGGCTGACCGTGCCGCCGAACGGCGGCGGTCCCCGGCTCTACCTCGACGAGCTCAGGATCGACGAGCACGAGCTCGGCAGCATCGACAAGGTCTTCATCCTCGCCTGCGGCACGTCCCTGCACGCCGGGATGGTGGGCAAGCTCGCGATCGAGCACTGGGCCGGCATCCCCGTCGACGTCGAGGTGGCGAGCGAGTTCCGCTACCGCGACCCGATCGTGGATCCGCACACGCTCGTGATCGCGATCAGCCAGTCGGGCGAGACGATCGACACGATCGCCGGGGCCAGCTACGCCCGTGACCAGCGCGCGCCGGTGATCGCGCTCGTCAACGTCGTCGGCTCGACCCTCGCCCGCGAGGCGGACGGGGTGCTCTACACCCACGCCGGTCCGGAGGTGGCGGTCGCGTCGACCAAGGCGTTCACGACCCAGCTGATCGGGTGCCTGCTGCTCGGGCTCTTCCTCGGTCAGGTCCGTGGACGGCTGTTCGCGAGCGAGGCGGAGGACATCCTCGCGCGCCTGCAGTCCGTGCCGGAGGCGGTCCAGCAGGTGCTGGAGCTCGACGCGCAGATCGCCGCGCTCGCCGAGCGCTACCACGACGTCGACTACACCATGTTCATCGGGCGTCACACCGGGCTGCCGATCGCCTACGAGGGGGCGCTGAAGCTCAAGGAGATCAGCTACCTCCACGCGGAGGCGTTCCCCGCCGGCGAGATGAAGCACGGGCCGATCGCCCTGATCGAGCAGGGCTCGCTGGTCGTCGCGCTGGCCCCGGCCGGGCGGGTGTTCGGCAAGATGGTGTCCAACATCCAGGAGGTCCGCGCGCGCGGCGCCGCCGTGCTGGCCATCGGGACGGAGGGGTCGACGGCGGAGCTCAAGGCCCACGCCGACGACGTGCTGACCCTGCCGGAGCCGCCCCATGAGCTCGCCGGGCCGGTCCTCTCGGTCGTGCCGCTGCAGCTGTTCAGCTACCACGTCGCGACCCTGCGAGGCGAGGACGTCGATCAACCGCGCAACCTCGCCAAGACCGTCACGGTCGAGTGACCGGGTGAACGCCACGGCGCCGGCCGTCGTCCCGTCCACCGGCGGTGCCGCCCTGCCGCTGCTGGACGCGGTCGCCGCCCGCGCCGGCGACCAGGCCGCGGTCGCGGCGGGCGACACCTGGCACGGCCTGATGGAGCGCGCCGCGGGGCACCTCGCCCGCGGGGTGCTGGTGCTCGCCGGCCGCGGGTACGGGCTGCGCGTCGCGATCGTCGTCGGCAAGGGCAACAACGGCGGCGACGGCTGGGCCGCGGCCCGCCTGCTCGCGAGGTACGGCGCCCAGGCCTGGGTGGTCGCCCCCGACGGCCTGGACACCGAGGTGTCCGGCGAGACCGCCGCGAACCGCGCCACGTGGCGCGCCGGCGGCGGGCGGACCTCCGGCGGCACGGGGGACCTGGCTGCCGCCCTCGCCTGGTGCGACGTGGTCGTCGACGCGCTGCTCGGCACCGGCGTGAGCGGCGCCCCGCGCGGGGTCACCGGTGAGGCCTGCCGGGCCCTGCTGCAGGCGCGCGAGGCCGGGACGCCGATCGTCGCCTGCGACGTGCCCTCGGGGGTGTCCTCCGACGATGGCTCCGCACCCGACGGCGCCGTCCGGGCCGACCTGACGGTCACCTTCGGTGGGCTGAAGCGAGGCCTCCTGCTGCACCCGGGCGCGGCCCACGCGGGCCGGGTCGTGGTGGGGGAGCTCGGAGCGGGCTACCAGCCCGGCCCGCAGCCGTGGCGGGCGCTGACCCCGGCCGGCGCCGCGCCGGCGGCCTACCCCTCCACCGCCGAGAAGCGGGCCCGCGGCACTGTCCTGGTCGTCGCCGGCGCGGTCGGCACCTCGGGGGCGGCAGCCTTGGCCGGCAGCGGCGCGCTGGCTGCCGGTGCCGGGCTCGTCACCGTCGCGACCCCGGTGCCCGTGCGCGCCGAGGTGGCCGCCCACCACCCGAGCCTGATGGTCCGGGGTCTGCCCGCCGACGAGCAGGGGGCGGTCGCCCCCGACGCCGTCCACGGCCTGCCGGCACCGTTCGACGTCGCCGTCGCCGGGCCCGGGCTCGGGTACGGCCCCGGCGCGGTCGCGCTGGTCGCGGCGCTGCGGGAGCGCGCCGAGCGCCTGGTGCTCGACGCCGACGCCCTCAACGTCCACCGCGACGACCCCGGCGTGCTGGCCGAGCACCGCGGTGCGCTGGTGCTCACCCCGCACGAGCGCGAGCTCGCCCGGCTCGGCGGCGGCGAGAACGGCCCCGACGCCTGGCGCCACCGGGTCGAGCGGGTCCCGCGCCTCGCGCAGGAGCTCGGCGCGACGATCGTCGCGAAGGGCCCCGGCACGCTGGTCGCCGCGCCGGACGGTCGGGTGTGGGTCACCCCGGTCGGCGGTCCGGCGCTCGGGTCCGGCGGGACCGGCGACGTGCTGGCCGGCGTGATCGGCGCGGCGGTGGCGACCGCGGACGACGTGCCGCTGGCCGTCGCCAGGGCGGTGTGGTG
>SLMP01000138.1 GCA_007133465.1 Nitriliruptoraceae bacterium | reverse complement strand
GTCATCGCGCGCTGGGTCCGGGTCGAGCTGGCCCTCGCCGGCGCCCTGCCGTGGGCCGCCGGTGCGGCCCTGGTCGCGGGCCGGCGAGCGCGGCTCGGTACGGCGGTGCTGGTGACCGCCGCCGTCCTGCTCGCCCCGACGCTCGGTCCGGTGGTCCGCAACGTGCAGGAGCTGCTCGCGGGACCGGGCGCCGGGGGGACGGCCGAGGCGGTCGCGATCCTCGGCGGGGCGGCGCTGTGGGTGCTCGCGATGGTGACCGGCGTGCTGGCGTTCGCCCTCCGCCCTCGCGAGGGCTGGCGCGAGGGCGCGACCGGACCGCGCCACGGCTTCACCGCGGCGGCGACGCTGGCCTGGCTCGGCACGACCTTCGCGAGCACCGCGTACGCCCCGCCCGGGGCGCCCCGACGGTTCATCGAGCTGCCGGTCGACCCCGAGGGCGTCGTCGCGGTGCTCGCGTACGGGCTCCCGGTGGTCGTCGCTGCCGTGCTCTGGGCGGCGCCCCGGCTGGCGCCGGGGGTCGGGGCCGCCGTGCTGCTGACCTACGCCGTCCCGGAGCTCGCCGCGGCCATCGCGAGCGTGCAGGAGGTCCGCACCGTCCCCGACGTCATCTTCACCCCTGCCGGGTTGCTCGCACCGATCGGCCTGCTGGCCCTCCTCGGGTTCGCGGCGGCGTGGGTCCGCGCGGCGCGCGGTGGTCGATCCGGTCCGCCTCCGCCGCCCGAGGTCGCTCGCTGACCGCAGCTAGTGGCCGAGCCAGCGGCCCGGGTCCCGGTCCGGTTCCGGCGCACCCGTCCAGCCGTCGCGAGCGCGGTCGCCGAGCAGCACCCGGACGTCCGACTCGAGCCGGGTCACCTGGGTGGCGAGCCCGGCGACCGCCCGGATCACGACCGCGACGCCCATCAACGACGCGCCGACCGCGAAGGTGATGGTCCACAGGATGATCGCGAACGCGAGGTCGCCGTCGCGCAGCACCAGGGTCCCGGCCGCGACACCGGCGAGCCCTGCGGCGTACGCCAGCACCACGCACGCGCGCGCGGCGGTGCGCAGTTCCTTCGGGGACGGCACGAGCTCCATGGCGGGCAGGGTGCCGCATGCCCGCCCCGGCTGCCCACCTCCCGTGCGGCAACCCGCGCACGTCGCAGGTTGCCGACGCCACGCTGGACGCCGTCGGTACGCTGCCCCCCGGGAGCGGAGGACGCACGGATGGCGGAGTACCCCGACGGGCAGCCGGAGGGCGCGTTCGCGCCCGACGAGGCCCTCGGCCGCCTCGAGGACGTGCTCCTCGGGCTGCCGTTCGACCGGGCCGTCCCCGACCTCGACGACCTGCTCGCCGCCGCCGGCGTCGACCACGACGTGCTGCGGGACGACCGGGTCCGCAAGCTGCTGCACGAGGCGCTCGTGGCCCGACCCTTCGGCAGCCTGGCCGCCGTCCAGCGCGTCCGCACCGAGGTGGAGCTGCTCACCCTCGAGGTGGAGCTGCTCGTCGACCGGCTCGCGGCTCCCGGCACGTCCCCGGACGAGGTGAGGCACTCGACCCGCCGACTGGCGACGATCCGGGGCCGGCTCGCCGCGTTCCGCGAACAGCTCTGACCGTCCGCCTGGCGGTACGCGCGGGGTGACCGGGCAGCGCGAGCGTCGTCGTCCGGCTCCGGCCGCGGCGGTGACCACCACCACCTGGACGGTCGCCGAACGGACGCGTGACGCCAGGGTCGACGGGGTAGCGTCGCCCCGGTGCCCGTCGTCCGTCGTTCCCGGACCCGCCCTCCCGCCCCGTTCACCGCCCCGAGGTCGCCGTGACCGTCCTGCTCGCGCGCCTGGAGGGCGTTCTGCACGAGTACGCGTGGGGATCGCGACGGTTCCTGGCGGAGCTCGAGGGGCGGGCGAGCCCGAGCCCGTCCCCGGAGGCGGAGCGGTGGTTCGGCGCGCATCCGACCGCCCCGGCCACCCTCCACCTCGCCGATGGGACGGCGCGACCGCTGGACGCCGCCGTCGCGAGCGACCCGGTCGGGCTGCTCGGCGACGACGTCGTCACACGGTTCGGGGCGAGGCTGCCGTTCCTGCTCAAGGTCCTCGCCGCTGCCGAGCCGTTGTCCCTGCAGACCCACCCGACCGCCGCCCGTGCGCAGGCCGGGTTCGCCGACGAGGAGGCGCGCGGCATCCCGCTCGACGCGCCGCACCGGCGCTACCGCGACGCGTGGCCGAAGCCGGAGCTGCTGCGCGCGCTGACCCCGTTCACGGCCCTGTGCGGCTTCCGGGATCCCGACCGCACCCTCGAGCTGTTCGCCACGTTGGCGGTCGACGAGCTCACGTGGCTGGTCGACGCGCTCCAGCGGCACGGGGAGGCGGGGATCGCCCCGGTCGTCCGGCGCCTGCTCATGGTGCCGGAGGTGGCGTGTGGCCCGCTCGTCACGGCGGTCGCGGCGCGAGCAGCCGGCCTGGTCGAGGACGCCCATTGGGGCGCCGAGGCGCGGATGGTGCGCGGCCTGTCCGACCGGTACCCGGACGACCCGGGCGTCGTGGTGGCGCTCCTGATGGAGGTGCTGCACCTCGTCCCGGGGGAGGCGTTGTACCTGCCAGCCGGCAACCTGCACGCGTACGTCGAGGGTGCCGGCATCGAGGTGATGGCGACGTCCGACAACGTCCTGCGTGGCGGGCTGACCGCCAAGCACGTCGACGTCGACGAGCTGCTGCAGGTCCTCGACGACCGCCCCGGTGCCGTCCCCCGGGTCGACCCGGTCCCCGGCGTGCCGGGGGAGCGGGTGCTCCCGGCGCCGACCCCGTTCTTCCGGCTGTCCGAGCTCACGCCGCGGTCCGGAGCGGCCGTGGAGCTCGACCGCCGTGGCCCACAGGTGCTGCTGTGCACGGCCGGGCGGGCCGTCGTCACGGCGGACGGGACGTCGCTGGAGCTCGCGCGGGGGCAGGCGGCCCTCGTGGCGGCCGCCGCGCGGGACGTCGAGGTGACCGCGGTCGACGACCCCGGCGAGGACGCGCTGGTGTTCCGGGCGACGGTCGGGGACGCTTGACCGTCGGGAGGGGCGCCGTGGACGAGGTCACCGAACGACGGCGAGCCCGAACCGGACGGGACGTGGTCGGCTGCTGTGCGCCGGGCAGGCGTCCTCACCGTGCCGGCCTGCGCCGCGCCTCCACCCGGCGCTCAGACCTCTTCCAACGTCTGGCCGGTCCAACGTTGGTAGGCGGTGCGCTGGGCGGCGGTCGGTCCGCCGACCGGGACCAGCCGGACCCCCTGGCGCGGCACCCCGAGCGTGACCGGCAGGGACAGCAGCCGCGGTCCGCGGGTCACGGCCACCTCGACGGTGTCGCCGGGCTGGTGGGCGCGGAGCACCGCCGGCAGCTGCCCGCGGCCGACCGTGCGGCCGTCGATCGCGACCAGGCGGTCGCCGCCGGTCACCCCACCACGCCAGGCGGGCCGGTCACGCAGGACCGCCGCGAGGCGGATCCCCTGGTCGTCCTCGGCCACCTGCACGCCGAGGTCCGGGGCCTCCGGCGCACCGTCCCGGACCCAGCGCAGCCCGACGGCTCCCACGACCTCCCCGAGCTCGGGCAGCTGCGGCCGGCTGACGCGTTCGTCGGCCAACCTCGCGAGGTCGTCGCCGCCGGCCGCGGCGATGGCGGCGAGCACGTCGTCCTCGGTGTAGCCCTCCGGACGGCCGGCGTGCGCACGCCAGAGCGCGCGCAGCACCGCGTCGAGCCCGTCACCCTCGGGCTGCTGTGCACGCAGCCGCAGGTCCAGCTCCCACGCCACCAGGGCGCCGTGGCCGTAGTAGTCGGTCATCGCGTTCGCGGTGTTCTCGTCGCGGACGTAGTGCTTGACCCACGCCTCCTGGGAGGCTTGCCGCAGGCTCTGCAGCCGGGCGCCGGGGAGGCCCTGCAGCCGCTGCCAGCCGTCGCGGAGGGTGTCGAGGTGGCGGCGCAGCGACCAGACGCCCGCGCGGACCGGCAGCAGCTCGTCGTAGTAGGCCGTCCAGCCCTCCGCGACCCACAGCGACGGGGTGTGGGTCGGGTGCTCGTAGTCCGGGGTCGTCAAGGCGGCCGGGACCAGCCGCTTGACGTTCCACAGGTGCAGGTACTCGTGGGCGACGAGCGACTGGAACCGGGCGGTGAGGTCGTCGTCCTGGAAGCTGTGGACCGGCACCTGCAGGACCGCGCCGTCCCGATGCTCGAGCCCGCCACCGCCCTGGTCCCACCCGACGGTGAGGAAGGTGTAGCGGGTCACCGGCAGGCCGTCGCCGAACAGGGCGATGGCGGCGTCCGCGATCCGGGTGGTGTCCGCTGCGATCGCCTGCAGGTCGGGCGCGCCGCCGTGCGCGGCCCAGACGAACTCGTGCGGGACACCCGCCACCTCGAAGCCGACGGCCGGCAGGTCGCCGACCTCGAAGGCGCTGTCGACGAGGTGGTCGCGGTGGTCGGCGACGTGGGTGTCGGGTTCGGGCCCGGGTGGCAGGAGCGACCACACGCGGTGCTCGGCCGGGTGGGGCGGCAGGTGCACGACGTGGGGACGGTCGGTGCCGTCCTCGACGTACGGGAAGGTCGCCGCGGGGATCAGCAGGGCGTGGTGGTCGTCGACGTGGTTGGTCCGGACGGTGAGCTGGTTCGCGTACAGCTCCAGGGTCACCGTGACCGGCCCCACGGTGCCGGTCGGGAGGCGCCAGGCCGTCCGTCCGTCGGGCTCGAGCGCCACCTCGTCGCCGTCGCCGTCCGTGGCCGTGATCCACTGCACGTGGTGCACGTAATCACGCACGACGTAGCTGCCGGGGGTCCACACCGGCAGCACGACCCTGGCACCGTCGCAGAGGTCGCCGGGCACGGTGAGGGCGACGCGCACCAGGTGGTGCAGCCGGTCGGTGAGGTCGACGCGGTAGCGGATCGGTTCGGCCAACGGGGGCTCCTGCGAGGCGGTCCCGGCGAGGCTAGCGACGCCCTGTGCACGGACCGACCGGCCGTCCCCAGGGCCCGCTACCTTCCGACGGCTGACGATCGTGACCGTGCCGGACCCGGAGGACCAGGTGGCCGAACTCCCGATGGCGGACCGACACGAGACCGTCCTGCCCCCGCCCCGCGACGCCGCGGACGAGGCGCTCGGACGCGCCCTCGCGGCGGATCTCTTCGAGCGCAAGGCCGCCGTCGGTGACGTCGTGGCCGCCCATCCGACCGACCTCGCAGGCTGGGCGGAACTGGCGACGCTCGCCGACGTCCCGATCGAGCGCTACGCCTACGCGCGGGTCGGCTACCACCGCGGCCTCGACGCCCTGCGGGGCGCCGGCTGGGGCGGACGGGGCTTCGTGCGCTGGTCGCAACCCACCAACCGGCCCTTCCTGCGCTGCCTCGCCCTGTTGCGGGACGCGGCGGCGACGATCGGGGAATCGGCGGAGGTCGAGCGCATCGATGCGTTCCTGCGTGAGCTCGACCCGGACTGGGACGACGCGGTCCTCGCAGGCTGACCTGCAGGAGGTGGCGGGTGGCCGGGCGGATCGTCAAGGACGACATCGAGACGCTGCGCCAACAGGCCGACATCGTCGCGATCGTCGGCGACTACACCACCCTGAAGCGCGCCGGACGGTCGTACAAGGGGCTCTGTCCCTTCCACACCGAGCGCACCCCGTCGTTCACCGTCACCCCCGACGGCAACTTCTTCCACTGCTTCGGCTGCCAGGCCTCGGGCGACATCTACGACTTCCTCATGCGCATCGAGGGGCTCGCCTTCCCGGAGGCGGTGGAGGCGCTCGCCCGCCGGTCCGGGTTCGCGCTGCGCTACGAGCAGCTGTCGGCCCGCGAGCAGCGCGCGATCGGGGAGCGCTCCCGCCTGGTCGCGGTGACCGCGGCGGCCCGCGACTTCTTCGCCGCGCAGCTCTACACCGCGGACGGCGAACTCGCGCGCGACTACCTCAAGTCCCGGGGTTTCGGCCGGCGCGACGCCGACACCTTCGAGCTCGGCTTCGCCCCGAACCGGTGGGAGGACCTGTCCCGGGCGCTCATCGCGTCGGGCATCGACCCCGCCGATCTGGTGACGGTCGGGGTCAGCGTCCGGACCGACCGCGGCGGCTTGCGCGACCGGTTCCGCGGCCGGCTGATGTTCCCGATCCACGACCCCGGCGGGGACGTCATCGGGTTCGGCGGCCGCATCCTGGAAGGGCTCGACCACGGGGACTTCGACCCGCCGAAGTACCTCAACTCCAATGAGAACCCGCTGTACCGCAAGTCCCGTGTGCTCTACGGCATCCCACAGGCCCGCACGCAGATCGTGCGCGCCGGCGCCGTGCTGGTCTGCGAGGGCTACACCGACGTCATGGCCCTGCATCAAGCCGGGATCGCCAACGCCGTCGCCACCTGTGGCACCGCCGTCGGGGTCGAACACCTGCGGGTGATCGCACGGTACGCACCGCGGGTGGTGCTCGCGTTCGACGGCGACGCCGCCGGGGTCAAGGCGGCCGAGCGCGCCTGGGAGGCCGCCCGGGAGCTCGCCGGTGGCGACGGCGGGGTCGCCCTCGACCTGCGGGTCCTGGTCCTCGAGAACGGGCGCGACCCGGCCGATCTCGTCCAACAGCACGGCGCGGCGCACGTCCAGGAGGCGGTCGCCGCCGCCACCCCCGTGGTGCCGTTCGTGGTGCGCCACCACGTCGAGGTGGCCGACCTCGACTCGGAGGCGGGTCGCATCGCCGCGCTGCGTGACGCCCTCACGATCGCCGGCCGCGAACCCGACGCGGACCTCCGCCGCGAGTGGGTCCGCACCGAGGTGGCCCCGCGGGTCGGGGTGTCGTACGGCTTCGCGGCACGGACGGCGGCGCGGCTCGGCATCGACCTGGACGCCCACGAGGGGATCGCCCTCGGGTCGGAACCGACCGGGCCGTCCCGGCCCCGTGGCCCGGAACGCGGCATCGCGCGCCTCGACCGGGCCCGGGTGAAACTCGAGCGCGAGGTGCTCCAGGTCGCGCTGCAGGAACCCCACCTGCTGCCGGAGGAGTGGTTCGAGCTGACCGAGGACGACCTCACGCACCGGACGGCCAAGGCCGTGTTCCGAGCGATGGCGGCCGCCGGCGGCGCGGGTGTGGACCTCCCGGCCGTCCTCGCCGAGGCTCCGGACGACGAACTGCGCGGGGTGATCCGCGCCATGGCGCTCGAGGAGGACCCGGCCCTCGAGCAGCGCGAGGTCGCCGCGGCGGTGGCGATCGACCGGGTGCGCCGGCTGCTCGCCGACCGGCTCGAGGCGCAGGAGCGACGGCTGCGCGAGCGGCTCGGACAGCTCCACCACGACACCGACCGCGAGGAGCTGCTGGCCACCCAGCGCGACCTCGCGGCGCTGCAGGCCCGTCGGCGCCGGCTGCGCCCGGTGGGTGACTGAGGGGCAGCGCGGGAGGCTCGAGGCGCCGTCGCGGCGCCGTCGGCCGCGTGCGCTGAATGCACAGCGTGTCGCACCTGGGAGAACCCCCGACCGGCGCGGGGGTGCCTCGTTAGTCTCGGCGAGGAACTCGGGGGCTGCCGCACCAGACCTCGGTCGCGGTTGCCTGCCGTGCGTTGGGAGACTCCGGTGGGTGAGTTCGAGGTGGGCGGGGGCATGGCCGCGCGGATCGGCCCGACCGACCGGACGGTCGTCGCGGCCCCGTTCGGCGCCGAGCGGACGGGTCGGGGGACCGGGGTGGCCGCCGTCGATGAGGAGGCCGACGCAGACCCGCTCGCCGGTGCGGACGAGTTCGCGGTCGGGGGTGACCTCCCCGGCGTCGGGCAGGTGGGGACGCACCCGGAGGTGCGGGCCCTCCTGGCGAACGGCCACGACCGCGGCTTCGTCACCACCCGCGAGCTCGCCGATGCGCTCGCCGGCATCGACGGCGCGGGCAGCACGGTCCTCGCGCTCGCGCGCGTGCTCCGACGCGACGGTGTCGCGATCGTCGACGACGACCTGCCTGCGCCCCTGGCGGCGAGCGCTCCCCTGGACACCGCAGCGAGTGTCGACGCCGTCCGGCTGTACCTCAACGAGATCGGGCGCGTGGACCTGCTGGACCCGGAGTCCGAGGTCGACCTCGCGAAACGCATCGACGCGGGCGTCGCCGCGGCGCGGGTGCTCGACTCCGCGGCCGAGCTCAGCCCGGTGCAGCGTGCCAGGCTGCGGCGGATCGAGCGCCTCGGGCGGCGCGCCCGGCAAGCCATGATCGAGGCCAACCTGCGGCTGGTCGTCTCGATCGCGAAGCGGTACGTCGGCCGCGGGCTGCTGTTCTCCGACGTGATCCAGGAGGGCAACCTCGGCCTCATGCGCGCCGTCGAGAAGTTCGACCACCAGCGTGGTTACAAGTTCTCGACCTACGCCACCTGGTGGATCCGGCAGATGATCAGTCGTTCGATCGCCGACCAGTCGCGCACGATCCGCATCCCCGTGCATCTGGTCGAGACGATGAACAAGATCCGGCGGGTGGAACGCACGCTCGTGCAACGGTTGGGGCGTGAACCGACCATGGACGAGGTGGCGGACGCCGTGGGCCTGCCGGTCGGACGGCTCGAGGAGTTCCGTCGGCTGGCGGTCGACCCGGCGTCCCTCGACGCCCCGGTCGGCGAGGACGGCGACGGGTCGATGGGGGAACTGATCGAGGACGTGAACGCGACCGCACCGGCCGAGGCCGCCTCGCGCAACCTGCTGCGCACCCACCTCGCCGCGGTGCTGCGGGAGCTCAACCCCCGGGAGCGCACCGTGATCGAGCGCCGTTTCGGGTTGACCGACACCCAGCCGCACACCCTCGAGCAGGTTGGCGCGGAACTGGGGCTGACCCGCGAGCGGATCCGCCAGATCGAGGCCAAGGCGCTCGCCAAGCTACGCCACCCGTCGCACGCAGACGCCCTGCAGGGCTACCTGGACGACTGACCGGCACGCGGGTGGCGACGGCCCCGACCGGTCCGCCGGGTCGACCGGCAGCGACGTCGGGACCGCCGACCCTGGCCGAGAACGGCACGTCGGTCCACGCTGCCTCCAGGCGGACCGGAGGTGGGTGGGTGGCGCCGAGGCTCCGCCCCCCCGCCGGGGTCACGGCCGGGTCGGCGGGTTCGAGGCGGCCCACCCGCGACGAGCGCGAGGTCCGCCGGGAGCGGGCCCTCGCGCGCAACGAGGTCCGGCGTGCACGCGCCGCCGCGATGCGCCGCCACCCCTCGGGGCAGCTGGCGGTCGGGCCCCGTGTCACACCCCCTGCGTACGTTGCTCCCATGGACGATCACGCACACCTGCCCACCGGAACCGACGACCCGGCGGCCACCCCGACGCCAGCCGGGCGCGCTGCCCTGCCCCGCGGTGGACGGGGGGCCACCGACGGGGCGGCGGCGCAGCCGGCGCTGCCGTTCGACGAGGCCGCCGACCGCCCGATCCCGTTCAGCCTGACGGCACGGGCGCGACGGGTCGTGGCGCCGCAGGCGCTGCCGCCCCTGACGGTCGTGCCGACCTCCCCGGAGCCGACCACACGCCGCTGGGGCGGGACGCTGGTCGCGCGACCCGAGCGTGCCCGCGACGAGGAGCCCGGCGTCGGGGAGCGGCCG
>SLMP01000061.1 GCA_007133465.1 Nitriliruptoraceae bacterium | reverse complement strand
TCCTGCTCGGTGAGCTCGTTGACGACGTGCTGGGCGACGGTGGTGGCCGCCACGTGCTGCTCGCCGATCGCGCGGAACAGCGACTCGGAGTTCTTGTAGTTGAGCGCTCGGGCGACCTCCGCAAGGTCCCCGGCCGCCATGACCCGCGAGTAGTTGATGCCCTTGCGCCGAAGGGCGCGGGTCAACGCGTCCCGGCCGCGGACGATCGCGTCCTCGCGCCGCTCACGGTTGAAGTAGGCCCGGATCTTCGCCTTGGCTCGCGGGGAGGCCGCCAGCTGCAGCCAGTCCCGCGACGGCCCGGCGTCCTCGGCCTTCGAGGTGAGGATCTCCACGCTGTCGCCGTTGGCGAGCTCGTGGTCGAGCGGGACGAGCCGGCCGTTGACGCGGGCGCCGATACAACGGTGACCGACCTCGGTGTGCACGGCGTAGGCGAAGTCGATCGGGGTCGCGCCGACCGGTAGCCCCATCACCTCGCCCTTCGGGGTGAAGACGAAGACCTCGTCCTGGTAGAGGTCGATCTTGAGCGACTCGAGGTAGTCGCCCGGCTCCTCGACGTCCTGCTGCCACTCGAGCAGCTGCTCGATCCACGGCAGGTCCACCGCGTCCCGGCCGCCGTCCGGGCGAGCGTCGCCCTTGTACTTCCAGTGCGCGGCGACCCCGAACTCAGCCGTCCGGTGCATCTCGCGCGTGCGGATCTGGACCTCGAGCGGCCGGCCCTTCGGCCCGATGACCGAGGTGTGCAGCGACTGGTACAGGTTGACCTTCGGCATCGCGATGTAGTCCTTGAAACGTCCAGGGACCGGACGCCAGGTCGCGTGCAGTTGGCCGAGGACCGCGTAGCAGTCACGCACCGAGGCGACGATGACCCGTACGCCGACGAGGTCGTGGATCTCGTCGAACTCCTTGCCGCGCAGGACCATCTTCTCGTAGATCGAGAAGTAGTGCTTGGGCCGCCCGGTGACCTCCCCCTTGATCCGCAGCTCCTTGAGCTGGTCCTGGATCGCACCGACCACCTCGTCGATGTAGGCCTCGCGCAAGGGGTTGCGCTCCTCGACCATCGCCACGATCTCGTCGTAGCGCTTGGGGTGGAGCGTCGCGAAGCCGAGGTCCTCGAGCTGGAGCTTGAAGTTCTGCATGCCGAGGCGGTGAGCCAGCGGGGCGTAGATGTCGAGGGTCTCCGACGCGATGCGCTTCTGCTTCTCGCGCGGCATGTAGCTGATCGTCTCCATGTTGTGGAGCCGGTCGGCCAGCTTGATCACCAGGACGCGGATGTCCTTGGCCATCGCCACGACCATCTTGCGCAGCGTCTCCGCCTGCTGCTCCTGCTTGGACTCCACCTGGATGCGGTCTAGCTTGGTCACCCCGTCGACCAGGTGCGCGACCTCCGCTCCGAAGCCCTCACGGATGTCGTCGAGCAGCGCCGGGGTGTCCTCGACGGTGTCGTGGAGCAGCGCCGCGACCAGGGTCGAGGTGCCAAGGCCGAGGGAGGCCAGCTCCGTGGCGACCGCGACGGGATGGGTGATGTAGGGCTCGCCGCTCTTGCGCCGCTGCCCCTCGTGCATCACCTCGGCGTAGCGGTAGGCCCGGATCACCTCACGCATGTCCGCCTTCGTGGAGGCACGGATCGCGGCGGCGAGGTCCTCGAGCTCCTCCGGCACGCTCTCGCGGGCGACCAGCGGGATGCGTGAGAGCACCCCCATCACCCCGGAGGGACGGACCGGCGGCAACGGCGCGACGCGTGCCGGGACCGGCGGGGCGGCTCGGTTCCGGGCCGCTGAGGCGGCAGCGCCCGACCGGGAGGTCGCAGGCGGCGGTGGGACGTCCGGCAGCGGTGAGGACGCCGAGGTGGCCCGTCGGTTCGTGGCCGGCTCCTCGACCCGGATCTGGGTCTCGGCCGTGACGTCATCGGCCGCGAGGTCATCGGACGCGCCGGCGTCAGGCACGACCGCGTCGGTCGGGGCGGGGTCGGGGGCAGCGATGCGTGCCGGCGTGGCGCCGGGACCGGTACCTACTCCGCTGCGATCGGCCAGTTCGTCGACCTCCCACCTCACCGGACGAGCGTACCGGTCGCCCGCCGCGGGTCGATGTTCGCTCGCGAGAGCCGGCGGTCAGTGCCGCTTGCGGCGCTTGCGCCCCTCCCCGCGGACGTACTCGGTGGTGATCGGCGCCCGCGACTCGGGCGAACCGGGCGCGTGCTGCGGGGCGACGAGTTCCTCGCCACGCGCCAGGGCGTCCGCGCGGGCGGCCTTCGCGATGCGCCGCTGCTCCTCCGGCTCGTGCGTCTTCCACCAGGCGAGGAACGGGCCGGCAACGAACAGCGACGAGTACACGCCGAGCGCCATGCCGATGAACAGCGCGAGGGCCAGGTCCTGCAGGGTGCCGGCGCCGAGCACCTGACCGCCGAGGAACAGCAGTGCGCCGACCGGCAGCAGGGACGTGATGGAGGTGTTGAGCGAGCGGTACAGGACCTCGTTCATCGACGAGTTCACGAGCTCCCCGTAGGTGCGCCGCCCCGGGTCGCCGAGCGTGACGCTGTTCTCCTTGACCCGGTCGAAGACCACCACCGTGTCGTACAGCGAGTAGCCGAGGATCGTCAGCAGTGCGATCATTGTCGCCGGGGAGACGTTGAAGCCGACCAGCGCGTACAGCCCGATCGTGATCAGCAGGTCGTGCGCGAGGGCGATCACCGCCGCCACCGCCATCTTGAACTCGAGGCGGACCGAGATGTAGATCATCACGACGACGAGGAACACCACCAGCGCCTCGAGCGCCTGCCGGGTGATCCGCTCGCCCCAGGTCGGCCCGACGAAGCTCGTGGAGACCTCCTCGGGCGCTGCGACCTCGATCAGCGCGACCTGAACGGCCTGTGCCTCCGCGCTGCCCGGCTCGAGCGCCTCGGTCCGTACGATCGCGCCCGTCGCGTCGTCGCCGTCGAACTGCAGCTGGGCGACGACGTCGGTGGCACCGGCGCCTTCCGCGGCTTCGCGCAGCTCCTGGGCGGTGACGTCGTCGCGCGGGTCGGTGAGCTGGAAGGCCGTGCCGCCGACGAAGTCGATCGACAGGTCCAGGCCGCGGATCACCAGGGCGCCGAGGCTCAGCGCGATCAGGATGCCCGAGATCAGCGCCCAGCGGGCGCTCTTGCCGACGAAGTCGACCTTCGGCGTCTTCATCGCACACCCCCACCGGACATCGCCGCGGAGCGGGGAGCCGGGTCGGCGGCCCGCACCGTGCGGCGGTTCATCAGCTTGGTCCCGCTCAGCAGGAACACCGTCGGGCGCGTGTAGCCCCACATGATCAGCAGGTCGAGGACCGTCGCGATGCCGAGCATCAACGCGAACCCGCGCACCGGGCCGACGGCGAGGAAGTAGAGGATCACCGCGGCGGCGAGCGTCACGGTGTTGCCGGCGAGGTTGGTGCGGAAGGCCGAGTCGAACGCGCGGCGCACCGCGGTGCGGACGGTCTTGCCGAGGTTCACCTCGTCTCGGATCCGCTCGAAGAAGATGATCGACGAGTCGGCCGTGATGCCGATCGACACGATGATGCCGGCCACCCCGGCGAGGGTGAGCGCGAACCCGAGCCTCGAGAGCAGCGCGATGATGCCGAAGAGCACGACGCCGAAGATCGCGAGGCCGCCGAGGGCGACGATCCCGAGCCACCGGTAGAACAGCGTGAGCCAGATGCCGACGAGCACGAGCCCGATCAGCCCGGCCATGAGCCCGGCGCGCAGCGACTCCGCCCCGAGGGTCGGCGAGACGGTCTCGAAGGTGGCGGGCTCGAGCGAGATCGGCAGCGCGCCCGTGCGGAGCACCAGGGCGAGGTCCTCGGCCTCCTGTCGCTGCTCGTCGACCGACAGGCCGGCACCGGTGGTGATCTGGGCGGTGCCGCCGGTGATGCCGACCCCGCACCGCACGTCCGGGTTCATCGTCGGTGCCGACTCGACGACGCCGTCGAGGACGATGGCGAGCAGCCCTGGCTGGCCGGCGTCGCGTTCGCAGGCGAGTTCCCCGGTGACGGCGGCGAACTCGGTGGCGCCCTGGCTGTCGAGGTCGAGGGAGACCGAGTAGCCCGGGCCGGAGACGACGGGGAACGCGTCGTTGATGCGATCGCCGGTCAGCGCCACCGGCCCGACCAGGTACTTGGTGACCAGCGCTGCTGCCGCTTCGGGATCGTCCGCGGCGAGTTCCGCCGACGGCGCACCGCAGAGGATGCCCTCCTCGTCGTCCCCGACCACCGGGCGTTCGTCGACCGGCGCCGAACAGTCGGGCCCCTCCTCCCAGGCCTCGCTGCCGGGCGAGAGCACGGCGATGACCGGCCGGAACGTCAACTGGGCCGTCGTGCCGATCAGCTCACGCAGCCGATCGGCCTCGGAGACACCGGGAAGCTGGACCAGGACGTCGGTGCCGGAGCGGCTGATGTCCGGCTCGGCGACCCCGAGCGAGTCGACCCGCGTGCGGATCACCTCGATGGTCTCGTCGAGGATGTCCTCGAAGTCGTCCGGGAACGGCTCGCCGTCAGGGAGCTGGGGGGTGTAGATGGCACTGATCCCCCCCTGCAGGTCCAGTCCCAGGTTCGGCCGGTTGCCGAGCCCGATGAAGATCGACGCCGCCAGGACGACGATCAGGACCACCGCCAAGCTCGCGATGAGCGGTTGTTTGTTCACGTGCACCCTCGTGTTCCACGTCCCGTGACGGCGTCAGCCGAGCGGGACGCCATTGGCCGTGATCCGGAACTCGCAGCCGAGGGTGCGAGCGGCACGGCGACACATCATCATGCGGTCGAGGAAGATCTCGAAGTACTCGATCACCGTCGAGCGGGTCGTGTCGAGCTCGAGCTCCAGGGTGATCGTCGCGGCCTGCGCGTCGACCCGGAGGAACGAGTGGGTCACCGCGTGGTTGACCCGGTCGTGGATGTCGGTCGCGGTGTCGGCGCCCTTGCGGACCCGGCTGCGATGGACGTCGGACTTGTCGGCGAGGATCACCGCGGCGCCGACCGGCCCGATCGCCGACCCGTACTGCTCCTCGTGGTTGCCGACCGCGGAGAGCACCAGCCCGATCCGGTACGGGTCGACCTCCAGGCGCCGCAGGGCGTCGTAGGCGATCCACGCCCCGGACAACCCGTGGTTGGCACGCGTGACGACGTTGCCGACGTCGTGGAGGTACCCACCGATCGCGGCGAGCTCGCACAGCTCCTCGTCGGCACCGAGGTGGAGCAGGACGTTGTGCGCGATGCGCCCGACGAGGTTCGCATGGCGGAAACCGTGCTCGGTGAAGCCCTGCGCGTCGAGGAACTGGTCGGAGAGCTTGATGAAGGCGCTCACGACCTCGTCCTGCTGCAGCCGCGTCAGGACGTCGACCTGCGAACCCGTGCGCCGTTCGGCGTCGAGCGCGACCGCCGCCGCCTCCTCGACGACGTCGGCGGCCCCGATGCCGCGCAGCAGTGCCGCCTCCGCCGAGCCGTGGATCGCGTCGCGCGGCTCGGTCATCGCCGACGGAGCGCTGTTGCCCTCGGGCGCCGCACGGACACCGGGTGCCGCGTCCTCGTCGGTCCCCGTGCCGTGCGCCCCGCCCGCACCCTTCGGCCGACCGCCGACGTCGTCGGCGGGCCCCTGCCCGCGCTCCCACTCGTCCGGGTCCGGCGCGTGTCGACGCTGCTCTGCGGCAGGGTCGTGCTCGTCCGTGATCGGACGGCGACGCGCGGCCGCGGCCGGGTCCTTGGGCTCGTCGACGGTGGTCACCTACCCCTCCGTCGCGGGCGCGTCACGGATGATCCGGCCGAGGGAGCTGCGCTCGAAACGGAGCACGACGTCCGACTCGGCGGTGACCTCGAGGTCCATCGTCGCTTCGTCGACGGCGACGACGCGGCCATACAGCCCGCCGACAGTGACGACGTCGTCCCCGACCTGCAGGCTCGCCACCATCGCCTGCTGCTCCTTGCGGCGCTTCTGCTGCGGACGGATCAGCAGGAGCCAGAACACGGCGAACAGCGCGAGAAGCGGCAACAGTTCCACGGACGACCTCCGCGAGCGGGGTGGGGACGGGACGCGTGCGGGTGGGGACGTCACGACGAGGTGCGCGGCCCGCGCGCAGGCGCCCGCCATCGGCGGGCGCGTCTCCGTCGCATGCTACCCGCCCCGCGGACGGGTGGGAGGGCTGCGCGTCGAGCTCACGCCCCGCCCGCTGGCAGGCGTCGCGCCGACCGGGCCGCCTCGCCTCCCCGTCAGGTCGGAGGTGGGCGCCGATCGTCCGTCCCCTCGCCTCGCGCCCATGCGGTCAGGCGGCTGAGCACGTCGCCTTCCCGCTGCGCCGTCATCAGCAGGACGTCACCAGGCAGGACGCGCGTGTGACCTTTGGGGATCAGCACCCGGTTGCCTCGCACGACCGCCGCGACGAGGGTGGTGTCGAGCCCCTGGAGCTCGTGGACCCGCTTGTTGGCGATCGCCAGGTCCTCGGTCACGTGCAGCTCCACGAGGTCCACGTCGATGCCGTCGAGCGGCAGCGCCTCCGCCACCGGCGCCCATGCCGGGGCGTCGCTGCCGAGGCCGAGCCGTCGGATCAGCGGTTGCAGGGTGAGCCCCTGGACGATCACGGAGACCAGCACGACGAAGAACACGACGTCGAACACCTGCGCGCCGATGTCGCCACCGGCGGTGAAGGCGAACGTGGCGAGCACGATCGGCACGGCGCCTCGCAGCCCGCCCCAGACGACGACCGCCTGCTCCCGCCACCCGAGCCCCGAGCCGAGGCTGCACAGCCCGACGGCTGCCGGCCGGGCCACCAGGATCAGCACGAGCGAGACGGCCAGGGCCGGGAGAGCGACACCCGGCAGGTTGGAGGGCGACACGAGCAGCCCGAGCAGCAGGAACAGCCCGACCTCCGCGGCGTTCGCCATCGCCTCGTGGAAGCCGAGCACCGACCGGCGGTGGCGCGGCACCAGGCCCCCGATCAGCAGGCCCGCCAGGTACACCGCGACGAAGCCGGAGGCACCGAGGGCGGCGGCGGTCCCGTAGGCGATGCCCGCGATGGCGGCCGCCACGACGGGGTAGAGCCCTTCGAGGCCGAGCTCGACGCGCCGGAGCAACAGGACCCCGAGCAGGCCGAGCGTCGCGCCCACCACCAGGCCACCGAGCAGCTGGATCAGCGCGAACCGGGCCCAGTCGCCGGCGCCGGCCGCCGTCCCTTCGTAGATCGCGAGCGCCCCGACGGTGAGCATCACGGCGACCGGGTCGTTGGCGCCGGACTCCAACCGCAGGAGGGCCGCGACCCGCCGGGGCAACGCGGTGGTGCGCATCACCGAGAAGACGGCCGCGGCGTCCGTCGAGGCGACGACCGCGCCGACCAGCATGGCGACGACGGGGTCGATGCCCAGCAGCGCCCAGCTGCCGAGGGCGGTGATGGCCGCGGTCACCACGACCCCGACCGTGGCGAGCAGCCCGCCGGCGCGCGCCGCGAGCCGCAGGTCCGTCGGCTTGGTCGTCAGCCCACCCTCGAACAGGATCACGAGGAGTGCGACGACGCCGACGTCGCGGACCAGGTCCGGATCGTCCAGCAGGATCAGACCGAGCCCGTCGTTGCCAGCGGCCATGCCGATCGCCAGGAACAACAGGGCGCCGGGGACCCGCAGGCGGCTGCCGGCGCGGGCGGCGAGCGCGGCCGTGAGCAACGACCCGAGCAGCAGCAGCGACCCGAGCAGGACCAGCCGGTCGATCGCGAAGCTCAGCTCCACAGGAACGGCGACCTTCTCGTCGTGGCGGCCCACGTCCGGCGCGGGGGGCGGACGGTAGCGCCCCGCCCCCGGCGCCGATCACCCCCGTCCTCGAAGCGGAGGATCACGCCTCGTCGGGGTCGAACAGCGCCACGGCGCCCGGCGTCCGTGGCGGGACCACCTGCCCCGCCGGTGGCAGCGGCCGCCCGAGGTGGGCGTAGGCGCCCGCGGTCGCGACCCGGCCGCGGGGGGTGCGCTGCACGAGCCCGCAGCGGAGCAGGAAGGGCTCGACGGCGTCCTCGATCGTGTCCGGCTCCTCCGCCAGCGAGGTCGCCAGGGTGGACAGCCCGACCGGTCCTCCCCCGAAACGGTCGACCAGGGCCTCCAGCAGCCGGCGGTCGAGGCGGTCGAGCCCGAGCTCGTCGACGTCGAAGACCTGCAGCGCCGCGCGGGCGACCGCCAGGTCGACGGTCCCGTCGCCCTCCACCTCGGCGTAGTCGCGGACCCGGCGCAGCAGCCGGTTGGCGATCCGCGGCGTGCCCCGCGACCGGGACGCGATCTCCGCCGCGCCGTCCTCGGCGACGTGCATGCCGAGCAACCGAGCGGAGCGCACCACGATCGCGAGCAGCTCCTCGACCTCGTAGTGCTCGAGCTGGGCAGCGAACCCGAACCGGTCGCGCAACGGCGAGGAGATCAGCCCCGTGCGGGTGGTGGCGCCGACGAGCGTGAACCGCGGCAGGTCGAGCCGGATCGAGCGGGCGCCCGGCCCCTTGCCGACGACGATGTCGAGCTGGAAGTCCTCCATCGCCGGGTAGAGGACCTCCTCGACGGTGCGTGGCAGCCGGTGCACCTCGTCGAGGAACAGCACGTCGCCGGGCTCGAGCCCGGTGAGGATCGCGGCGAGGTCGCCGGGCCGCTCGATGGCCGGCCCGGACGTCGCGCGGAAGGCGGCCCCGACCTCCGCCGCGACGATGGCGGCGAGCGTGGTCTTGCCGAGCCCGGGCGCACCGGACAGCAGCACGTGGTCGGCCGACTGTCCGCGCCGGCGGGCGCCGGCGAGCACCAGCTCGAGCTGGCGCCGGACCCGGTCCTGGCCGACGAACTCCTCGAGCCGCCCGGGTCGGAGGCTCGCCTCGACCCGGTCCTCGCCGGGCAGCAAGGTCTCGTCGAGCACGTGGTCGTCCGTGGTCACGGGTGTCCTCCAGCGAGTTGGCGCAACGCCCGACGGAGGAGCTCCGAGGTGTCCAGCCCGTCAAGCGGACCGAGGGCCGCCAGTGCCGCCTGGATCTCCGCGGCCGCGTAGCCCAGCCCCACCAGCGCCTCACGGACCTCGGAGACGGCGTGCGGGTCGGCCGTCGCCGTCCCCCCGGCCGCCACGGCGGGTACACCCGCGCCGACGCTGCCGACCTTGTCCTTGAGCTCGAGCACGAGACGTTCTGCGACCTTCTTCCCGACGCCGGGGATGGCGGTGAGGGTCGCGAGGTCGCCGCTCGCGATGGCGGTGCGCAGGACGTCGGGCCGGTGGGTCCCGAGCGCGGCGAGGGCCAGCTTCGGCCCGACCCCGGAGGAGGTCAGTAGCAGCTCGAAGAGCGTGAGCGAGCCGCGTTCGAGGAAGCCGTAGAGGGTCATCGACTCCTCCCGGACCTGCAGGGAGGTGTGGAGTTCGACCGTCTGGCCCTGCGGTGGCACCCGCTCCCCCGCCGGGACGTGGACGAGGTAGCCGACCCCCTGCACGTCGACGACCACGTCGGTGGCGGTGCGGTGGGCGACCCGCCCGCGGAGCTGCGCGATCACGGGCCCCCCCGCGCGTCCCCACCGGGCGGGATCGTGCCGCGCGCCGCGAGCACCCGCTCCCACCCGCCGCGCGCG
>SLMP01000084.1 GCA_007133465.1 Nitriliruptoraceae bacterium | reverse complement strand
TGCTCGACCGGTACCCCCGTCGCCTGCGCCACCTCATCGCTGTCCAACAACCCCGAGATGGTCACCACCGCCTCGAGCAACCGCTGCTCCGCGGTGGCGACCGCATCCAACGCCTCCGCCAACTTCGGCACCCCCGCCAACACCGGCAGACCGAACGGCGGCACCTGCCCCTGCCGCCCGGCCGGGTCCCGACCGTCACGCCCGCCGGCGTGGACCTCCGCGCTCACGTCGCCGTCGCCGGACCGCCCGGCGCCCTCACCGGCCCCGACGTCGACAGACGGCTGCCCGGTGGGGTCGTAGCCGCCACCGCCTTCGGCAGCGACCGACGGGCGGGCAACACGATGTGCCCCGGAACGGACGGTCGCCCACACTGGCATCGAAGAGTTCGTCATGCAATGTAGACAACCAGCAGGGTGTGACACGACACGCTGTCAGAGCCCGGATGTAGGGCCGGAACGCGCGCAGAGCGCTCGACCGTGCGAGCTGCGCTCAGCCGTCAGCGACGGACGGTGAGAGGGGATGGTCGGTGGGCGAGCAGCCGTCGACAGGGCGGTCCGTCTGCAGGCGGCCAGGGGCCGGAGCCGTCGGTCTGGGTACCGGGCGGTCCGGCTGGCTCAGACGCAGGCGCCGGTGTCATCCGGCTGTCGCGGCGCGTCGAGCAAGGCCTCGAGCTCCGGCAGGTCGAGCGCGTAGGCCAGCGCCGGGTTGTCCGGGCTGATCGCGAACACGACCCCACCGACGCTGCCGTCCGTCGTGACCACCGGCGAACCGGAATCGCCCTGCCGCAGCGAGGCGGACAGGAACAGCACCTGCCGTTCGGTGGGTTCCCGACCGTAGATGTCGCGCCCCAGGGCGGTGCGCACCTCGCGGACCTCCGCGGGCATCGGGCGGGGCGTGTTCTGCCCACCGGGGTAGCCGATCGCGACGGCATCGTCGCCTGGCTCCAGGGTGCCGAGCGGCAGGGGTTGTTGCCCGAGGTCCTCGACCGTCAGCAGCGCCAGGTCGCGATCCGGGTCGAACACCTCGACCGTGGCGAGCCGGGTCGCCCCGTCCGGTCGCCGCACCGCGACCTCCGTCGCCCCCGCGACGACGTGCGCGTTCGTCACCACGGTGTCGACCGCCACCGCGAACCCAGTGCCCTCGTAGCGGCGGCCGCAACCACGCGCCTCGACGTTGACGGTTGATGCGGTGGCCTGGGCCACCACCTCCTCCGGTACGGCGATCCGTTCGGGCGGAGGGCCCGTCTCCGGTGCCGGCTGGAGGTCGGCCAGCACCTCGGGGAACCGACTGGTGTCCAGCAGGGAACGCAACGTCCGCGTGGCGTCGGGTGGATCCGGGGACCGCTCGGTGAGGAGCGCGGCGATCTCCGAGTTGCGGACCTGACGGGCGACCTCGCCCGGGACGTCGGCGGCGGCCGGGACCAGCAGCCACGCGAGCAGCCCGACGGCCACTGCGCCGGCAACGCCTCCGGCGGCGCGGTCGATGCCCGACAGCGGCGTGCGGGCCAAGCGGTGCCGTGCCCGGAGGCCGAAACTCTGGAACAGCGTCGTCGTCACCGACACCGTGACGGCGAGCACCGCCAGCCCCAGCATCAGGCGGATGGTCGGTTCACCGCCGTCCAGCCAGCTCAGGGCAAACGGGACGGTCCGGGTGGCGAAGACGATACCGACCGCGAGGCCGAGCCACGTGGCGGCACGCGCGACGAGGCCGACCCGCAGTCCGCCGAGGACGGCGACGAGGAGGGTCAGCAGCAGGAAGACGTCGAACGCGTTCACGTTCACGACGGTACGCCAACGGTGCTGACCGTTCGTCGCCGGCAGGGGTGACCGCGCGGGGTGGAGCTTGCTGCCTGCTCGCGCCGCGAGACGGAGGGCGAGCCGGCCGCCTGAACGGTCAGTTGCCCAGCGCCTGTCGGCGGGATGCACGCTGCAGGTACTCGATGAGCCGCGTGTGCAGCTTCGCGGCGGTGAGCTCGGCCTGCGGGTGATGGCCGGTGCGCCGTGCGATCCAGAGGGGCCGCAGGTCGCCCTCCCAGGTGGCGGTCTCGTCGACCGTGAAGGTCCACTCCGGGAACTCCTGCTCCAGCCAGCGCAGCGTGACGTCCATGCGCGCGGCCGTGTCGGGCCGGACGATGGTGGTTGCGGGCCGGTCGGACACGGTGGTCACCTCCTCGGGCGTCCCGCTCATGGTCGGACGACTCATGGTCGGACGGCGCCTCGCTCGAGTCTGCCACCCGGGGCTGACATCATCATCGCACCGGGGTGATGGCCGGGCCACGGTCGAGAGGCCCGATCTGCTGTGTCGTGGGAGGTTCGCGGCTGCGGCGGCGAAGGATGCGTCGCGACCCGGTCGGGTGGGCACGGCCGCTCGGTCGGAGGGGCTGGCGCGCCCGCAGGCGCGCACCCGGCACCCGGCCGGCGCGGACCGCCCGGACGTCGGCCACCCCGGTTCCGAAGCCCTACGCTGTCCTGCTCGCACCGACGAGCGGTCCTGCTCGCACCGACGAGGAGCCCGGGTGGTCGCCCGCAGCCAGTTGACGTTCGTCCCCGGAGGCCTGGTGCCTGCAGGGGGGAGTTTCGCGGTGTGGCATCTGGGCGCTCCGGGCGACCAGCAGGCCGCGCTCCTCGCGGCGGAAGAGCTGGGGCTCCCGACCGGCGAACCGGTCCGGCTGCCATCGGTCCAGGTCGAGGGGGAGCGGCTGCGTCCGACCGAGGTTCAAGCGCGGGCGGTCCCGGTCCTGCCGGTCGTCCGACGCCTGGCGGTGTTGCCGCCTGGCTCCGACCTGCCGGCCTGGAGCCGGCCGTCGGCGTCGGTACTGGCCTGGAGCGTCGCGGCGAAGCTCGCGCTCGAACTCGTGGCCGCCGGCCGGCTGCTCCCGGGGTTCGCCCCCGGTGACCTGCCCGGCGAGGGCGTGGCCGGCTGGCGGGTGGCGGTCGGCAACGACCCGCGACCCGCGCAGCTGGCGGCGGCGCTGCCCGTGACCGCCTACGCGGTCCGCCGGCCCGGCGGCCAGCTGTGGGCTCCGGACGAGCTGGTCGTGGCCTTCCTCGATGCGGTTGCCGACGCGTTGGCGCGGGAGGGCCGCCGCCCGGAGCTCGACCCCCGCCGCCGGGGGTCGCGGCGACCCTGGCCGGAGATGTGGGCCGGCGCGCTGGCGAGCAGCGACCCGACGGTCGCCCACCTGCGGGTGCCCGCCGACGTGCTGGCCGACGAGGTGGAGGCGTGGGCCGCCCCGCTCGCCGGCCGCGACCACCGGGCCGTCGTCCACCTCGCCCTCCGGCTCGAGCCGCCGGCGGACGCTCCGGAGGACGACTGGCGGGTCGCGTTCCTGCTGCGTGCGAACGCCGATCCCGCGCTGCGCGTCGATGCGGCGGAGGTCTGGGGGCGCGCCGGCGCGGCGCTCGAGCTCGGCGGCCGGCGGGTCCCCGACCCGGAGGCGGCACTCGTCCGCGGCCTCGCCGCCGCAGCCCGGCTGTACCCACCCCTCGACCGGGCCCTCACGGAGGGCCGACCCACCCACCTCGACGTCTCCCCGGCCGAGGTCGCGGTCCTGCTCGACGACGGCATCGAGGCCCTCGCCGCCGCCGGCATCGGGGTCGAGGTCCCGCCGGAACTGCGCGACATCGGCGACCGGCGGCTCCGGCTGCGGATCCGGATCGGCCAGACGACCCCCGAGGCGCCGCGGGTGGACGGCGCCGCGCCGCTCGGGCTCGCCTCCCTGACCGACCTGCGCTACGAGCTGGCGCTCGGCGACGACGTGCTGTCGCAGGACGAGTTCGCCGCCATCGTCGCGCTGCGCGCACCCCTCGTGCGCTGGCGTGGCAGCTGGGTGCAGGTCGATCACGGCGAGGTCGATCGGCTCGCGGAGCTGGCCGGGCGCTCGGCCGCGCTCGAGCTCACCGAGGCGCTCGCTGCGGCGCTCTCCGGGCAGCACCAGGTCGCGGACCTCGGCTGGGTCGACACCGTCGCCGACGGCGAGGTGGGTGAGCTGATCGGCCGGCTGCGCGACCACGACCGGCCGGGCGACGCCCGCATCGTCGGGATCGACGGGCAGCTGCGTCCCTACCAGGAGCGTGGCGTCGCGTGGTTGCAACGGCTCACCGAGCTCGGCATGGGTGGGGTGCTCGCCGACGACATGGGGCTCGGCAAGACCATCCAGGCGATCGCGCTGCTGACCTCCCGGCCGCAGGACCGGCCGCATCTGGTGGTGTGCCCGACCTCGGTGGTGGGCAACTGGGAGCGGGAACTGCAGCGCTTCGCGCCCGACCTGCCGGTGGTCCGCCACCACGGACCCGACCGGGCCGTCACTCGCCGGGCGTTCCGTCCCGGGCAGGTCGCGGTCACCTCGTACGCCCTGCTGCGCCGCGACATCGGCATCCTCGAGGACGTCGACTGGGACGTGGTCATCCTCGACGAGGCCCAGCAGATCAAGAACCCTGGCTCGAAGGGGGCGCGGGCGGCGCGTGCCGTGCCCGCCCGTGCCCGCATCGCGATGACGGGTACCCCGATCGAGAACCGGCTCTCCGAGCTCTGGGCCATCATCGACGTCACCAACCGGGGGCTGCTCGGCTCGCAGCGCACGTTCAACGACCGCTTCGCCGTCCCGATCGAACGCTGGCACGACCAGCACGCCGCCGATCGGCTCCGGCGGCTGGTCGCGCCGTTCGTGCTCCGGCGGCGCAAGGACGACCCCGAGGTGGCGGTCGACCTGCCGCCGAAGCAGGAGATCACCGTCGCGGTCTCGCTCACCCGCGAACAGGCGCGCCTGTACCAGGCGACGGTCGACGCAGCGTTCCGGGGCGACGGCCTCGGCGCGAGCGCCTTCGAGCGCCGCGGACGGATCCTGGCGCTGCTGACCGCGCTCAAGCAGATCTGCAACCACCCGGCGCAGTACCTGCGCGACGTGGACCTCGCGCGGGGCGGGGCACAACAGCTGATCGGACGCTCCGGCAAGTTCGCCCGGGTCACGGAGATCCTGACCGAACTGGTGGACGCCGGCGAACGCGCGCTCGTGTTCACCCAGTTCCGCGAGATGGGCGACCTGCTGATCGCGCACCTGCAGGAGCGGCTCGGGCTGCCGGAGGTGCCGTTCCTGCACGGCGGGGTCCCGCTCGGCGGCCGGGACGCGATGGTGCACCGGTTCCAGACCGACGAGGACGCCGCCCCGATCCTGGTGGTGTCCCTGCGCGCCGGCGGGACGGGGCTCAACCTCACGCGCGCCAGCAACGTCGTGCACGTGGATCGCTGGTGGAACCCCGCCGTCGAGGACCAGGCGACCGACCGGGTGCACCGGATCGGGCAGACCCGCCCCGTCACCGTGCACACGCTGGTGACCGCCGGCACGATCGAAGAGCGCATCGCGGAGCTGCTCGACCGCAAGCGCGCGCTCGCGGATGCCGTCATCGGCACCGGCGAGAGCTGGATCACGGAGCTCGACGACGACGAGCTGCGCGAGCTCGTGGCCCTGTCCACCGACGACCTGCAGGACGAGGTCGCCGACGAGGAGGAGGACGCGCCACCGACCGGTCGTCCTGTGCTCACCGCCCTGCCCGGCGGTCGGTCGTGAGCGGCCCCGGAGCACCCGACGTGCCGGGGGCCGGCAGCGGGCCCGGAGGCGGTTCCGCGAGCGGGTCCGGGGGTGGGTCCGGGGGCGGGCCCGCGACCGGGCCCGGAGCCGGGACCGGGGGTGCCGCGGTGGGCGGCGGTTGGGCCGCGCGCTGGCAAGCGGTCCTCGACGAGCTCGGGGCCAGCGCCGCACGGGAGGTGGCGCGCGGTGGCGCGCTCGCCCGTCGTGGCGCGGTGGACCAGCTGACGATCGCGACGGGCGAGGTGGCGGGGGTCGTCGCCGAGGACCGGCTCGATCCCCGGGCGGTCACCATCACCTGGCCGCCACCCGACGACGCGGCCTGGGCACGGGCGACCGTGGCCCTGGCGGACCAGCTGCGGTTCACCGCCGCGCTCCTGGAAGGCGACCTGCCCGACGACGCCGACGAGGTCCTCGCGGCAGCCGGGGTGCCGCTGCTGCCCGCAGCCGCGGTCCTGACGCCGAAGTGCGACGGCGAGGAGTGCGAGGGCTGGTGCCGCCACGCCGTCGCGGCCCACGTGGCGGTCGCCACCCGCATCGATCGCGAGCCGGCGTTGCTCCTGCGGCTGCGCGGACGCAGCGGTGACGAGCTGCTCAGCGCGTTGCGCACCGAACCGGCCGACGCCGAGCACCCGTCCGGTGCGCTGCGGTTCCCCGGCGCCTTCGACGTGGCCAACGGCGACCTCGACGCGATCGCGCTGCACCCGATGCCGGTGGACGACCCCGCGTCGCTGTTCCGCCACCTCGGCGAGCCGCCAGGGGTGAGCGACGACCGCGCGCTCGCGGGCATCATCGAGCGGGCTGCCGCGGGCGCGTGGCGCCTCGCCGCCGGCGACGGTGCGGAGGCGGCGGACGAGGAGCTGCTCCTGGCCGAGCTCCGGGCGCAACGGGTGGCGACGGCGGCCGCGCTGGCCGGGGCGCTCGGCCGCGACGAGCACGCGGTGCAGGTGCAGCTCGACGAGCTCTACGAACAGGGCACGGTGCTGCGGACCGGGTCGGGCGAACGGGCCCGCTACCGCGCCGCCGCGTCCTGACCGACGGGGGGCGGCGGGACCAGCCGCGACCGGAGGTACTCGCCGAGCCCCTTGGCCTGCGGGTCCGGCCGCGTGGCGGACGCCACCCCGTCACCGAGCAGGCCCTGGACGAGGACGTTGACCGCGAGCAGGTTCGGGAAGTGGTGGACGGTCACGGGCAGCCCGGCCGCCTCCGGGAGCAGCACCCGGATCGCCGCCGGCGACCCGGCCACGGCCACCAGCCAGTCGAGGTGGCGTGCATCACGCACCCACAGCCCGACGTTCGCGTCACCGCCCTTGTCGCCCGAGCGGGCACCCGCCCAGCGGCCGAGCGGCGCCCGCCCGGTCGCCGACGTCGCGGCGTCCTGCTCGGGCTCCGGCGCGGGGTCCGTCGTGGTGGTGCCCGCCACGATCGCCGCGCGTCCGTCGAGCGGCACGCCGTGGGCCGCACCGGACGACGGCAGCCGCTCACGGGACCCATCGGGCAGCACCACGACCTCGTCGACCTCCGTGGCGGCGACGAGGGCCGGCCAGTACCGACCGAAGGGCTCCGCGTCGGCCGGCGGGGCGGTCATCGTGAAGCCCGGGTAGCTGGCGAGCCCGATCGCGACGCACGCGTCGGCGAAGGCACGGCGGCCGATCGGCTCCGGTGCGTGGTGCTTGACGGTGAGCGTCAGCGTCGCGGTGGCGGCGGCGTTGTCGTCCGCGTCGAGGTGGTCGCTGCGTACCAGCCGCCAGTCGACCTCGTCGATCGCGTCGAGGCCGATGCTCGCCGTGAGCTGGCGGCGGACCAGGTCGGCCTTGGCCTCGATGTCGAGCCCGGTGAGCACGAACGTCGCCCGGTTGCGGAACCCCCCGAGGGTGTTCACCGCGACCTTCAGCTCCGGCGGTGGGGGCTCGCCCCGCACCTCGTCGATGCGGACGCGGTCGGGCCCGTCCTCGCGGAGCCGGATCGTGTCGAAACGCGCGGTGACATCGGGGTTGAGGTAACGAGGACCGCCGAGCTCGTAGAGCAGCTGGGCGGTGACCGTGCCGACGCTGACGAGCCCACCGGTCCCGGCGTGCTTGGTGATCACGCTGGACCCGTCGCGTGCGAGCTCCGCGATCGGGAACCCGACGTGCTCGAGTGCCGGGACCTCCTGGAAGAAGGCGTAGTTGCCGCCGGTCGCCTGCGCGCCGCACTCGATCACGTGCCCGGCGACGACCGCGCCGGCGAGCGCATCCCAGTCGTCGCGCTGCCAGCCGAAGCGCCAGATGCCCGGACCGACGACGAGGCTCGCGTCGGTGACCCGGCCGGTGACGACCACGTCGGCGTCCGCGGCGAGGGCGCGGGCGATCCCGAACCCGCCGAGGTAGGCGTTCGCGGTCAGTGGAGGCACCGGCAGGTCGGCGAGCGCCTGCCCGCTGGCCAGGTTCGCGAGCGGGTGACCGGCCGCGGCGAGTTCCGGGAGCCGAGGGAGCAGGTCGTCACCCTCGAGGTGGGCGATCCGGGCGTCGATCCGGAGTTCGGCGGCGAGCTCCCGGAGCGCGGACGCGAGCGCGGCCGGGGCCAGCCCGCCCGCGTTCACGACGATGCGGATGCCCCGGTCGACGCAGGGAGCGAGCAGGTTGCGGGCCTGGCGCAGGAAGCTGCGGGCGTAGCCGGTCTCCGGGGCCCGCTGGCGTCCCCGCCAGAGGATCAGCATGGTCAGCTCGGCGAGGTAGTCGCCCGTCAGGACGTCCAGCGGGCCGCCCTCGACCAGCTGCTGCATCGCCTCCGCGCGGTCGCCGTAGAACCCGGAGCCGTTGCCGATCCGTAGGACCTCGTCGGCCATCGGTCCCTCCTCGTCCGACTTCGCCGGACCCTACCTCCGTGGAACGGATCTCGAGGAACCGTTCCGTCCTGGGGTCGCCCGACGTGCCGGCCGCGTGGTCCTCCGCCGGACGAAGGCCGCCCCCGTCCGGGGGCGCGGACGGGGGCGGCGGCGAGCGCCGGTCGGTCGCCGGTCAGCCGTCCGCGGTGGGGGAGGGGACCGCGGTGGCTTCTCCGAGCGTGACCGTGACCGTGCGCTCGTCGGCGCCGGGGCGCGCGACGGTCAGGGTGACCTCGTCGCCGGGGCGCCGCTGTTGGATGCGGCCGACCAGTTCGGCGACGGAGCCCACGGGCTCGTCGTCGATCGCGGTGACGATGTCGCCCTGCTGCAGGCCGGCGCGGTCGGCGGGGCTGTCGGGGCGGACGTCCACGACCACCGCCCCGGCGCTGACGGGGAGCCCGTAGAGGGTGGCCGTGTCGGGATCGACGGTCTGCCCGGCGATGCCGAGCTCCGCCCGCTGGACGGTGCCGTCGGTGAGCAGTTGCTCGGCCACGTTGGTGGCGGTGGTGGCGGGGATCGCGAACCCGACTCCCTCGCTGCCGCCGCCGCTGCTGGCGATGGCGGTGTTGATCCCGATGATGCGGCCAGCGGCATCGACCAGCGCGCCGCCGGAGTTGCCGGGGTTGATCGCCGCGTCGGTCTGGATCAGGTCGACCAGGGCCACCCCCTGGGCGGGGGTGACGGTCCGGCCGAGCGCGCTGACGATGCCGGAGGTGACGCTGCCGTCGAGCCCGAACGGTGAGCCGATCGCCACCACCGGATCACCGACGGAGGGGGTCGCATCCGCGTCGGCCCAGACCGGGACGGGCAGGTCGCTCGCGTCCACCCGCAGCACCGCGAGGTCGGACGCGGGGTCGCCGCCGACGACCGCCGCCTCGCGGCGCTCGCCGTCGGGCAAGGTGACGCTGACCTGCGCGGCCCCGTCGACGACGTGGGCGTTGGTCACCAGCACGCCGTCGGACCGGAGGACCACCGCGGAGCCGGAGCCCGCGCCGAAGGGTCCCTGGGCGTCCACCCGCGCGACGGACGGGCTCACCTGGCGGGCGATCGCGGTGACCCCGCGCAGTGCGAGGTCGCCGGCGCCGGAGCGGGCCGCCGGGTCGCTGGCCTCGGCCTCCCGCGGGGACTCGAGCGCGACGTCGCCCGAGGCCGTCGCCGCGGGGGGCGA
>SLMP01000059.1 GCA_007133465.1 Nitriliruptoraceae bacterium | reverse complement strand
GTGCTGTGGATGAACGGCATCGGGGCGCTGCTCCAGCGGGTGGGGCTGCTCGGCCCGCTCACCGAGGTGTCCCAGATCGTGCCGATCCTGCTCGTCGGGCTCGGTGTCGACTACGGCATCCACCTGACCTCCCGGTACCGCGACGAGGTCGGCAACGGCGCGAGCGTCGACCGTGCCATGCGCCGCTCGATCGGCACCGTCGGGGTCGCGTTGGTCCTGGCGACCGTCACGACCGCGATCGGGTTCCTGACCAACATCGTCAACCCGATCCCGGCGCTGCGCGACTTCGGCATCCTCGCCGCTATCGGCATCGCGCTGTCGTTCGTGCTGATGCTGACGTTCGTGCCGGCGTTGCGCACGGTCCTCGACCGGCGCGCGGAGGCGGCCGGCCGCCTGCCCGTCGACGGGATGGGCGCGACCCGTGACCGGCTCCTGCCGCAGCTCGCTGGGCGTACCTCGGTGCTGGCGGAGCGGGCGCCGATCCCCACCCTGTCGGTGATGCTGGTGCTGGGCGTGCTCGGCTACGTCGGGCTGTCCAACATCTCGACCGAGTTCTCGTTCACCGACTTCCTGCCGGAGGACTCGCCGGTCGTCGCCACCCTCGACACCATCGAGGCCGAGTTCGGCGGCGGCTTCGGCGAGTCGACCCAGGTCTTGATCGAGGACGCCGACCTCACGGATCCGGCCGCGTTCAACGCGATCGCGGCGTCCACCGCGGACCTGGCCGACACCCCGAACGTGCTGACCGTCGCGACCCCGATGGGGCCGTACGCGTCCGCCACCTCGCCGGTGTCGGTGGTGCAGCAGCTGGCCCTGCCGGGCCCGGACGGGTCCGTCGCCGCCCCCGCGTTCGTCGAGACCGCCGCTGCCGCCGGCTACGACCCGGCGACCGGCCGGATGGCGGACGACGCGGACGCCGTCGCGGTCCTGACGGCCGCTCGCGAGGCGGCCCCCGAGCAGCTCGACGCGGTGCTCGCCTGGGACGACGCGGAGCCGGTCGCGGCGCTCCTCGACGTCGACACGCAGGCGGGCGAGGAGGGTGCCCTGGAGCTGCGCGACGAGATCGCCGTCGACCTCGCACCGGTCACCGCCGTCGGCGCGACCACGACGATCACCTCCGCGAACATCATCACCAGCACGATCGTCGCCGGGCTGTCGGACTCCCAGGTCACCTCGCTGTTGATCACCCTGATCGCGGCGACGCTGGTGCTGATGCTGACCTTCTGGATCGAGAACCGCCGGCCGTTCCTCGGGGTCATCACGATGATCCCCGTCGCGCTGGTCGTGCTGTGGACCTTCGGGTTGATGTACCTGTCCGGCATCCCGTTCGGGCCGGTCACGGCGACGCTGACGGGGCTCGCGGTCGGCATCGGCGTGCCCTACACGATCCACATGGCACGGCGCTTCGAGGAGGACCGCGCGACCTACGACACGATCGAGGAGGCGATCCGGGAGACCACCCGCAACACCGGTGGCGCGCTCGCCGGTTCGGCCTTCACGACGGCCGCCGGGTTCGGCATCCTGATCACCTCGTCGCTGGTGCCGTTCCAGCAGATGGGGCAGGTCACCGCCTACGCGATCGTGCTGTCGCTGCTCGGGGCGATCGTCGTGCTGCCGTCGCTGCTCGTGCTGTGGGAGCGGTGGCACCGGCGCAAGGGTGACCCGGTCGTGGAGAAGGAGACCGTGTCGGTCGCCTGACCGCCGGCCAGGCGGCCGCCGGCGGCGTCGGACCTCGCCGCAGCACCCTGCTGGAAGGATCTGCCGTGGACCGAGGGGAGGAGAGCCGGATGCGCCACCACACGTCCGTCGTGTGCCCGTTCACGCTCGTCGTGGAACCGATGGCCCGGTTGGCCAACTGCGAGCTCGTCGACGACCCGGTCTACGAGGCGCTCGAGCTGCAGTGGTTCGACGACGCCGAGCTCGGGACCGGGCTGCTCGTGCTCCTGTCCCGCCGCGAGGACCGGCGCGTCGACGTCTACCTCGAACCGTCCGTGCGCATCGACCCGTCCCGGTTCGAGATCGGCGCCGGGATCGGGACCTGGACGTCCACGACGTTCGACGTCGGCCGGCTGGAGGTCGCCGAGGACGGGGTGGACGCGGAGGTCCGCTTCCACGACCGCGACGGGCGGCTGATCGAGGCCCGGTTCGACGACCGCGGCGGGCGCCGCCGGCGACGCGGCCGACTGCTCGCACCCGTCGGGTCCGGCATCGACGCGCCCCGCTCGCTGCTGCTCGTCCACCTGCACGGTTTCGACCTGCTCCGCCGAGGTGGCCCGAACGCCCCGGAGGTCCGCATCGACGGCCGGCTCGCCTCGACCGGGGTGCTGCCCGGGCGGACGCTGCACCGCCGGGAGCTGGTCAAGTACGCGAGCCCGGTCGACGTCATCACGCTCAACCAGGCATCCGACGGGGCGGCGCTGCCGCCGCTGGACCCGAGCTCGGTCCGCCCGGCGGACGGCGGGGTCGAGGCGATCGTCGCCGGTGAGGGCGCGCACCGGGTCCGGCTGGAGCTGCGTCCGGCCTTCCCCGACGTGGCCGCGCTCGCCGACGGCGCCGGCGCGGTCGGGTCCTGGCGCGTCTACGCCGAGGGGGTCCCGCCGCTGACCGGCGGGAGCTGGATGGCCATCCGGCGGGGCGAGCAGGTGCACGTCGGCATGGAGGTCACCGAGCGGTGGCGTCCGGGGCGGGTGCCGCTGCTGATCGCGCTGGTCACGCGGGTCGTCCCGGTGTTCCGGCGCTGGCCGACCACCTACCGGTGGCGTGCGACCGTCACGCTCGGCGACGAGCCGACGATGGTCTCGCGCTGGGAGCGCACCGGGGACCGCGACGACTCGTACGGGCGAGCGACCGGTTCCGCGGCGCACGGCTGAGCCGACCGCGTCCGAACCCTGCCCGCGTCGCACGGGTGAGCCGATCGGGTCCCCCGACCCGGTCCGAGCGCGCCGGGAGCGACGCGCGTAGGGTTCCCGGCATGCCGCACCGCGACCACGAGCATGCCCTCCGTCATCGCCGCTACGGCCGTGACTCGCAGGAGTTCGCCCGGGTCGTCAACCTCAGCGACGCGCTGTTCGCGATCGCGATGACGCTCTTGGTGTTCTCCACGATGGAGGCGACGGGGGTCCGGCTCGACGGCATCATGGGCGCCTTCCGCGACCAGTTGGGGGAACTGATCGCGTTCGTGCTGAGTTTCGCGGTGGTGGCGAACTTCTGGTGGGTCCACCACCGGTTCTTCGCGGTCCTCGGGTTCGTCGAGCCCGGGCTGATCGGCCTGAACCTCGCGCTGCTCGGCGCGGTGGCGCTGGTGCCCTACCCGACGAGCCTGATCGGGCGGAACCCGACCCTGCGCGGGACGGTCGTGCCCTACCTGCTGCTGCTCAGTTTGATCGCGGTGCTCCACCTCGCGTTGCTGCTGCGCGCGGGCGCCGTCGGCGCGTGGTGGCAGCCGATGCCCGAGGGACTCTTCCCGTGGCTCGTGGCCGGATGGGGGTCGAGCACGGCGGTGACGCTGCTGGCGTTGGCCGTCGCGTTCGCGGTGCCCGTGGCCGGCCTCGTGATGCTGGTGCTGACGTGGCCGGCGGAGGCGATCGTGCGCCGGCGAGCACCGGACGCCTACGTCGCCTGGGGCTGAACCGACCGGTCCGTCAGAACACGACCGGGACCGCCAGCAGCCCCTCCGCCGGGGCGCGGCCGCTCACGGCCAGGCAGAGGTCCACGGCGTCGACCGTGAGGCGGGGTCCGCCGTGCCCCTGGTGGTAGTGGCCGCCGGCCGGCCCGGTCAGCTCGAGCGCGAACGGCTCGCCGTGCGCCGCCGCCCAGTCCCGGACGATGTCGGCGACGATGCGGCCGTCGTGCGCGCCGGTCAGGACGAGGTCCCGGTCGGTCGCGCGGGCGATGTCCACGCGGTGCATCCACTGGTCGCGGGTGTAGACCACATCGACGAGGAAGCCCAGGGTGATCGAATCGCCGAGCGGACCGGGGACCGGGACGCGCCGCAGCGGAGGAGGGGTGCGGCGGCGACCCCGTACCGCGCGGGGCGCCACCACGGCCAACCGGTCGATGAGCTCGGCGGCGGACAGGTGGCGTCGATCGTCGACCTGGACGTCGTTGATCCCGTCCACCAGTGGCCGTCCGTCGTCCCGGACCCGGCCCCGGCCACGGAGCAGCTGGCGGGCGTTCTCGACCAGTGAGGCGTTCGCCTCCGCCGCGCCGAGCAGGTGCGCGACCATGTCCCTGACGCTCCACCCGTCGCAGGCCGTCGGACGGTCCCACGCAGCCGGGTCCAGCTCGCCGAGCAACGCCAGCAGGCGGTCGTACTCGGTCGTGGCCAGGCCGACCATCTCGTCGCGGTCGATCGGTCGCACCTCGTTGATGTCCATCGGTTTCCTCCTCAGGGTCGGATCGCGTCAGGGTCCGTGGTGGTCCCAACGTGGGACAGGAAGACGTCGACGGCATCGTCGACGAGGTCGTACCAGCGGGTCCCGCCCGGATCGTTGGCGACCTGCTGGTGTGCCAGGCCGCTGACCAGGGCGGTCCACAGATCGAGCCGGCGTCGCCCGCTGATCCCGTGGGCCGCGAGGCTCGTGCGGCTCAACTCGTAGGCCTCGACAGCCGGGGCGTACGCGTCCGCGGAGGGCTCCCATCCCGCGATCGAACGTTGGAACAGCAGCTGGAAGCGGACCGGATCGCTGGTGGCGAAGTCGAGGAAGGCGTGCATCGCCGCCCGGAGCGCCGAGCGTGGGTCGGTCACGTCGCCGCCGAGCGCCCCGCGGATGGCCGCGAGGAACTCACGGCTGCCGGCCGCGAACATCGCGTCGTAGATCGCGTCCTTGCCGTCGAAGTACTCGTAGAGCGACGGGGCCCGCATGCCCACGCGGCCGGCGAGCTCACGGAGGGAGAACCCCGTCAAGCCCACCTCGTGGGCGAGGTCCCACGCAGCCTGCAGGATGGCGGCGCGCGTCGCCTCCCGACGAGCCACGACCCTGGGGGAGGGTGCGGTCGCGGGCGCGGTCGTTGGCGTGGAGGAGGTCGGCAACCCCGTGTCCTATCTGTGTTCGGTTCTCCGAACGCTGTTCGGTAGCCTTGCACAGCGCACCGTGCCGGTCAAGTGGTCCCGACGGTCGTGGTAGAACCGAGGCGGCCGCTGCGTATCGCGCGGCCGGGAGGTCGCCCGGCTGTCCGGGTGCGGGCGGGCGCGCCGAGGAGGGGGAGACGTGGCGGGCGACGACACCGAGTACCACGGCCTGGCGGTGAGCACCTGGGACCTGTGGCGCGACGACACCGCCACGTGGCCGGACCGGGTGGTCTACCGCGACGTGATCGACCGGTTCGGCCAGCCGGTGCTCGACCTCGGCTGTGCGAGCGGGCGACTGGTGCTCGAGTACCTGGCCGCAGGCATCGACATCGAAGGGCTGGACGGGTCTGCGGAGATGCTGGACCTCGTCCGTGCCAAGGCTGCCGCGCAGGGCCTGCCCGAGCCGACGCTGCACCACCAGCAGCTGGAGGTCCTCGTGCTGCCTCGGCGGTACCGCACGATCCTCGGCGCCTCCAGCGCGATCCAGCTCGTGACCGGCCCGGGTGGTGCGGAGGCGGCGATGGCTCGCATCGTCGCGCACCTCGAGCCGGGCGGCGCCTTCGCGGGATCGTTCGCGTTCGAGTGGCGGCCCGGTGAGCCGCTCGACACCGGGTGGGAGCTGCTGTTCGAGCGCCGCCGGCCGGAGGACGGGGCGACGGTCCGCTCCTGGACCCGCGAGCGGCGCGAGCCCGGGGCGCAACAGTGGCACGCCGAACAGCGCTTCGAGGTCGAGCAGGGCGGCGAGCAGGTCGCGACTGAGGAGCATCGTCGCTCACCGGAGGGGCGCTGGTACACCCGGGCGCAGGCGGTCCAGCTGCTCGAGGGTGCCGGCCTGGTGGACGTCCAGCTGTTCTCGGGCTTCACCCACGACCCCGTCCGTGCCGACGACCGGCTGTTCTGGGCGCTGGGCGTCGCACCCGCCTGACGCGGCGCCGGGCGGGGTCCGCCGTGGTCGACCGGCCGGCCGTGCGTTCGGTCGGGGAGCCTCGGTGCGTCGGTGCGTCAGACTGCGAGGCGAACCGGAGAGCACCGCGAGTCAGGAGCGCACCGATGACCCAGCCCCCACAACAGCAGGAGCACCCGGGGACCGAGGACGAGCTCACCCCGACCGCCGACCACGGCGAGGAGAGCTACCAGGGATCGGGGCGGCTGGAAGGGAAGGCCGCCGTCATCACCGGAGGTGACAGCGGGATCGGGCGCGCCGTCGCGATCGCCTTCGCCCGCGAGGGCGCCGACGTCCTCATCAGCTACCTCGAGGAGCACGAGGACGCGACGGACACCGCCCAGTGGGTGGAGCAGGCCGGGCGCAAGGCGGTGCTCGTCCCCGGTGACCTCGCGGACCCGGCGCACTGCCGCAAGGTGATCGACGAAGCGGTCGAAGCGTTCGGCCGGATCGACGTGCTGGTCAACAACGCCGCGTTCCAGATGGCCCGCGAGGACATCGCCGACATCCCCGACGAGGAGTGGGACCGCACCTTCGACACCAACATCACCGCCATCTTCCACCTGTGCAAGGCGGCGCTGCCACACCTGGGCGAGGGTGCGTCGATCATCAACTCCGCATCGGTGCAGGAGGACCAGCCGTCCCCGACGCTGCTGGCATACGCCGCGACGAAGGGCGCGATCGTGACCTTCACCGGCAGCCTCGCGCAGATGCTCGGCAGCCGCGGCATCCGGGTCAACAACGTCGCGCCGGGCCCGATCTGGACCCCGCTGATCCCGGCGACGATGCCGGCGGACGCGGTCGAGACGTTCGGCGACGACACCCCGCTCGGCCGGCCGGGTCAGCCGGCCGAGGTGGCGCATGCGTACGTGTTCCTCGCCTCCGATGCGGCGAGCTACGTGTCCGGTGCGAACATCGCGGTGACCGGCGGCAAGCCGATCATCTGACCTGGGCCTCGGTCGGCGGGTGGGCCTCCGGGTCGAGGCCGAAGGCCACGTCCCGCTCCTGCTCCGAGGTGTCGTGGCAGCGTCGCGGCCCGGGATGTGTTGGGCCGATGGATCCGCGACCCGTGGATGACGGGCGGCCGGACCGGCGTCCGGTGCGGTGCGCCCCGCGCTCAGGGCGACGTGTGATGGGCACGCCCGCTGCGCGTTCAACGGGCGGTAGGACGAACGGACGTTCCCGTTGCTCGCTCCGCGTCGAACGAGCACGTACCGTCCCTGCATGGGCACCCTTGCGCGTTGGCGAGAGACGCTCGTGCTGGGCCACGTCCGACGGGGACTGGACCAGGACGAGCGCATCGTCGCGTGGAGCCACGCCAACGTGCCGGGCAAGCGGGCTCCCGGGCTGTTCGTCGTGACCGACCGACGGTGCCTGTTGCACGTCGCCAGCGGCTCGTTCGAGGACGTCTCACGGCCGCTCGAGCGCTTCGACCTGTTCGACGTCGACCGCCGTTCCGACGAGGTGGCACGGGTCCGCCTCTTCGGCGACGACACCGAGGTGGTCGCGGAGTTCTCGCTCACCAGTCGGGTCCGCGCGCGGACCGCAGGGCGGGTCCTGCGTGAGCTGACCCGCGCCGACATCGGCGCGCCCGACGCCTTCGACCCCTCGGCGACCTCGCCGTTGCCGCCGGTCCAACGCCGCATGCGCCACCACGCACGGCGGGTGTGGGTCACGGTCGTCGGGGTGGTCGTGCTCGTCCTCAGCCTGCTGTTCGCGTCACCGTTCGTCCCGGGCCCGGGTGCGCTCACCGCCGTGGCCGGCTTCGCGATCCTCGCGAAGGAGTACGAGTGGGCGCGGGACATCCACGTGTGGGCGGCACGGCAGGCGGACCGGTTCGTCCGGTGGCTGACCAGCCGCGGACGGTCGAAGGGCACGGTCACCTCGCTGTCCGACCGCGCCGAGCGCGACGCGGGTCCGGCGGGCTTCGCCGGCCGGGAACCCGGACCGCTGGCGCAGCCGGAGGAGGGGACCGCCGGCGCGGCGTGATCCCCCCGCGATCGACGTCGCGGCGCGGTGAGGGCCTGCTCGGGGAGCGTCGGTCCACAACCGGCTGCTGCGGCTCGGGACCAGGTCGCGGCCGACGGGTCACGTCCGCGCTCCTGCCCGACGAGCTCCGGCGCCTGCCGCCTTGCGGGTCGTCCCATCGTCCAGTCTCGACGGGACCCCGTCGGCCCTAGGGTCGTGACGACGCCCCGCGACCCGCGCGGGACCGCCCGCCGACCCGACCAGGAGCGCGCCCATGCAGCAGCCGACCTTCACGATCGCCGCGGGGCTCGAGATCCCACGGCTCGGCTTCGGCACCTTCCTGCTCGACGGCGACGACGCGTACCGGTCGGTGCGCACCGCGCTGGAGACCGGCTACCGGCACGTCGACACGGCCCAGGGCTACCGCAACGAGGCCGAGGTCGGTCGCGCGCTCGCGGACAGCGAGGTGGACCGCGACGACGTCTTCGTCACCACGAAGCTCACGCCGAGCCACGCGGCGGCGCCGGAGGTCCGGCGCTCCACCGAGGAGAGCCTGCGCCAGCTCGGCGTGGACCGCGTGGACCTGCTGCTCCTGCACTGGCCCGCCGAGCACGTCGCCCCGCTCGAGGAGACCCTCGAGGCGATGTCGGCCGTGCGCGACGATGGGCTGACCCGCGCGATCGGGGTGTCGAACTTCCCGTCGGCGATGCTGCGGCGTGCCTACGAGCTCGCCCCGATCGTCACCGACCAGGTCGAGCACCACCCGTTCCTGGCGGTCGGCCCGATCGAGCGGGTGCTCGAGGACCACGGCGGGTTCCTGACGGCCTACTCGCCGATCGCGAAGGGTGAGGTCCTGGCGGACCCGACCCTGAACGAGGTCGGCGACGCGCACGGCGTGTCGGCCATCCAGGTCACGTTGCGCTGGATGCTGCAGCGGCCCGCCGTGGTGGCGATCCCGAAGTCGCGCACCGAGGAGCGGATCCGCGCCAACTTCGACGTCTTCGGCTTCGAGCTGACCGAGCAGGAGATGGCCCGCATCGACGGGGTCGACCGCGGGTACCGCATCGTGGACCCCGACGGCGGCCCCGACTGGGACTGACACCTCGGCGCTGTCGACGGTGAGTTCCTCCGGCGTGGGTCCCGAGCGGAGGTCGGAGCACGATGCGTGTGGTGGCGAGCGAGATCGGCAGCTTCCTCGCGCTCGGTGACTCGTTCACCGAGGGCATGCACGACGAGGTGGACGCCGCCGGCCACCACCGCGGCTGGGCCGACCGGGTCGCGGAGGCGCTCGCCGTCGACCGGCCCGACCTGCGGTACGGCAACCTCGCGATCCGTGGACGGCTGCTCGACCAGGTCGTCGCCGAGCAGATCCCGGTGGCGCGCGACGTCCGGCCCGATCTGATCTCCTTCCACGCCGGCGCGAACGACCTGTTGCGGCCGGGTGGCGACGTCGCCGGGCTGCTCTACCGCTACGACCTCGCGGTCAAGCGCCTGCGCGCCACGGGCGCCGAGGTGCTGCTGTTCACGGTGATCGAGCGCGCCGGTGGGACCGGGGCACTCGCCGACGGGCTCGCGCGTCGCTTCCAGGTCTTCAACGCCTCGGTCCGCGCGACCGCGCGCCGGCGCGGCGCGCTGCTGGCCGACATCGGCTCGGAACCGGCGCTGCACGACCGGCGGCTGTGGCACGAGGACCGGCTCCACCTGGCACCGGCCGGCCACGCGCGCGTCGCCGCCGCGGTCCTCGAGGTCCTCGGG
>SLMP01000045.1 GCA_007133465.1 Nitriliruptoraceae bacterium | reverse complement strand
GACGGTGCCGACCAGCCGACCGATGCGGCGGCGCACGACCGAGAGCACCCGCCGGAAGGTCGTCCAGGCCCCCCGGTCGTCGGTCGCGGCCACGGGGACGACGAGCAGGGCGGCACCCGCGACCGCGGCCGCCACGACGACGGCCCACCCGACCGCGAGGATCGGCCCGATCACCGGCACGGCCGCGATCACGACCCCGGCCGGCAGCACCAGGACGGCCAGGCCGAGGGACGCCGCGAGGAGCAGCACGCTGCCACCGACCGTCGCCCCGGAGCGGTCGACGGCGAGCCGCAACGCGGCACGGGTGCTCGGCGCTTCCCCACGGTCCGCCTGCAGGACGAACCCCACGGCGACCGTGAGCACGACGAGGTGCACGAGCAGACCGAGGACCTGCAGGACGACCGTCCACACCCCGAAACGTTCCAGCATCTCCGCCGGGGCGAGCACCGGCTGGTCGCCGAGCAGCGCTCCCGGGGTGAGCGACTCGGGCACCACGCGTGCGACGACGACGCTCGACAGCAGCTGGTACGGGCCGACGACGAGCGCGACGAGGAGGGCCGTCCGCCAGAAGATCCGCGAGCTCAGCCGCAGCAGCCCCTCGACGGTGTCGCCGAAGGACAGCGGCCGGGCGGGCAGCAGGTGACCGGGCTGCCCGACGGGGCGTCGCGGCGCCGGCGGGGAGGTCGACCGCCGGGCGGTGGTCCGCGGTGGGCCCGGAGGAAGCCGCGTGGGACCACGAGGAGCGAGCGCCGGACCCGGAGGGGGCGTCGTCGGACCCGGAGGGGGCGTCGTCGGACCCGGAGGGGGCGGACGCCGACCCGGTGGCGGGATGGTGGGACCACGTGACCGGTCGGTCGGACCCGCGGGTGGCGCGGAGGCCCCGGGAGGTGGCGGGAGCTCCGGGTGACCAGGACGCTCGGACGATGCCGCCTGGCCAGCGTCGGCAGTCACGTGGACTCCTCGGGTCGCTGGGCGGGGCCGGAGTATCATCCGGCGGGCAGCAGGGGTCAACGCGGGCACGGCCAGGGCCGTGCGCGATGGAGGGCACCGCCACGGCCCTTGCGGCGACGTCAGACACGGCCGGGCGGGTTGGATGCCGCCCCGACACGAGGGAGAGCCACGGACACGGCGCAGCCACCGGCGACGGGCGACGACGAGGCTCTCGGCGCTCGCCGTCCCGCCGCAGCCCTGGCCAGGATGGGCGACCGCATCGCCTACTGGGCGACCGCCGTCGGGGTGGAGCGCTGGGCCCGCGTCGGCGCGGTCGCGTTGATCCCGGTGCTGCTCTCCAGCCAGGAACTCACCGACCGCGCCGCGCTGTTCGCGACGTTGGCCGGCTACGTGCTGGTGACGGCGCTGGCCCGACGCAACCGCTACGTGCGCACGGCAGACGTGCTCGTGGCAGCGTTCGTGATCGTGATGGCCGGCGCGCAGGTCTCCGCGTTCCTCCCCTTCGTGCTGGTCGCCGTCGCAGGCCCCGCGTCACGCGGGGGGCCGCGCGTCGGTGCGGCCGTCGGCACCTCGTTGGCCCTGCTGCTGATCGCCACCCTCTCGATCGACCAGAACGGCGGGATCCAGACCACCTCGACGACGGTGTCCCTGGCGTTGCTGCTGCCCCTGGTCGGCCTCACGACCGCCGCGGCGAAGCAGGTCCTCGACGATCGTGCCCTGCGCGAGCGTCTGGCGCTGCAGGAGGTCAACCGGCTCCTGTCGTCGCTGCACACCGTCGCCGACGAGCTTCCCGGCATGCTGGACGCGACGACGGTGAGTGCGGCCCTGATGGCCGAGATCCGGTTGTTGCGCGGGCTCCGGCAGGCGGTCGCGTTCGTCGAGGAGCACGGCGTCCAGCGGCCGGCCGCGACCAGCGCGATCCCGACGTACGCGCTGACCAACCTGCGCGTGGACGTCGTGCGAGCGCTGATGGCCATCGACCCGCAGCGACTCTCGACGCCGCACCAGCTGCCGAAGGACCTGCTCCGCGCCTGCGAGGGGTCGACCTACTGGCTCGTCCAAGCGATCGGTGATGCGCGGCAACCGCTGGGGGTGCTCCTCGCGGGGTTCGACGACGCCGACGACGCCCGCGCGGCGCGCTCGCGGCTCGGCTACATCGCGGAGGACGGGGCGCTCGCGCTGGACAACGTGCGGCTGTTCGACGGGACCCGTGGCCGAGCCGCCGACGCGGCCCGGCGTCAGGTCGCCGCCGACCTGCACGACGGCGTGGCCCAGTCGCTCGCGCACCTGCGCATGGAACTCGAGCTCCTGGCGGTCCGGGGCGATGGCCAGGACCGTGGCGAGCTCGAACGACTCGCTCGGGTGGCGACCACGGCGCTCGGCGAGCTGCGGCGCACGATCCGGGGGCTGGACACCCCGCTCGGCGGCGACCTCGCGGCGCTGCTGACCCGTCACGTGGAGGACCTGCGGACCGGGCACGGACCCGCGCTCACGCTGGAGGTCACGGGTCCGGCCACACTCGACCCCGACCGGGCGGAGGACGGGCTCCGGGTCGCACAGGAGGCCATCAGCAACGCGCTGCGGCACGCCGGAGCCCGGACGATCACGGTGAGCCTGGAACACGACGACCTCGTCACCGAGCTCGTCGTGGAGGACGACGGTGAGGGTCTGCCGTCGGACGACCGGTCCCGTCCCGGCGGGATCGGTCTGCGTTCGATGCAGCAACGCGCCGACCGGCTGGGCGGGGACCTGACGGTCCGGGACCGACGCGGCGGCGGCACCGTCGTCGCCCTACGGTTCCCGTCGCAGCACGTACCCGAACCGACGTCGAGGTGACCATGCCCGTCCGTGTCCTGATCGTCGACGACCACACCCTCGTCCGTCAGAGCGTGAGCAAGGCGGTCGCGACCGAGGAGGGCATCGAGGTCGTCGGTGAGGCGGCGGACGGCCCCTCGGCGCTGCAGGCCGTCGCGGACCTGCAGCCCGACCTCGTCGTGCTGGACATCGCCATGCCCGGCGCCGACGGGCTCGCCGTCGCCGAGCGGCTCCGGCAGGACCACCCCGGTGTCCGGGTGCTGTTCCTGTCGATGCACGACGACGACGGCAGCCTGCAGCGGGCGCTGGCCCTCGGAGCCGCCGGGTTCGTGTCCAAGTCGGCGAGCATCGAGCAGCTCCTCGAAGCGCTGCGCGCGATCCGCGCGGGCGGGTCCTACCTCAGCTCCGAGGTGGCCAGCCGGGTCATGGACCTCGCCGCCGGACGGTCGTCGGTCCACAGCGTGGGCCTGACCCCACGCGAACGGGAGATCCTCGAGCTGCTGGTCGAGGGCAACCGGCCCGGAGAGATCGGCGACGCGCTGTTCCTGTCGGTCAAGACGGTCAAGAACCACCTCACGAGCGTCTATCACAAGCTCGGGGTGGAGACGGGAGCGCAGGCGGTCTCCGAGGCGTACCGGCGAGGGCTGGTCAAGCGCGCGTAGCACCGCCCGCCGCCGACCCGGTCCCGCCCCAGCAACCGACCCGGTCCCGCCCCAGCAACGCACGGCGGACGTGACGAGGGGTCGGCCCGGCGTCGTCCGCCTCAGTGCTCAGTGCTCGGCGAGCCCGACCCGGGCGAGGACCAGCGGCACCTCGTCGACGGGTTCGCTGCCGGTGTGGACCACCGACGGCAGTTCGGCCAGCACCGCCTCCGCGTCCTCGTCGGTCCGCGCGTGGACCCTGACGGCAGGTGACCCCGGTGCCACCTCGTCGCCCGTGCGCACCAGCACCTCCAGGCCGACGGCGAGGTCGAGGGTGTCGCCCTGCCGCAACCGGCCGGCACCCAGGCGGGCGGCGAGCTCGCCGAAGCGTCGGCACGCGAACCCGGTGATGTGGGGGTCGTCCGGCGACCAGTCCCGCACCACGGGCGCGGTCGGCAGCAGGTCCCACGGGCGGTCGGCGACGGCCGGGTCGCCGCCCTGCGCCACGACGAAGGCCCGGAAGCGCTCCAGTGCGCTGCCGTCGTCGAGCAGCCCGAGGACCCGCTCACGGGCCTCGTCCGCCGCGACCCCGGTCAGCTCGAGTGCGGCCGCGGCCAGGTCGAGGCTGAGCTGACGCAGCCGGCCGTGCCGTTCGCCGCGCAACGTCTCGATCGCGACCGCGACCTCCAGGGCGTTGCCGATGCCGTCGCCGAGCGGCTGCGACATGTCGGTGACCAGCGCGCCCGTCCGCCGGCCCCTGGCCTCCCCGATCTCCACGCACAGCTCCGCGAGCGCGCGGGCCTCGTCCGGGTCCTCCATGAAGGCGCCGTCGCCGGTCTTGACGTCGAGCAGCACGTGGGCTGCGCCGCCGGCCAGCTTCTTGCTCATCACGCTGGAGGCGATCAGCGCGGGGCTCGCGACCGTGGCGGTGACGTCGCGCAGGGCGTAGAGCTTCTTGTCGGCCGGGACGAGGTCCTGGGTGGCGGCGGCGACGGCCACGCCGACCGCGTTGACCTGGTCGCGCAGCTCGGCCGGGGAGAGATCGACCCGGAAACCGGGGATCGCCTCGAGCTTGTCGAGGGTGCCGCCGGTGTGACCGAGCCCGCGGCCGGAGAGCTTCGCGACCTGGCAGCCCGCGGCCGCGAGCAACGGACCGACGATCAGGGTGGTGGTGTCCCCCACCCCGCCGGTGGAGTGCTTGTCGACGGTCGGGCCGTGGAGCTCGGAGAGGTCGACGGTGTCGCCGGACGCCACCAGCGCGTCGGTGAGCGCAACGGCCTCGTCGTGGGTGAACCCGCGGATCACGCCCGCCATCAGCAACGCCGCGATCTGCGCGTCGTCGACCTCGCCGGCCACGTAGGCCGTCATGAGGTCACGCAGCTCGTCGCCGGTCAGTTCGCCGCCGTCGCGCTTGCGACCGATCAGGACCGGCACCTCGAGCGTCGTCATGCCCCCACCTCCACCTGGAGGCAGCCACGCTAGTAGCCGGTCAGGATGCGCGCGGCGACGACGGCTCGCGTGCGCTGACCTCCGCGGCGAACGCCCGGTAGGCGTCGGCGCCCCGCGATCCGGGTGCGTAGGTCAGGATCGACTCGCCGGCGACCGGCGCCTCCGCGAAGCGGATCGTCTTGTTGATGGTCGTGGCGTAGACGGCCTCGCCGAAGGCCTCCTGCACCCGTTCGAACACCTCGCGAACGTGCAGCGTCCGGGGGTCGAACATGGTCGCGACGATGCCCTCCAGCACGAGCCGAGGGTTGAGCCGGTCACGGACCCGTTCGATCGTCTTCAACAGCAGCGACATGCCCCGCAGCGCGAAGTACTCGCACTCCAGTGGCACGATCACGCCGTCGGCCGCCGTCAGACCGTTGACGGTGAGCAGCCCGAGGCTCGGGGGGCAGTCGATCAGGATGCGGTCGTAGCGGTAGCTGACCCGGTCGACGATGCGCTGCAGGGCGTGTTCGCGCGCGACCTCCTGGACCAGCAGCAGCTCCGCCGCGGCCAGGTCGATGTTCGCCGGCAGCAGCTGCAGGTTCGTCACGTCGGTGTCGAGGACCACGTCGTCGAACGACGCATGGTCCTGCAGCAGCAGGTTGTAGATGGTGGCGTCGAGAGCGTGCGGCTCGTAGCCGAGCCCCACCCCGAGCGAGCCCTGCGGGTCCATGTCGACGAGCAGGATGCGCTCGCCCGCCTCCGCGAGCGCCGCCCCGAGGTTGATCGCCGTGGTGGTCTTGCCGACCCCGCCCTTCTGGTTGGCGAGCGCGGTCACCCGCGCCGGCCGGCGGCGGACACCGTCAGCGCTCGGCTCGCCGGACCCCTGCCACAGCGCACGCGCCGCGCCGGCGCCGAGGCCCTCGACGGTCAGGTCGCTGGCGCTCACGATCCCTCCTCGGCGTCACCCGCCGGCGGGCCGGTGGTCAGTCCGCCTTCTGGGCGCAGTCGATGCACCGGACGGACAGCGGACGGACCTCCAGGCGCGCCTCGGGGATCGTCGTCCCACAGTCGATGCAGCTGCCGTAGGTGCCCTCTTCCATCCGTGCGAGCGCCTCGTCGATCTGGCGCACCCGCGACCGCGACGCCTCGATCTGGCCGAGCAGTTCGGCCCGCTCCTCGGTCGCCTGGGCCGAGTCCGCGAAACCGTCGTTGCCGATCTGCAGGTCCCGGACGGCCTCGTCGTAGGGGTTGGCACCGTGCTCGTCGAGCAGCTCCATGCTCTGGGCGCGGTCACGTTCGAGCTCCGCGCGCAAGGTGTCGAGCAGGCTGCGGTCCATGACGCCTCGTCTCCGGATGGGGTGGCCTCCGAGCCTAGCCGTGGCGGCCGGTGGCGCGTCACGCCTGCCCCGGTCGTCGGTGCGCCCGCGGGTGCGCCCGCTCGTAGGCCTCCCGCAGGGCCGCGCGACTGACCAACGTGTAGATCTGCGTGGTGGTCACGCTCGCGTGACCGAGCAGTTCCTGGACCGCGCGGACGTCCGCGCCGCCGTCGAGCAGGTGGGTCGCGAACGAGTGCCGCAGGGTGTGCGGCGTGACCCGGTCGGCGAGGCCGACGCGTTCGGCGCTGGCCTTTACGCGTTGCCACGCACCCTGCCGGCTCAGCCGGCCCCCGCGGGCGTTGAGGAACACCGCCGGGACGCGCGGGGCCAGCGCCGGACGCCCCTGGACGAGCCAGCCGTCGAGCGCGACCGCGGCGACCTCGCCGTAGGGCACGATCCGTTCCCGGTCGCCCTTGCCGCGGACCCGCACGAGCCGGTCGACCGGATCGAGGTCGTCGAGGTCGAGCGCGGTGAGCTCGCTGATGCGCAGGCCCGCGCCGTAGAGCAGTTCGAGCAGGGCGCGGTCGCGGCGGGCCAGCGGCTCCTCCCCCGTCGGCGCCACCAGCAGCCGGGCGATGGTGTCGACGGGCAGCGCCTTCGGGAGCGGCCGGCTCGGTGCCGGGATGCCCAGCTGTGCCCCGGGGTCCCGCGCGGTCTCGCCCTCCTCCGCGAGGAACCGGTGGAACCCGCGGACCGCCACCACGATGCGGGCGACGGACGCCGCGGCGTACGGCCGGCCGGCGGCCGACGGCCGCGCCCGCAGCCACGCCACGAAGGCCTCGAGATCCTCCTTCTCGACCTCACGCGGGTCGCTGATGCCGACCTCCTCGAGGTAGTCGGCGTGCAACCCGAGGTCGCGCCGGTACGCGGCGACCGAGTTGCGTGCGAGGCCTCGTTCGACCCGTAGGTGGTCGAGGTAGCGCTCGACCAGCGTCGCCACCGCGCCCCCCGCCGCCTCGGACGCGGCGGCGCTCACCGGTCGAGGTGCGGCGCGGCGAGGAGCAGCCCGATCACCGTCTTCGCGTCCGTCAACTCGCCGGCGCGCGCGATCTCCAGCGCGTCGGCGGCCAGCAACGGCACGACCTCGAGGTGGGCCTCCTCGGCCTCCGCCCGGAAGTCCTCGGGTGGGGCGGTCGGCGTCAGACCGCGACCGAGGTAGACGTGGACGCGCTCGTCGGACCAGCCGACCGACGAGTGGTAGGTCGTGAGGTGGACGAGGTCACGGACGCGGTGGTGCAGCTCCTCGACCACCTCGCGGCGGGCCGCGTCCTCGATCGGCTCACCCTGGACGTCGAGGATGCCGGCCGGGATCTCGAGCTGGTAGCGGCCGAGGGGCTGGCGGTACTGCTTGAGGAGCAGCACGCGACCGTCGTCGGTCACCGGCACCACGCCGACGGCGTCGGGCCGCTCGACGATCTCACGTTCGACCTCGTCGCCGTCGGGGGTCCGCACGGTGTCGACCCGGACGGTCGAGAAGCCGGCGTGGACGGTGCGGCTCGCGACCGTCTCGAACCAGGCGGCGGTTCCGACGGGCCGCTCGCTCATCGCCGCAGCTCCGAGGTCTCCGCGGACGCGGGCGCCGGCGCCGACGCGTCCGCGGCGACCTGCCAGCGGCCGTCCGTTCCGACGGCCGCTTCGAGCTCCCCGGCCGTCGGCTCGTCGAGTTCCACGGGCAGGCGCCCGAGCGCCTCGCGACGGTGGCGCACCGCGGCGCCGACGAGCCCGTCGAACAGCGGATGCGGGCGATTCGGCCGCGACTTGAGCTCCGGGTGGGCCTGGGTGGCCACGAACCACGGATGGTCCGCGAGCTCGATGAACTCGACCAGCCGGTCGTCGGGCGACACCCCGGCGACCACCAGCCCGGCCTCCTGCAGGCGCTGGCGGTAGCGGTTGTTGACCTCGAAGCGGTGGCGGTGCCGCTCGTAGACGACCGGCTCGTCGCCGTACGCCGCCCGGGTCCGGCTGCCCTCGCGCAGCTTCGCCGGGTAGGACCCGAGCCGCATCGTGCCGCCCTTGTCGGTGACGTCGCGCTGGTCGTGCATCAGGTCGATCACGGGATCCGGGGTGTTCGGCTCGAACTCCGAGGAGTGGGCGTAGGGCAGGCCGGCGACCTCACGGGCGAACTCGATCACCGCGCACTGCAACCCGAGGCACAGCCCGAGGAACGGCACGCCGTGCCGGCGGGCCCAGCTGACCGCGGCGATCTTGCCCTCCACGCCGCGGATGCCGAAGCCTCCCGGCACCAGCACCGCGTCGGCCCCACCGAGCCAGTGCTCGAGGAGCTGCTCGTCGGAGCCGTCGCCCGCGCCATCGGCCGGAGACAGCTCGTCGGACGAGATCCAGCGCAGCTCCACCTCGACCCCATGGGCGAGGCCGCCGTGGCGCAGTGCCTCGACGACCGACAGGTAGGCGTCCGGCAGGCCGACGTACTTGCCGACGATCGCGACGGTCACCTGGTCGCGGGCCGCCTGGACCCGGGCGACGATGCGCTCCCAGTCGCTGAGGTCCGGGGTGACCTGCGGCAGGCCGAGCCGGCGGGCGACGACCTCGTCGAGCCCCTCCTCGCGCATCCCGAGCGGGATCTCGTAGAGCGAGGAACGATCGACCGCGCTGATGACGGCATCGAGTTCCACGTCGCACTGCATCGCGACCTTGCGCCGCAGGCTCGGGTCGAGCTCCCGGTCGGTGCGAAGCACCAGCACGTCGGGCTGGATACCGGCGGCGCGCAGCTCACGGACCGAGTGCTGCGCCGGCTTGGTCTTGAGCTCGCCGGCGGCGCCGATGTAGGGCACGAGCGCGCAGTGGACGTAGCACATGTTGTCGCGGCCCACGTCGTGACGCAGCTGACGGATCGCCTCCAGGAACGGCAGCCCCTCGATGTCGCCGACGGTGCCGCCGACCTCCACGATCACGATGTCGGCGTCGCCCGCGACGTCGCAGATGCGCTGCTTGATCTCATCGGTGATGTGCGGGATCACCTGGACGGTCTTGCCGAGGTAGTCGCCGCGCCGTTCCTTGTCGATCACGGTCGACCAGATCTGCCCGGACGAGACCGACGAGCCGCGGTGCAGGCTCTCGTCGATGAACCGTTCGTAGTGGCCGAGGTCCAGGTCGGTTTCGCCCCCGTCCTCGGTGACGAACACCTCCCCGTGCTCGAACGGGTTCATCGTGCCCGGATCGACATTGATGTAGGGGTCGAGCTTCTGCATCGTGACCCGCAGCCCCCGGGCCTTGAGCAGCCGGCCGAGCGATGCGGCGGTGATGCCCTTGCCGAGGGCCGACGAGACGCCCCCGGTGACGAAGATGTACCTGACGCCGTCGTTGGTCACTCGCGTCCCTCGTTCGCGGCTCGCTGTCGCCGGCGCAGGTCCGTGGCTGCGCGAGCGGTCCTCGGACGGGCGCTGACCCGACCGTGGGAGGCCGACCGGTGCGGCCCGCCCGACGGTAGCGGGCCGCGCCGACACGGGACAACGAGGCGGCACCGGGGCGCACCTCGCGCACCCCCGGGTCACGACCGCGGTGGTCCGACCGCGCGGTCGCGTGCGGTCAGCGCCGCGTCGACGGCCACGTCGCCGGGCGTGCGCACCTCCGCT
>SLMP01000151.1 GCA_007133465.1 Nitriliruptoraceae bacterium | reverse complement strand
TCCACGGCGGGCTGCAGGAGGTGCGGGGCTGGCTCGCGGAACGTGGGGACGTCCACCCGCAGGACCTCGACGAACTGCAGTACAGCTACCACGACGACCGGGCCGCGGCGCACCTGTTCGCCGTCGCCAGCGGGCTCGACTCGATGGTGGTGGGGGAGCGGCAGATCGGCCTGCAGGTCCGGCAGGCGGCGGAGTCGGCTCGCGAGGAGGGGACCGCGCGGCGGGTGCTGCAGCGGCTGTTCCGGCAGGCGGCACAGGTCAGCCGCCGGGTCCGCCAGGAGACCGCCGTGTCCCGCGGCGCCTCCTCGATGGTCGACGTCGGGCTGCTGGTCGTCCAGGAACGCCTCGGCGTGCGTCTCGCGGGGACGCGGGTCGCGATCGTCGGCGCCGGCAAGATGGGGGCGTTGACCGCCCGGCGGCTCGCGGAGCTCGAGGTCGCCCACGTCGACGTCTGGAACCGCAGCGCCGACAAGGCCACCCGGCTGGCGGCTCGCGTCGCCGGCGAGGTGGTCCCCGCCGGGGGTCTGCAGGGCGCCTTGCGCGCGGCGGACGTCGTGGTGTGCACGACGGGCGCGCCCGAGCCGGTCCTGGACGTCGACCTCGTTGCCGGCGCGCTCGCCGACCGGGCGGGCGGACACCGGGCCCCCCTCGTCGTCCTCGACCTCGCCGTCCCGCGCAACGTCGACCCGGCGGTCGCCGACCTGCCGGGCATCCGGGTCATCGACGTGGAGGGCGTCCGCGAGCTGGCCACCCGCGGCGCCACGGGCGACGAGGTGGCCCGCGCCCGCCGCATCGTCGACGAGGAGGCCGACCGGTTCCTCGGCTGGACCCGCGCGAGCCAGGTCGACCCGGCGATCCGGGCGGTCCGGGAGCGGGCGGAGGCGGTCCGGGCCGCCGAGCTCGCCCGGCTCGCCGGCCGGCTGGCCACCATGGACGACCGGCAGCGTGCCGCGGTCGAGGCCCTCACCCGCGGCATCGTCAACACCCTGCTGCACGAGCCCACCCTGCGGTTGCGGGAGCTCGCGGCGGAGGGCGCCGCGGAGGTCCACGCCGACGTGCTGCGCGACCTGTTCGCCCCGGAGGCGATGGCTGCCGACGGGCCCCCCGTCGCCGACGGGCCGCCCGTCGCCGGCACCCTCCCCCCGATCGACCTCGACACCGGCGGCGCCGGCCCCAGCGAGGGGCGCCGGTGACCGGGACGTCCACGGATCCCGCCGCCCCCGACGGGCCGTGGCGGATCGCGACCCGCCGCTCGGCGCTCGCGCGCACCCAGGCACGGACGGTCGCCGACGCGCTGACCGCCGCCACCGGCCGGCCCGCCGAGCTGGTCCCGCTCGCCACCACCGGCGACGAGCACCCCGACCGGGCGATCGAGGCCTTCGATGCCAAGGGCCTGTTCGTGGACGGCACGCGGCAGGCGGTGCTGGAGGGTGACTGCCACCTCGTCGTCCACTCCTACAAGGACCTGCCGACCGAGCCGCAGCCCGGCCTGACGATCGGTGCGGTCCCCGCCCGGGTCGACCCCCGCGACGCGCTGGTGTCACGCGCCGGGTGGCGCCTGGCCGAGCTGCCCCGTGACCGGCCGATCACCGTCGGCACGTCCTCCCCGCGGCGTCGTGCGCAGCTGCAGCGCCACCGCCGCGACGTCCTGGTGCAGCCGCTGCGCGGGAACCTCGACACCCGGCTGCGGCGGGTCGCCGACGGGGAGCTCGACGCGATCGTCGTCGCGCTGGCCGGGATCCTGCGGTTGCGGCCGGACGTGCCGGGGCTGATGGTGGTGCCCCTGGAGCACGGGGAGATCCTGCACGCGCCGGCACAGGGGGCGCTGGCGCTCGAGTGCCGCGTCGACGACGCCGTCACCCGCAAGGCGCTGCGCCGGCTCGACGATCCGGCGACCCGCACGGCGGTGTCCGCGGAGCGCGAGCTGCTGCTGCACCTGCAGGGGGGCTGCACCGCGCCGATCGGCGCGCACGCCACCGTCCACGCCGGTCCCACCGGGCACGACCGGGTCGAGCTGCTCGGGATGCTCGCCGACCCGTCCGGCACCCGGTTGTTGCGGGCCTCGCACGAGACCGGCGCCGACGAGCCCCAGCTGCTCGGGCGCGCGATGGCGGCGACCCTGCTGGAGGCCGGCGGCACGGACATCCTGGCGACGATGAAGGCGGGAGCGACCGGGTGACGACGGCGCCGCTCGCCGGGCGACGGGTGCTCGTGCCGCGTGCGGCGCGCCAGGCCGCCGCGCTGTCGGCACGGATCCGGGCGCTCGGGGGCGAGCCGGTCGAAGCCCCGGTGCTCACGATCGAGCCGGGCGACCGGCCGGCGTTGCGGGCCGCCGTCCGCGACCTGGCGGCCGGCGGGTACGTCCTGGTGTGCCTGACCTCCCCGAACGGTGTCGACGCGGTCGCGGAAGCGCTGGCCGACGCGGGACTGGACGCCCGCGCCTTCGCCGCCGTCGAGCGGGTCGCGTGCGTCGGAGGCGGCACCGCAGCGCGGCTGTGGGCGCGCTGCCGGATCCGTCCGGACCTGGTGCCGTCACGGGCCACCACCCGGGCGCTCGGCGAGGCGGTCCCACCGGGGTCGGGGCGGGCGCTGCTGCCCCGCGCGGATCTCGCATCCCCGATCCTGCCCGAGCTGCTCGCCGCGAAGGGGTACGCCCCCGTCGAGGTCGTCGCCTACCGCACCGGGCAGCCCGACGCGCTGCCGGACGGGGCCCTGGCCGGCCTACGGGACGGGACGATCGACCTGCTCGCGGTCGCGTCCCCGTCGACGGCACGCAACCTCGTCGCGCTCGCCGGCCCCGACGGATGGACCGGCCAGCTGGTCTCGATCGGGCCGGTCACGACCGCCGCCTGCGAGGAGCTCGGCGTCGCCGTCGCCGCCGAGGCCGACCCCCACGACCTCGACGGGCTGGTCGCGGCACTCGTCCGCGCCGCCGCCGTGCCCCCGCCCGGAGGGCCATCCGACGGCCAGTAGGCTCGGGCCGGACGACACCACCTCGCCGTCGTCGCGACGCCACCGTCCCTCGAGGACCGCTCGTGAGCTCCTTCCCGCAGACCCGCCTCCGCCGCCTGCGCCGCACGCCGGCGTTGCGTGCCGCCTTCGCGGAGACCCGGCTGCACCCAGCCGCGCTGGTGCTGCCGGTGTTCGTCAAGGCCGGGATCGAGCGCCCGGAGCCCGTCGGGTCGATGCCGGGTGTGTCCCAGCATCCGGTCGATGGGGTCGTCGAGGTGGCCCGTCGCGCCGTGGACCTCGGCCTCGGTGGGCTGCTGCTGTTCGGCATCCCCGCCGCCAAGGACGCGTCCGGCTCCGGTGGCTGGGACCCGGACGGCCCGGTCCCCGCGGCCGTCCGGGCGGTCCGGGACGCGGTCGGCGACGAGCTCGTCGTGTGGGCGGACGTGTGCCAGTGCGAGTACACCGACCACGGCCACTGCGGCCCCCTCGACGACCGCGGTCAGGTCGGCAACGACGCGGCCGTGGCGGGATACGTCCGCGACGCGCTCGCCTACGCGGACGCCGGCGTGGACCTCGTCGCGCCGTCCGGGATGATGGACGGGCAGGTCGCCGCGATCCGTGCCGGCCTGGACGACGGTGGACACGAGGCGGTCGGCATCGTCGCCTACGCGGCCAAGTTCGCCTCGGCGTTCTACGGCCCGTTCCGGGAGGCCGCGGAGTCCGCGATGGTGGGCGGCGATCGCGCGAGCCACCAGCTCGACCCCGGCAACCGGCGCGAGGCCCGCCGCGAGCTCGCGCTGGACGCCCTCGAGGGTGCCGACGCGCTGATGGTCAAGCCGGCGCTGCCCTACCTCGACGTCCTCGCGGCGGCCCGGGACGCCTCCGACCTGCCGCTGGCCGCTTACCACGTGTCCGGTGAGTACGCGATGGTCCAGGCGGCGGCCGAGCGTGGCTGGCTCGACGGACCTCGGGCGATGCGCGAGTCGGTGGTGTCGATCCGCCGTGCCGGCGCCGATCTCGTGCTGACCTACGCCGCGCTCTACCTCGCGGCGGAGGTCGCGGGGTGAGCGACCTCGAGCCGTCGCCCGCCTGCCCCCGGTGGCTCGCCGAGGTGGCCCTCGCCCACCGGGGCCTGCAGGGCGACGGCGTGCCGGAGAACTCCCTCGCCGCCTTCGCCGCGGCCGCCGGCGCCGGCTACGGCGTGGAGCTCGACGTGCACCTCAGTCGCGACGGGGTGCCGGTGGTCCACCACGACACCTCGCTCGTCCGCCTCACCGGCCGGGACGCAGGGGTGGGCGAGCTCACCGCCGCCCAGCTCGCCGCGCTGCGGCTCGCCGGGACCGACGAGCACGTCCCGACGCTCGCCGAGGTGCTGCGCGCGATGGGCGACGCCCCGGTGATGGTGGAGCTCAAGCAGGACCGGCTGCGGACCGGCGCCCTCGAGGCGGCGACGGCAGCCGTGCTGGAGGCCCACCCCGGTCCCGTCTGCGTCGCCGGCTTCAACCCCGGGTCGCTGCGCTGGTTCCGCAAGCACCGCCCGGAGGTCGTACGGGTGCTGACCGCGAGCGGGCTCGACGACACCGACCTGCCGGCCGTCCTGCGCCGCCGGCTGGCCGCGATCAAGGACCTGCCGTCGGTGGTGCCCGCCGCGGTCAGCTACGACCTGGGCGGGCTGCCGAACCCGGCCACCGACGCGTGGCGAGCGCGCGGCGGCGTGCTGGTGACCTGGACCGTCCGCGACGAGGCCGACCTCGCCCGGGCCCGCGAGCTCGCCGACAACGTGATCTTCGAACGCGTCCGGCCCTGACCTGCCGTCGCCCGGCCCCGTCCGGGGGTCCGAACCCCCGGGAGGGGCCGCCTCGTCCCCCGCTTCCCCCCGACCGGAGCCACCATGGGAACCGCCACCTCCGCCCGTCTGTTCGACCGCGCCCGCGAGGTCATCCCCGGCGGGGTGAACTCGCCGGTTCGGGCGTTCACGTCGGTCGGGGGCACCCCCCGGTTCATTGCCCGGGGGGAGGGGGCCCGGCTGATCGACGCGGACGGCAACCGCTACCTCGACCTCGTCAACTCCTGGGGGCCGCTGCTGTTCGGGCACGCCCGCCCAGAGGTGCTCGCCGCGGCCACCGACGCACTCGGCCGCGGCTCGTCGTTCGGTGCGCCGACCGAGGGGGAGGTCCGCCTCGCGGAGGCGATCGCGGCGGCGGTGCCCTCGATCGAGAAGGTGCGCCTCGTCAACTCGGGGACCGAGGCCGGCATGAGCGCCGTCCGGCTCGCCCGCGGCGCGACCGGCCGCAACACGCTCCTGAAGTTCGTCGGGCACTACCACGGCCACTCGGACGCCCTGCTGGTCGCCGCCGGCTCCGGGGTCGCCACCCTCGGCATCCCCGGTTCGCCCGGGGTCACGCCGGGCGCGGCGCAGGACACGATCCTCGTCCCGTGGAACGACCGCGAGGCCGTCACCGCGGCCGTCGACGCGTACGGCGACGACCTGGCCGCCATCCTCGCGGAACCGGTGCCGGCCAACATGAACCTCGTGCCGCCGGAGGAGGGGTTCCTCGCCTTCCTGCGCGCCGAGGCGGACCGCAGCGGGGCCGTGCTGGTGTTCGACGAGGTCATCACCGGCTTCCGGCTCGCCCGTGGCGGGGCGCAGGAGCGCGAGGGGGTGCTGCCCGACATCACCGTGCTCGGCAAGGTCGTCGGCGGCGGGTTCCCGCTCGCCGCGTTCGGTGGCCGGGCCGCGCTGATGGACCACCTGGCCCCGGACGGTCCGGTCTACCAAGCGGGCACGCTGTCCGGGAACCCCGTCGCCGTCGCCGCTGGGCTCGCCCAGCTCGAGTTGCTGACCGACGACGTCTACGCGCGGCTCGAGGCGATCACGATCCGGGTCGCCGACGCCTTCGCCGCCGCCTTCGCCAACGCCGGCGTCGTCGCGCAGGTCCCGCGCCACGGCACCCTCGCCGGGGTGGTGGTCACCGATCGCCCGCCGCGATGCTACGAGGACGTCGTCGCCGCCGATCACGACGCCTACGCCCGGTTCTTCCACGCGATGCTCGATCGTGGCGTCTACCTCGCCCCCTCCGGCTACGAGGTGCTGTTCACGTCGCTGGCGCTCGACGACGAGGACCTCGCGACCATCGCCACCGCCGCCGAGGAGGCCGCACTCGCCATCGTGACCTGACGCTCCCCCTCGTCGCGGCGGGGACACAGGGCCCCGAAGGTTTGTTCCGCTGTTGGCCCGGTTGGTACCTTCGCCCCTACCGTCGGCGAGGTGCCCGAGCCGGCGGCTCCGGTCCGCCCGGAGGTCCACGGCGGCGCGGCAGCGCCGTCCGGGAGACGACCAGACGAGGGGTCCGACGGGGCCGCTCCCGCGGCCAGACGCACGGCCCACGCTCCGCCGTGGGAGGAGGAGAGGTCAACCGTGGGTGACTGGTTCAGCGAGTTCTTCGCGACGCTGCCCGAGACCATGCGTGCGCTGTACCAGTTCGGTGACCCGCAGAGCATCGGGCGCGGCTGGGTCGGTGCGGTCGTCATGCTGCTGTGGTTCGGGCCCCTGCTCGCGCTGCCGCTGTGGATCGCCAAGCGCACCTACGGCACGCACGAGTGGGTCTCGGCGACGATGGGCGTGATGGCCGCGGGATCGTTCCTGTGGTGGGTCCACGGGGTCCTCCCGCACGCCTGGATCCAGTTCACCGAGTCCAACCAGAACCTGCTCGCCGGCCCCATCATCCCCGCGTCGTGGATGATCACGCTGCCGAACGGCTACGAGCTCGACATCGCCTCGAACCTCTATGCCGTCGTCACCGAGGGCATCGTCGGACTGCTGATGGTCGCGGGCATCGTGCTCACCCTGTGGCTGTTCCTCCGGGTGCAGAAGCAACTGCCGAAGACGCTCGCCGGCGGGGAGACCAAGCCCGAGGCGGGCGGCTACCGATGACCCACCGACCGGCCGCGCACGGGTGAGCCACCAGCGCGGTCGCCACCGACCGCAGGACCGCGATCAGATGAGAGGAGGTCCACGTGGGCAAGACCGACAAGGGGGAGCACCCCCTGATGTTCGACGACTACACGGTCCAACAGGTCGACCCGCAGTGGCTCCAGGAACGGGTCAAGCCCAAGCGCCACATCGGGCTGACCCCGGAGCTGTGCATCCTGTGCCGGGCGTGCGAGGACGTCTGCCCGTGGGAGTGCATCTACATGATGTCGCCGGACATCATCCGCGACGCGGACTCCCCGGCGCTCAAGACCCTCGCATCACAGTCCCACGCGGTGTTCATCATCGACGACAACGAATGCACACGCTGCGCGATCTGTGTGGAACGCTGCCCGTCCGACGCGCTGTGGCTCGGCCGCGTCGAGTAGCCGCTCCCCCGCGACCAGCGCCCGACCACCACTTCACCCCGAGGGACCACCGTGGCCAACAAGGACCTCAAGACGACCGTCCAGGACAACGTCATCTGGCGATCGATCTTCCGGCCGGGCTCCATCTACCGGAAGGGCTACCGCGACACGTCGCGTGACCGCGCCCTCGCGTCGATGAACAACGTGCTCTACCACCTCCACCCGGTGAAGGTGAAGCGGCACGGGCTCAAGCTGACCTACACCTACTGCCTCGGTGGGCTGAGCTTCTTCCTGTTCATCCTGCTCACGGTGACGGGCATCTTCCTGATGTTCTTCTACACCCCGGCGGCCGGTGCCGGCACGGAGCTCGCCTATCTCAACATGCGCGAGCTGTCCGCCTCGGTCACCTTCGGGCAGCTGGTGCGCAACCTCCATCGCTGGGGTGCCCACGCGATGGTCTTCACCGTCTTCCTCCACATGGCCCGGGTCTTCTACCACGGCGCCTACAAGCCGCCGCGGGAGTTCAACTGGGTCGTCGGCGTGATCCTGCTGCTGCTGACCCTGCTGCTGTCGTTCACCGGCTACCTGCTGCCCTGGGACCAGCTGGCGCTGTGGGCCGTCACCGTCGGCACCAACATGATGGGCTACACGCCGGTGTTCGGCGACCAGGTCCAGTTCGTGCTGCTCGGCGGCTTGGAGATCGGCCCGAGCACGCTGCTGCGCTGGTACGTGCTGCACGTGCTGTTCATCCCGTTCGTCACGGTCATCTTCCTCGCGGTCCACTTCTGGCGGATCCGCAAGGACGGTGGCATCTCCGGTCCCCTGTAAGGACCCCGCTCCCCCGCACCCGGTACCCCGCGGTACTCCGAGAGGATCGAGCATGAGCGACGAGGTCCAGATCGACCAGGAGGTCTTCGATCGCCTGGTCGCCGAGGGCAAGAGCGAGCGCATCGCCCGTGCCAAGGCGAAGGCCGCCTCCGTCCGCAAGGCCCGGGCCGCCGAGGGTGTGGCGCTCGGCCCCCGGCCCGCCGAGCAGGCCGCGACGGCCCTCGAGGAGTTCCGCTCGTCGCAGGGCGGTGGCGGTGGGGTGGCGACCAAGACGGCGGCGCCGGCCGACGCCGGCGGTGCCGCGGGTGGGCGCCTGACCCCGGACCAGCGCGCTGCACGGGTGGCGGCGTCGCTCGGCAACGGTGGGGGCGAGTCCGCGTCGATGGGCGTCCCCGCGGCCAGCGACCACACCCACCGGCTGCTCGCGTTGGTGCCGCCGGCCGGCATCCAGCAGGTGCAGTCCAAGCAGATGGACAAGGTCTACACCTGGCCGCACCTGTTGCTCGTCGAGTTCGTCGCGCTGCTCGCGGTCGGCTCGCTGCTGCTGGTCATGTCGTTCTTCCTCGACGCGCCGCTCGGGTCGCTCGCCAACCCCAACGAGGTCCCCGCCATCAACAAGGCCCCCTGGTACTTCATGGGCCTGCAGGAGCTCCTGCGGTACTTCCACCCGATGGTCGCCGGGGTGACGCTGCCGGGGGTGGCCCTCGTGCTGCTCATGGCGGCGCCGTACGTCGACAAGAACCCGTCCGCCCGGCCGGAGAACCGCAAGGTCGCGAACCTCGCGTTCACCTTCTTCCTCACCTTCTGGGGGATCCTGGTCATCATCGGCTCGTTCCTGCGCGGCGCGGGCTACGAGTGGGTCTGGCCGTGGGTCCAGGGACTCGGCTTCACCCTCTAGACGGCACCCCTTCCGCTCCGGCGGGCCGGTGCACGACGACGAGAGAGGCGACACCGACATGGCAGACAAACAGCGCTTCCATCTGAAGCCGGTCGAACGGCGCACCTTCCTGCGCTACAGCCTGCTCGGTTCCGTCGGCGCGGGGCTCGGTGGGTTCGCGCTCGCGTCGCTCGGCTTCCTGTGGCCACGGCCCGGGGACGGGCTGTTCGGCGAGGTGGCGCTCGGCGACGCGGAGGAGCTCGCCGCCCAGATCGCCGGTGAGCGGACCCCGATCCGCGTGCCCGAGGGCGGGATCTCGATCATCACCTGGGACCCGACGGAGAGCGCGGCGGAGGGCGCCTACGGCGAGCAGCACGCGATCTTCGGTTCGACGGGGCTGATGGCGCTCAACACCCAGTCCTGCCCGCACCTCGGCTGTGGGGTGCCCTGGTGCCAGAGCTCGCAGTGGTTCGAGTGCCCGTGCCACGGCTCGCGCTACAACCGCTACGGCGAGTGGACCGGCGGCCCCGCGCCGCGCGGGCTCGACCGCTACCCGTCCTTCGTCGACGACGACGGCCAGTTCGTCGCCGACCTCGGCAGCATGCTGACCGGCCCGGCCCGGACGGCCAACGTACTCGAGCAGTCGCAGGAGGGTCCATCCTGCGTCGACGCCTAGAGGCCCCGGAGTTTCCCTGATGATCGACCCCTTCCTGCTCGCCGAGGCCGGTGGCAGCGCCGCCGTGCCCATCGCCATCCTGCTGGTGGCGTTGGTGGGCTTCGCGATCGCCTACGTGGTCGTCGGGCCCGGCAAGCGCCGCGGCCCGAAGCGTCATGGCGACATCCCGTTGGCGATGCGCCCCTACCACTCCGACGAGGAGCTCGAGACCACCGGCATGACGCGGGCGATGGCCTGGGGGGTCGCGCTGGCCGTGTTCGCGTCGCTGTTCCTGCCCCTGTACTGGCTGATCGAGCCGACCCGCATCAACAACGCCGTCGACGACTTCTACGAGCAGGACGTCGCGGCGGGCCGCACCCAGTACCAGAACGCCTGCGCCTCGTGCCACGGCACCAACCTCGAAGGTGGTTCGGCCCCGCACCCCGACCCGAACGTCAGCGCGCCGTGGCCGGCGCCGGCGCTCGACAACATCGTCGCGCGCTACCAGGACTCGGAGATCGTCGACGACGTCGAGAACTTCATCCGTCTGACCCTCGACTACGGCCGGCCGGGCACGCCGATGCAGGCGTTCTCGACCCTCTCCGGTGGGTCGCTGTCGGACAACCAGGTCGACCAACTGATCGCCTACATCCTGTCGGTGCAGACCGGTGAGTTGCCGGAGGCCACCAGCTACGTCGGCGCATCCGGCGAGGACGTCTTCGCCAACGAGTGCGCCCGCTGCCACGGGCAACAGGCGGAGGGAGGGGTCGGTCCGCAGCTGATCAACGTCTTCGAGCGCTACGCCTGGACCGGTGAGGACGATGCGTCCCTCGAGGAGGCGCGCGAGGTCATCCGCCACGTGCTGGAGAACGGCCGTGACGTGCCGGGCAAGGCGCCGATGCCGGCCTTCGACCAGACGTTGTCCGCCGACGCGATCGAGGCCGTCATCGACCACATCGAGTCGATCCAGGAGCTCGGTGGGCCCCGCTTCGGGCAGATCGGCGGCGATCCGCAACCGCCTGAAGCGGACGCGGACGGGGACACCGCCGACGGCGGCGAGGGCGAGGCGGACGAGGGCACGGCCTCGGGCGGCACAGACATCGACTCGGAGGACTGACCGATGACCGAGCTGCTCTTCCTCGCCGTCGAGGAGGCGATCCCGGCGGACCACCCGGCCGCCTGGCTCGCCGTCCCGATCGGGCTGCTGTTCCTGTCGGGCTCCGTCTACGTCCTGCTGTGGTCGAACTACGGCGCGAAGAAGGCCGGCGCCATCTACGGCGTCGCGTTCTTCGGTTTCGCGTTCCTGATCGGCGTCTTCTGGTGGTTCGGCGGACCCGGTATCCCGCCGGGCCTCGGGATCTCCCACCTGCCCGGGCAGACCAACGACCACTACCAGGAACGCTGGTACGCCTTCGAAGCCGACTCCGAGCGTGCCGGGTTCTTCCCCGGCACCGAGGACCGTGGCAGCTTCGTCACCTTGCAGGAGTACGCGGGCCTCGCCGGCGCGGACGAGGAACGGGTGCAGACCGATCCGTTGTTCGCCTCGCTGTCGGGGTCGGTCGGCCAGGCCACCGAACAGATGCAGTCCCAGTTCTTCCCGGTCGACGACGACGGGGTCGCGCAGATCGGCGTGACGCGTCGCTCGGGCCTGGAGGAGCAGGCCGCCGCGGCGCAGCCGGAGGGCTCGCGTCGCGCCGCCCAGTTCTACACCGTCGACCAGGTCGGTGACACCCTGATCCGCGACGACCCGGAGACCGGGGTGCGCCTGGCCACCGCGGAGTTCCAGGTGTTCGCGAACTTCGTCGACGATGACGGCGTGCCCGTGGGCGAGCCGGTCCCTGTCGAGGAACCCGGCAACTGGTACGCCTTCTTCGACCCCGGTGCCGCGTGGCTGCCGTCCGCGATCTGGACCGTCATCTCGCTCGTGTTCTTCGCCCTGAGCCTGCTGTGGCTCGACCGGCTGGAGATGCGCGACAAGCGGCTGGCGTCGGTCGAGATCGAGGAGCCGGAGGACCTCGCGGTGCCGATCGCCCAGTAGACGGGCGGCTGCGCTGGTCGCGGTCGCGATGCCCCGGGGGGCGGGTGTGCCGCCGGGCTGCCGCGTCGTGATCAGTCGGCGTCGCCGCCCTCCGGGTCCGATCCGGCGACACCGCGGCGCCCCGGCGACGGCGGCGACGTCACCGCGCGGGCCGCCGGCTCGGCCTCCACGTCCGCGGCGCCCGTCCCGCTGGCTGCGGCCGGCGGTAGGGGCGCGGCGACAACGTGGTCGCGCAGCGGCAGCTCCGGCAGGGTCCACGCCAGCAGGAACGAGATCGCCGCGAGGACCGCGGCCAGCGCGAAGACCCACGCCAGCCCGTCGCCGAGCGCGAGCTGGACCGGCACGCGCAGCTCCGGGTCCAGCGCAACGATCCCCGTCGGGTCCCCGGTCAACGTCGCGAGGTCGACCTCGGCCCGCAGGGCGGCGGGCATGCGAACGAGGAGCGCGGCGTCGAAGCGGACGTTGAGCAGCGCACCGAACGCCGCGACGCCAGCGGCCGCCCCGATCATGCGGAAGAACTGCACGCCGCTGGTCGCGACGCCGAGCTGCCCTGCGGGCGCCGCGTTCTGCACCGCCAGCACGACGTTCTGCATGGTCAAGCCGAGCCCGGCGCCGACGATGGCGAGCTCGACCCCGATGACGAGCAGGCTCGGGTCGTCCCCCAGCGCGGTCAGCAGCACGAACCCGACGGTCAGCAATCCGGTGCCGACGATCGGGAAGCGGCGATAGCGGCCGAGGCGGGTGATGCGCCGGCCGGACCAGATGCTCGTGACCAGCATCGTGCTGATGATCGGCAGCAGCAGCAGCCCGGACGCGGTCGCCGACACCCCCGTCACGGCCTGGAAGTACAGCGGCAGGAACGCCAGCGCCCCGAGCAGCGACGCCTGGGCGAACAAGCCGATCAGGCTGCCGCGGGTGAACACCGGGATGCGGAACAGCGACAGCGGCACCATCGGCTCGGGCACCCGCAGCTCGACGGCGACGAAGGCGACGGTCGCAACGACGCTCACCACCCCGAGGCCGACGATCACGGGCGAGTCCCAGGGGTAGAGCTCGCCGCCCCAGACCGTCACGAGCAGCAGGCTCGACGCGGCCGCCACCAGTAGGGCGGCGCCGAGGTAGTCGACCCGGTGGGGGACCCGGACGTGCGGTAGGTGCAAGGCGCGCTGGGTCACCAGCAGCGCGGCGAGCGCGAGCGGGACGTTGATGTAGAACGCCCACCGCCAGGTCAGGTGGTCGACGAACAATCCACCGAGCAGCGGGCCGGCCACGCTGGAGAAGGCGAAGACCGCCCCGAGGTAGCCCTGGTAGCGGCCGCGTTGCCGCGGGCTGACCACGTCCCCGATGATCGCCTGGGTCAGCGCCATGAGCGCGCCGCCACCGATGCCCTGCAGGCCGCGGAACAGGATCAGTTGGTCCATCGAGGAGGCGACGCCGCACAGCACGGAACCGAGGGCGAACACGACGATCGCGAGCTGGAACAGCGGCTTGCGGCCGTAGAGGTCGCTCACCTTGCCGACCAGCGGGACCACCACGGTCGAGGTCAGCAGGTACGCGGTGATGACCCACGACAGCTGCGAGAGCCCACCGAGGTCGCCGACGATCGTCGGCAGGGCCGTTGCCACGAGCGTCATGTTCATGGCCGGCAGCAGCATCGCGACCATCAGCCCGGCGAAGACCACCAGGATCTGTCGGTGGGTGCGGGCCTCGGCCGGCTGGCTCGGTGGCGTCATCGCCATCGCTCCTCGACCCGGGCGGCATCGTCGAGGAAGCGGCGCAAGAGCTCGACGAGCGAGCGCACCTCTGCGGCCTCCCAGTCTTCGGTCACCGCGGAGAGCCAGCCGCGACGGATCACGTCGGCTCGCGCGAGCAGGGAACGGCCGGTGGCGGTCAGCGCGAGCCCGGTCCGGCGCCCGTCGGCGGCATCGGCGTGCCGGTCGAGGTAGCCGGCGCGGACCGCCTGCTCGACGAGACGGCTCGCGGTCGACTGGTTCACGGCGAGCGCCTCGCCGACCGCGCCAACGGTGGTGTGGGCCGCGCCATCGGTCCGGGCGCAGGCCGCGTTGCCACGGTCCACGGCCGCGAGGGTGCGGAGGACGGCGAGTTCGACCGGGACCCCGAGCTCGGCCAGGAACCACCGCTTGCGGTCGGGACGTTCCCAGAACCGCCGGAGGTCGGTGAGCGCGTCGAGGAGATCCGCGTAGGCAGCAGCATCGTGCGACATTGCATGCAGCATACATGTAGAAGCAGGTCGGCGACGGTCGCGGGTGACCGCCTGCGGCGCCGCAGTTGGCACCTGGCGCCCGACCCCGGCACCCTCGTGCCCGGGCCGGTCCCGCCGGCCGGCACCGAGCGCCCCGAACGGTGCGCGGGTGCCGGCGGCCGCGGCCGCCCGCGCACCCGCTCGCCTTCCTCCATCGAAGGGTCGACCCTCGTGCCCCGCTCTCTCGCGCTGCTCGCAGCGCTCGCCATGCTGCTCACCGCGTGCGGCGGTGGCGCCTCGCAGGCGGCCGAGTGCGAGCGGATCGCCGGCGTGCGTGAAGGGGTGTGCCCGACCCCGGTCGAGGACCGGGGGCAGGCGCCGACGCTCGCGATGCCGGTGCTCGGCGCGGAGGACGAGGAGCTGTCCCTCGAGGACCTCCGGGGCCGGGTCGTCGTGCTCAACTTCTGGGCGTCGTGGTGCGGGCCGTGTCGCGCCGAGCAGCCCGACCTGAACGAGGCGCACGACCTGCTGCCGGCCGACGAGGTCGCCTTCCTCGGCGTGAACATCGAGGACAGCGCGCCGAGCGCCGTCGCGCACGAGCGGGAGTTCACGATCCCCTACCCGTCACTGTTCGACCCGGCGAACGAGTTCGCCTCCCGCTTCCAAGGCATCGGACCCCGCACGATCCCCTCCACCGTCTTCATCGACGCGGAGGGCCGGGTCGCCGCCCGCGTGTTCGGGGTGATCGGCATGTCCGAGGTGGTCGGGCTGGCCGATGCGATCGCGGCCGAGACCGCGGCGGAGAGCGCGACGGAGGCCATCGATGGCTGAGACCGTCCGCACCCTCATCCTCGACGCGAACGTGCTGGTCGCGGCGATGGTCGCGCTCGTCGCCGGGTTGGTGTCGTTCGCCTCGCCCTGTGTCGTGCCGCTCGTGCCCGGCTACCTGTCGTACATGACCGGGCTGTCCGGGACCGACCTCGCGAACCCGTCGGCACGCGCCCGCGGGCGGGTGCTGCTCGGTTCGGTGTTGTTCGTGATCGGGTTCGCGATCCCGTTCACGATGCTCGGCTTCGCGGTCGGCACCCTCAACCTGCTCGACCGCTCGCCGGTCGCCCGGATCGCCATGGGGTCGCTCGTCGCCGTCCTCGGATTGATGATGGCCGGCGGCCGGTTGATGCGGGAGGTCCGCCTCACCGACCGGGCACCGACCGGCGGCCTCGCGACCGCCCCCGTGCTGGGATTCGTGTTCGGGGTCGGTTGGACGCCGTGCCTCGGTCCGGCGGCCGGCGCGATCCTGACCCTGTCGATGGGGGTCACGGCCGGGGTGTCGTTGCGCGGTGCCTTCCTCGGCTTCGTCTACGCGCTCGGCCTCGGGCTGCCGTTCATCCTGTTCGGGGTGCTGTTCCGCCGCATGTCGGGGACCCTGGACGTGCTCAAGCGCAACGCCCGCACCCTGCAGCAGGTGGGTGGCTGGCTGCTCGTCGCGGTCGGCGTCGCGATCGCGACGGGGATGTGGGACCGGTTCATCTTCGCGCTGCGCCCGCTGATCCAGGGCTTCGAGCCCCCGATCTGATGGCGACCCGAGCCGGTACCGTGCGCCCGTGAGCCGCATCGACTCCGCCGCCCCGCCCGAGGCGAACCCCCTGGTCCGGCCCCCCGACCGTCCCGACGGTGGCGACGGGCCGGGCCACTTCGTCCGGGCGTCGGTCGTCATGGGCTGGCGGTGGATGACCCGTATGCGCACCGCCCTGTACCTGCTCGCGCTGCTCGCGCTGCTCACGCTGGTCGCCACGGTCGTGCCGCAGCAACCGAACGTCCCGGGCACCGTCGAGTCCTGGCTCGCCGGGAGCGAGGGGCCGGGTGCCGGCATCAGCCGGGTGCTCGGTCTCACGGGCGCCTTCGACGTCTACGGCTCCGCGGTCTTCCTCGCGCTGCTGCTCCTGCTGTTCCTGAGCCTCACGGCCTGCCTCGTCCCGCGGATCCGCGCCTTCGTCCGCCTGGTGCGCCACAGCCAGCCCCCGCTGGTGCGCTCGGTCGGTCGGACCGACCTCACCGCCCACCTCGTCACCGACAGCTCGCCCGACGAGGCGCACGCGGCGGCGGCGGCCCTGCTCCGCGACCGGCGGTGGCGCGTGCGCGACGCCGGCGCTCCCGACGCCCCCGGACGGGGCACGAAGCCCGCCCAGGTCGCCGCGGAGACCGGGCTGTGGACCCGCGAGGGTGGCAGCCTGCTGTTCCACCTCAGCTTCTACGTGCTGCTCGCCGCGATCGTGTTCGGGCAGCTGCTGACCTTCGAGGGGCAGCGCGGCCTGGTCGAGGGCGAGGCCGGGTTCGTCGACACCGAGGTGTCCTACTGGTCCTACCGCCCCGGCCGGTGGTGGGGCGAGGCGGACCACCGCGGTTGGCGGATGGACCTCGACGCCTTCCACGTCGACTGGGTCCGCGACCCGCTCGCTCCCGGCGCCGGGCAACCGACCACCTTCCGCTCGGAGGTGACGATCACCCCGCCCGACGGCGAGCCGTACCCGGCGGTGATCGACAGCAACCAGCCGCTGGTCGTCGACGGCATGAAGATCCACCAGCTCGACTGGGGGTACAGCCCGCGCCTGGTCGTCGAGGTGGACGGCGAGGTGGTGCACGACCGGTTCCTGACCGCCCAGCTCGGCGACGGGGGCGCGTTCTACCGCACGGCCGTGAAGGCGCCCGGCGCCGATCCGGACGTCGGGCTCGACGTGTTCCTCTACCCGTTCGCGCCGGACGGCGACGACGGCCGCCCGCAGCTGACCGGTGCTCCCTGGGACGATGCGCCGGTCGTGATCGTCAGCCAGTACCGGGGCAACCTGCGGCTCGGCGAGACGCAGCAGACCATCAACGAGCTCGACACGTCCGGACTCGAGCTGGTCGGCGGTGCGTACCTGCGACCCGGCCAGACCGTGGAGATCGAGGGGGTGACGGTCTCGTTCCCGGAGCTGCGCCGGTGGGTCGGGTTCCAGGTCAGCGACCGCCCACAGATCCCGTGGCTGCTGTTCGGCAGCGCCCTGCTCGTCGGGGGGTTGATCCTGGCGCTGTACGCCTACCGCCGCCGCCTGTGGGTCCTGGCTTCGCCCGAGCCGGGCTCTGGCCGTACCCTCCTCCTCGTCGCCGGTCGCGCCTTCCAGCGCCCGCAGGCCTTCGAGGAGGAGCACGCCCGCCTCGTCGCCGCCCTGGCGGATGCCACCGGCGCGACCCCCGCGACCCCCGTGGCCCCCGACGAGCCGCCGCAGGACCCCGCTCCGGCCGGGTCCGCGGCCGGGGCCGGCGCCCCGTCGACCAGGTGAGGACCGCATGAGCACGGACCAGCTCGCCAGCCTATCCCGCGTCCTGTACTCGCCGACGACGCTGGCGCTGTACCTCGGCGCCGCCTTCGTCTACCTCTACGCGCTGACCACGACGGTGGGCCGGAGCGCGGAGCGCGAGCGCGGCCGGCGCGCGCAGCGGGTCGGCGCGATCCTCGCGGTGCTCGGCATCACCACCCACGTCGCCCACGAGATCGTCCGCGGCCTCGCCCAGGAGCGCTTCCCCCTCGGCAACATGTTCGAGGTGACCTCGCTGATGGCGCTGGTCGGGGTCGCCGGCGGGCTCGCGTACCTGCAGTTCGTGCGCAAGCGCCCGGAGCTCAACGGCTTCGTCCTGCTCGGCGGCGCGCTGCTGCTCGCGATGGCGCTGTTGATGTACGCCGAACCGGGTCCGCTGCAGCCGATCCTCGACACCTGGTGGCGCCACTTCCACGTGTCGCTGCTGGTCGGCGCGATGGGCATCTTCGCGGCCGGCTTCGTGTTCAACGGGCTGTACCTGCTGCGCGACACCGCCGAGCGCTCCGTCGCTGCGGCACGCACGGCGACGACCCGCGGATCGACCGTCGGGGCGGCCTACGTCGGCGACCTGGACACGGGCGACGTCCCCACCGGCTCGTCGGTCGCCGCCGCCGGCGGCCCACACGGCGACGGCCCGGACGGGGAGGACCCGGAGGGGGAGGACCCGGACGAGGCGGCCGAGCGGGCCCACGCGGCCGCCTACCGGGCGGCGCTGCGCGCCGGCGTGCCCGCGGTCAAGCTCGCCGTCGGGGTCTTCGTCGGGACCGCCCTCGTGTCGTGGGTGTGGCTCGTGGAGGCCGACACGCTCGCCGCCGGCATGCAACGGTTCCTCACGGTCAACCTGGTGATGGTCGCGGCCGCGCTGCTCGCCCGCTGGTTCGTGCCGTTCCTGCCCTCGACGGCGACGTTGGACGGGCTCGCGCACCGCACGATCGCGTTCGCCTTCGTGATGTGGACGGTCGGGGTGATCGCCGGGGCGATGTGGGCGGAGCAGAGCTGGGGCCGCTTCTGGGGCTGGGACCCCAAGGAGACCGGCTCGTTCCTGACGTGGGTGGCGTACGCCGGCTACCTGCATGCCCGCGCGACCCACGGGGTGAAGGGCCGCAAGGCCGCCTGGATCGGCGTCGGCTCGTTCCTCGTGCTGATGGCGACCTACCTCGTCGCGAACTACGTGATCGTGGGTCTGCACTCCTACGCCGAGCTGTGAGCTGAGGTCCGCGAGGCTGCGAGCGGGGGGTCGACGTTTCGACGTCTCGTCGGGAGGCAGGTGAACCACGGGCGCGTCGCCGCCGAACCTCTGGTGAGGCGCCAACCGGTGCCTCAGAAGTCTCGGCGACTGGCGACCCGGAGCCGACGTGGAGCGCACCTCGCCGCGACTACGCGCGGTCACCCCGCCGGTGCCGGCCGACGCCGCGCGCGACGAGGAGCTGCTCCTCGCCGTCGCCCGCGGTGACCAGGCCGCCTTCGAGCGGCTCCACGACCGGCTCGCCCCGCTCGTGTACGGCATCGTGCGCCGGGTGGTGCGCGACCCGGACCAGAGCGAGGAGGTCACCCAGGAGGTCCTCGTCGAGGTCTGGCGGACGGCAACCCGCTTCGACCCCGACCGCGGAGCGGCCCGGTCCTGGGTCGCCACCATGGCCCACCGGCGCGCGGTCGACCGGGTGCGCTCCGAGCAGGCGTCCCGTGCCCGCACGGAGACGGTGGGGATCCGCGAGCAGGTCCGTGACTACGACGAGGTGAGCGAACAGGTGGAACGCCGACTGGAGTACCAGCAGGTCCGCGACGCGCTGTCGGCGCTGACCGACCTGCAGCGCGAGGTGGTCGAGCTCGCCTACTTCCAGGGCTACACCTACCGCCAGGTGGCCGAGCTGCTGGGCACGCCACTCGGCACCATCAAGACCAGGATGCGCGACGGACTCATCCGGCTGCGTGACGAGCTGGGAGTGAGCTGATGAGCCCCGACATCCACACCCTCACCGGTCCCTACGCCGTCGACGCCCTGGCGGCCGCCGAGCGGGAGGTCTTCGAGGCGCACCTCGAAGCCTGTGGCGCCTGCCTCCAGGAGGTGGCGGAGCTGCAGGCCACAGCGGCGCGGCTCGGCGGGTCACTCCATGAGCCGCCGCCCCCGGAGCTCAAGGGCCGCGTGCTCGCGGCGATCGACCGAACCCGGCAGGAGCCCCCGGCGTCGGGCGACGGCAGCTGGCCCGGAGCCACCCCCGACCCGGCCTCGTCTGCGCGCGGACGCGACGACCTCGCGGAGGCGCGTGCCCGGCGTGCGCAGGCGGCCGGGGCGCCTCGCTGGCTGCTCGGGGTCGTCGGTGCCGCGGCGGGCGTGCTGGCGATCGCGGTGGTCGGGCTGGGCTTCGCCGTGGCGAGCCTGGGTGAGCGGCTCGGACAGATGGAGGCGGCCGCCGGCCAGCTGACCGACGTGATGACCGCCGTCGACGCGGAGACGGTCTCCGTCGCCGTGGACGGCACGGTGGTCAGCATCGTGATGTCGCCCCGTCGTGGGGAGGCGGTCGTCCTGGTGGACGGCATGGCGCCGGCCCCCGACGATCACGCCTACGAGCTGTGGATGATCCACGACGACGTGCAGGTGCCCGCCGGGGTGTTCGAGGTCGACGACCGCGGGCGAGCCACCCGGGTCGTCACGGGCGACATGGCGACCGTGACGGCGATCGGCGTGACCGTCGAGCCGGCCGGAGGCTCCCCGCAGCCGACGAGCGAGCCGGTCATGGTCGTCGAGGTGGCAGGCTGACTCCTCGACAGGCCGTCGGCTTGGGCGGCCGGTGCGAATCGACGAGGGTCCCGTGACGTCCTGCCCGGTGTGTGGCGAGCACAACCCGCCGGCGGCGCGCTTCTGCGGACGGTGCGGCGAGCGCGTGGCGCCGGCGACCGCGGCGGCGACCGCGGCGGCGACGCCGACGTCGGAGCCGGTCCCGCAGTCGACCGGGAACGCACGGGCAGGATCCGCGATCGAGCCGGGCCCGCAGCCGACCGCGGGGCCGGTCTCGCAGGCGGCGCGGTCGGTGGTCCCGCCGCCGAGGCTCGTCCGCGGTCGGCTGGTCGCGCGGGCGGTCGCGCTGCTGCTCCTCGTCGTCCTCGTGGTCGTGGTCGCTCGCAGCGTGTTGCCCGGCGACGCGGCGCGGACGTTGGCGTTGCCGCCCCCCGGCGAGGTCGTGGCCGCGTTCGTCGAGGGCGAGCCGGTCTTCGTGGTGCACGACGACGACGGTGACGTGCGCGTCCTGGACGCGGTGGACGCGCACGTGCCCGGAGACGCGAAGGTGCTCGCCTACTGCGCCGACTCTGGCACCTTCGAGGATCTGCGCCACGGTTCGCGGTTCACCCGCCGGGGCGATTGGGTGGGCGGGCCCGCACCCACCGGCATGGCGGCCTACGAGATCGTCGAGCGGGACGCCGAGCGGGTGGCGATCGGCGAGCGGGGTGCCCCGCCAGCGCGGGAGGACGCGGAGCTCGACGGGATCGTCATCGGTCCGAGCTGCATCGGTCGTCTGGTCGGCGTGATCGGGGATCCCGACTCAAGCGCGGTGGACGATCTCGTCATGCACGACGGTCCGGTCAGCGAGGACGACGTCCGGTGGTACCCCGTGAGCGGGCTCGACAAGCTCCTGGAGGAGTTCGCGTGGTCCGGGGATCCGGACGCCAGCTGAGGGTCGGTCACCGATCGTCGGACGCCTCCGCAGCGAGGTGGCGGAGGGACGCGGCGACCACCTTGCCCATCGCGTCGCGCGGGAACGCGGCGACGAGCACCACTCCTCGCGGGGCGTGTGCCGCCGGATGGCTCGCCCGGACGTGCGCCCGCAGCGCCTCCAGCGTCGGTGGCGTGGCTGGGTCCGCGGGCACGACGACGGCCACGGCGACCGCGCCCCACACCGGATCGGGCCGCCCGATCACGGCGGCGTCGCGCACGGCAGGGTGGGTCCGCAGCGTCGCGGCGACGGCGTTGGCGGGGACGTTCTCGCCGCCGGAGAGCACGACGTCGTCGACGCGGCCGAGCACCTCCAGCCGCTGCCCGTCCCAGCGCCCGACATCGCTGGTCGTGAACCACCCGTCGAGGTCCAGCGGCCCAGGCGCTCCGTCGGTGTCCGATGCGCCTCCGGACCCGGCTGCCCCGTCGGCGTCCGGTGGCCCGGCAGCTCCGTCGGGGCCCCCTCGGTACGCACGCAGTAGCACGGGGCCGCGCAGCCGGATCCGGCCCCCGGCGCCGACCGCCACCTCGACGGTGTCGAGCGGCACCGCGTCGTAGACGCAGCCGCCGCCGGTCTCGGTCATCCCGTAGCTCGTCACGACCCGCCCGCCGAGCGCTCGCGCCGCGGCCAGCAGCTCCGGCGCCGCCCCCGCACCGCCGAGCAGGATCGTGCGGAACCCGTCGAGCGGCACCCCGGCGGCGACCAGCCGTGCCAGCTGTGTCGGCACGAGCGACACGTGCTCCCGGCCGGTGCCGGTCGCCGCGATCGCCTCGACGTCGCCGCCGTCGACGACGACCGGCTCGACCCCGGCGGCCCACGCCCGCCGTACGACCTGCACGCCGGCGACGTGGTGGGTCGGCAGGGCGAGGACCCACGGCTCCCCGGCCCGGCAGCCGAGCCGCGCCACGCTCGCCGTCGTCGACGCGGCCAGCGCGGCGTGCGTGAGCTCGACCCCCTTCGGGACCCCCGTCGACCCCGAGGTGGCGACCACCATGGCCAGGTCGTCGGCGCACGGCAGTGGGCCGGCGCGGGCGACGGTGGTGACGTCCCCGGCCGGGTCGACCGTGCGGACCTCGTGTGGGCGCAGGACCGCCAGCAGCGTCTCCACCGCTGCGGGCGGCACGTCGACCGGCAGCGGCAGGACCGCGTCCCCGGCGTCCCAGACGGCGCGCAGCGCGGCAGCGAACCGAGCGGGCGGCGCCGCCAGCGCGACCAGCCGGATGGACACCGCTGCCTCCTCGCCGTCTCGCATCGCGCGTGTCGCCCCGGCGACCTTCCATGGCGCGCCCCGGACGCCGCGCGGCCGGCCGGTAGCGTACGACGAGGCCGTCGCCGACCGTGAGGAGCCCGTCCCCGTGGTGTCCGAGCTGTTCGACCCCTCCCGCTGGCGCACCGTCCCCGGCTTCGAGGACCTGACCGACATCACCTACCACCGCGAGGTCGGTCCCGGCCCGGACGGCGAGGTGGTCGATCGCGGTGCGGTGCGGGTCGCCTTCGACCGTCCGGAGATCCGCAACGCGTTCCGGCCACACACCGTCGACGAGCTCTACCGCGTCCTCGACCACGCTCGGCAGACCTCCGACGTGTCCTGCGTGCTGCTCACCGGCAACGGGCCGAGCCAGCGCGACGGCGGCTGGGCGTTCTGCTCCGGCGGCGACCAGCGCATCCGCGGCAAGGACGGGTACCGCTACACCGACGACCTCGCCGCGGAGACCGCCGACCGCATCGACCCGGCGCGGTCCGGTCGTCTCCACATCCTCGAGGTCCAGCGGCTGATCCGGTTCCTGCCGAAGGTCGTGATCTGCGTCGTGCCCGGCTGGGCGGCCGGCGGCGGCCACTCCTTGCACGTCGTCTGCGACCTCACCATCGCGAGCCGGGAGCACGCCCGGTTCAAGCAGACCGACCTCGATGTCGCCTCGTTCGACGGCGGGTTCGGCTCTGCCTACCTCGCCAAGCAGGTGGGCCAGAAGTTCGCGCGTGAGATCTTCTTCCTCGGCGACGCCTACTCGGCGGACGACGCCCACCGGATGGGTGCGGTCAACGCGGTCGTGCCGCACACCGACCTCGAGGTGGTGGCGCTGGAGTGGGCGGCGAAGGTCCACGGCAAGTCGCCGACCGCGACCCGGATGCTGAAGTTCGCGATGAACCTCACCGACGACGGGCTCGTCGGCCAGCAGGTGTTCGCCGGCGAGGCGACCCGGCTCGCCTACATGACCGACGAGGCGCAGGAGGGCCGCGACGCGTTCCTGGAGAAGCGCGATCCCGACTGGTCCGCGTTCCCGTACCACTACTGAGGGACGAGGACGGCCCTGCGCTTCGAGCGCCCGATGCGCCCCCGAGACGGCCGAACGCCCCAGCCGGCCGAGACCCCGAGGACGACGACCCGGTGAACCCCTACGTCGAGGCCGCCCGGCCGCGGACGCTGCCCGCGGCGGTCGCGCCCGTGCTGGTCGGCTCCGCCGCCGCGGCGACGTCGGTGCCGGACCTGGACCTGCTGCGGGTGGCCCTCGCGCTGGTCGTCGCCCTCGCGCTGCAGGTGGCGGTCAACTACGCCAACGACTACTTCGACGGGGTCAAGGGCGTCGACACGGAGGCGCGGACGGGACCGCGCCGGGCGGTGGCGAGCGGCCTCGTCACCCCGACCGCGATGCGCACGGCCACGGTCGTCGCGCTCGCGGTGGCGGGCGTCGCCGGGCTCGTGCTCGCGTGGCTGGCGGGCTGGGAGCTGCTCCTGGTCGGGGTCGTCGCGATGCTGGCGACGCTCGGCTACAGCGGGGGCCGGCGCCCGTACGCGTCACGTGGGCTCGGCGAGGTGAGTGTGTTCGTGTTCTTCGGCCTGGTGGCGACCGCGGGGTCCGCATACGTGCAGGACGAGCGGCTCACCCTGTTGCCGGTCGTCGCCGCGGTGCCGATCGGGCTCGTGGCGGTGGCGCTGCTGGTGGTCAACAACCTGCGCGACATCCCCTCCGACCGCGCCGTCGGCAAGCAGACGCTGGCGGTGCGGCTCGGCGAGGACCGCACCCGCCTGCTGTTCCAGGCGCTCGTCGCCGGCTCGGCGGCCTGGGTGCTGCCGATCGCGCTGCTCGCGGGGTCGCCGTGGCCGCTGATCGGGCTCCTCGCGCTGCCGTTCGCGTGGCCGGCGATGAAGGTGGTGCGGACCGCGCCGCTCGGGCGGCCGCTGATCGCCGCGCTGGAGGTCACCGGTCGTTATCACCTGCTGCTCGGCGTGCTGCTGGCCGTCGGACTCACCGGCGCCGACCTGGCGGGACCGTCGTGATCGTGGTCGCCTGGCCCGTCGTCCCCTCGCCCGCCGGCCGTCGCGACCGGAAGGTGCCGTCGTGAACGGGCTCGCCGTCCCCGACCCCGCCGCCGGCATCACGGAGCTGCGCCCGTTCCGCGTGCCCTTGCGGCTGCGCTTCCGCGGCGTCACCGAGCGGACGGGCGTGCTGTTGCGTGGCCCGGCCGGCTGGGGCGAGTTCTCGCCGTTCCCGGAGTACGGGCCGGCGTACGCGTCACGGTGGCTCGCTGCTGCCCGCGAGGCCGCCGGCCACCCCTTCCCGCCGGCCGTCCGCGACCGGGTGCCGGTCAACACGACCGTCCCGGCAACCGATCCCGCGACCGCGCACGGGCTCGTCGCCTCCTCGGGCTGCCGCACGGCGAAGGTCAAGGTGGGGGAGAGCGGCCAGGACCTCGCGGCCGACGTCGCCCGTGTCGCCGCGGTCCGCGACGCGCTCGGCCCGGACGGGCGCATCCGCGTCGATGTGAACGCCGCCTGGGACGTGGAGAGCGCGGTGCTCGCGATCGCCCGGTTGGACACCGCCGCGCACGGCCTCGAGTACGTCGAGCAGCCGTGCCGCACCCTCGACGAGCTGCGCGACCTGCGCCGGCGGGTCGGCGTGCCGCTCGCCGCCGACGAGTCGGTGCGCACCGCCGACGACCCGCTGCGCATCGCCGGGCTGGAGGCGGCCGACGTGATCGTCGTGAAGGTCCAGCCGCTCGGCGGGGTGCACCGGGCGCTGGAGGTGGTCGCCGCCGCCGGGCTGCCGGCGGTGGTGTCGTCCGCGTTGGAGACCTCGGTCGGGCTCGCCGCCGGCGTCGCCCTGGCCGCGGCGCTGCCGGAGCTGCCGTACGACTGCGGGCTCGGGACCGCGACGCTGCTGGCCGGGGACGTGACCGACCACCCGCTCACCCCTCGCGACGGCCACCTCGACGTCCGCCGGGTCGCCCCCGATGCGGCCAGCCTCGACCAGCACGCGCCACCCCCGGAGGACGGCCTGGAGCTGCTCGAACGCCTCCGCCTGGCCGCCGAGCAGCTGGAGGCACGGCGATGACCCCCGCCGCGAACCCGTCCCACGCGCTGGCGCTGGTCGTCGTCGACGAGCTGGCCCGGCTCGGGGTGACCGACGCGGTGCTGGCGCCCGGGTCACGGTCGGCGGCGCTCGCGATGGCCTTCCACGACGACCCGCGCATCCGTCTCCACGTCGAGGTCGACGAGCGCTCCGCCGGCTTCCTCGCGATCGGCCTCGCCCGTGCGACCGGCCGGCCGGCGCCGGTGATCGTCACGTCCGGCTCCGCGGTCGCGAACCTGCACCCGGCCGTCGTCGAGGCGGACACCGGGATGGTCCCGCTGCTGCTGCTGACCGCCGACCGGCCCCCGGAGCTGCGCGAGACCGGCGCGAACCAGGCGATCGACCAACTCGGCATCTTCGGACGGGCACCGAGGTGGGCGGTGGAGCTCGGGATCCCCGAGGACCGCCCGGCATCCAACGCGTTCTGGCGAGCGAGCACGGCGCGGGCGGTGGCGGAGGCGACCGGGCTGTCCGGCTCGGCCGGACCGGTGCACGTCAACCTGCCGTTCCGCGAGCCGACCGTCCCGCTGACCGACGACGGTCGCAACGCCGCGACGGGTCCGTTCGCGCACGACCTGGACGGCCGCGCCGGTGGGCGGCCGTGGGTGACGGTCGACCGCACCCCGCGCCACGCGCCCGAGGCGGAGCTCCAGGCGCTGGCGGGACGGATCGCGGGGACCGAGCGGGGCCTCGTCGTGGTCGGCCAGACCACCGCCCGGCCCGGGCCGATCCTCGACCTCGCCCGCGCCGCCGGGTGGCCGGTGGTGGCGGAGCCCACCTCGGGAGCACGCAGCGGTCCGCTCGCCGTCGGCAACGGCGAGGCCCTGCTGTCCCACGCCGGCTTCGCCCGCACCCACGTCCCCGACCTGGTCGTGCGGGTGGGGCGGACGGGCCTGTCGAAGGCGCTGGCGCGCCACCTCGGCCCCAAGGTGCCGCAGGTCGCGATCGACCCGGACGGTGCGTGGCACGATCCGGAACGGGCGGTCGGCGAGCTGCTGATCGCCGACGTGACGCTCACCTGCGCGAGCCTCGTGCGGCTGCTGGGCGTGGCGGCGAGCTCGGAGTGGGCGGACGGGTGGCTGGCGGCGGACGCGGCCGTCCGGGCAGCCATCGACGGGGTGCTGGACGCCGAGGCCGCGCCGACGGAGCCGCGCACCGCCCGCGACCTCGGGGGAGTGGTGCCCGGCGGGACGGCGCTGGTGGTCGCGTCGTCGATGCCGGTGCGGGACCTCGACCGCTTCCTCGCGCCGCGGGAGGGGCTGCGGGTGGTCGCGAACCGGGGGGCGTCGGGGATCGACGGGACGGTGTCGACCGTGCTCGGGGTGGCGCTGGGGCACGAGGGTGGGCCGACCGTCGCGCTGGTCGGCGACCTCGCGCTGCTCCACGACAGCAACGGGTTCCTGCTGGCCCCGGACGCGCCGGCGGTGGACGCGACGTTCGTGGTGGTGGACAACGACGGCGGCGGGATCTTCTCGTTCCTGCCGCAGGCCGGGTTCCCGGGGTCGTTCGAGCGGGTGTTCGGCACGCCGCACGGGCGCGACCTCGCGGACCTCGCCCGGTTCCACCGGCTCGGCTACACGCGGGTCGAGGTCGCGGCGGACCTGCCCGGCGCGGTGGGCGACGCGATCGCGGCGGGTGGCGTGCGGCTGGTCCACGTGCGCACCGACCGGGCGGAGAACGCGGCGCTGCACCGGCGGCTGACGGTGGCGGCGCACGCGGCGCTGGACGGGGTGAGCGGCGCGGGCGCGGGCTGACGACCCGGTCCCGGCGCGGCGGCCGTCGCGCTGCCAGTGGGGTGACGGGAGGCGGACACCGCTGTCCGGCTGGCAGCACCGCACACGCACAACCGCACCCACACCGGCCGCCGGGCAGCCGCCGCCGGCGGGGTCAGAGGTCGGCGGGGTCCTCACCGAGCGCCGCCTGCATCGCCAGCAGCTTGAGCCGCGTCTCCTCGAGCTCCGCCTCCGGCAGCGACCCGGCCACCACCCCCACGCCGGCGAACAGCCGCGCCCGCGCCCCGGCCAGCTCCGCGCACCGCAGCGCGATACCCCACTCGCCGTCGCCGGCGGCGTCGGTCCACCCGATCGGCGCGGCGTAGCGGCCCCGGTCCATCCCTTCGAGCTCCCGGATCATCGCGATCGCCCGGTCCCGCGGGGTCCCGCCGACCGCCGCGGTCGGGTGCAGCGCCCCCGCCAGCGCCAGCGACGACGCCCCCGACGTCAGCCGGCCGCGGTAGGTCGTGGCCAGGTGCTGCACGTTGTCGAGCCGCAGCAGCCGCGGTGCACGCTCGTGCTCGAGCGACGTGCAGTGCGCGGCGAGCACCTGCTCGACGGACTCGGCCGCCAGCTGGTGCTCCCACCGGTCCTTCTCGGACGCGAGCAGCTGCGCGCCGAGCGTCGCGTCCTCCACCTCGTCGTCGCTGCGCCCCACCGTGCCCGCCAGCGCCCGCGACACCACCTCGTCGCCGCGGCGTCCGAGGAGCAGCTCCGGCGTCGCGCCGACCAGGCCCTCGACCACGAACGTGTGGCACCGAGGGAACCGGGCGGTCAGCCGGCGGGCGAGGTCGAGCGGGTCGAACGGCTCCCGCGACCAGACGGCGTGGTCCCGGGCGAGCACGACCTTGTCCAGCTCGCCGGCCCGGATCCGCTCGACCGCGGTCGCCACGGCGTCGAGCCAGTGGACGTCGGGATTGGTCGATCCCGCGTACCGGGGTCGGTCACGACGAGCTTCCGGCGGGGGGTCGGCCCGCGGCCCGGCCACCGGCGGCGCGTCGTCCGGGTCGATCGTCGTGCACCACGTCGCCCCGTCGCGCCGGCCGACGACCACCCGAGGCACCACCAGCGCGGACCCGGGAACGCCGTCGTGGAAGGCGAACGACCCGACCGCCACCAGCCCCGACCCGAAAGCCCCGACCTCGTCGTCGACGACCGCGTCGGCGGCCAGCGCCTGCAGGGCCTCGTCAGCGCGGTCGAACCGGTCGGCCCCGGCGCCTGGGTCGACCCGCACGGCCGTGCCCCATGCCACCAGCCCCTCACCCCGACGGACCCACGCGAGGGCGTCGGCGACGGGCGGGAGGTCGAGCAGCGGCCGGTCGTCGTCGAGGTGGCTGGTGCGGACCGTGAGGCTCACCCGTCCGCGAGCTCCTGCGCGACCCGCTCCGCCGCCTCCGCGAGCAGCCGCCGCCGGAGGTGGTGCGCGACCAGCCGTTCCGTCGCCGGCAGCATCCGCTCGTAGGCGGTGACCAGGCGCTCGGCGGCCTCCTCGTCGTCGAGGGAGGTGCCCCGGACCGGGTCCCGGACGAACCGCAGGAACGCCTCGACCGCGTGCGAGGAGATGTCGCGGACCGCCTGGTCGGTCCGGCGTGCCAGGTCGAGCAGCTCGCCGAGCGGCAGGCCGGCGTCGAGCAGCGTCAGCCCGGCCCGGACCGCCTGCGCGTCGCCGGCGGAGTAGCGGGCGACGCCGTCGTCGCCGACGTGGTGGGGGACGAGCAGGCCTGCCCGCTCGATCGCCTCGAGCAGGGACCGGGTCGCCCCCACCTCGAGCGCCAGGGCGTCGAGGTCGAGCGTCGCCCCGTCGTCATCGACCACCGCTGCCGCGAGGGCCGCGTCGGGGGCGTCGAGGGACGGGCTCGCGTCGTCGGGCATCGCTCGGCTCGTGGTCGGGGAGCGGGGGGACGGACCGGTTGGGCACGCAGGTCGGGCGTGCAGGGCACGCCGTGCAGGACCGGCACGCCGCCAGGCTACGCCACCGCCCGCCGGTAGCCTCGCCGGCGCCCGTGCGTCGACTCCCCTCCGACGCCCGTGGTCGAGGACCGCCCGTGCCGCCCACCGCCCCCCGGACCCCCGCCTCGCGGTCGTCCGCCCCCGCCC
>SLMP01000132.1 GCA_007133465.1 Nitriliruptoraceae bacterium | reverse complement strand
TGACACGCGCCCGGCGCGGGCACGCGCGTTGCGGCGGGCCGGCGTCGGGCCGGCGGCGATCGCGCGCAAGCTCGGGGTCGACGAGCTCCTCGTCCGGGCCTGGGTCGGCGATGCGGTGGTCACCCCGACCCCGGCACCGCCCCCACCGGAGACCGCGACGGAGCACGAGGAGACGACCGGCGACGCCCTCGTGCGCGCGGCGGCGGCCGAGGAGGCCCGCGACCTGGTGCGGACCGATGCGGCGTTCGCCGCCGGGCTCGGCCTGGTCGCGGCCGTGGTCGTGACCGACGCCCACGCCGCCACGTTCGCCACCACCCGGGCCGACCTCGCGGCGCGGATCATCGCCTGGCTGCGGGACCGTGCCGGCGTCGAGCCCGGCTCGTTGCGGATCGTCCTGCGGCTCGGCACCGGCGTCGCCGGGGACCTCGCACGACACCGCTGGGCGGAGACGCTCGGCGTCCCGGTGGCGGCGGTGGTGCACACCCGCTGGCACCAGGCCCCGGTGCCCGCTGCGGTCGAGGCCCTCGTGAGGATCGCGGACCCGACGGTCGCCGCCACCCTGGCGGGGTGGTGCGACGCGTTGCTCGAGCCGGCCGGCGGCCCCTCCGCCGACCCCTCGTTCTGAGCGCCGGGCCGCGCCGCCGGCGGGTCGCCCTGGTCGCCGGCCCGGACCCCGGCCACGCCCTGCCGGTCCTCGGGGTCGGTGCGGCCCTGGTCGCGCGCGGGCACGAGGCCCGGCTGTGGACCGGGCTCGGCCACCATCGCACGGCGGCGCGCGCGGGCATCGAGGTCGAGCAGTTGCCCCTGCTCGCCCCGTCGCCCGACGACGCGGACATCGGCCACCGCCTGTGGACCCGTGCGGGACAGATGGCGGTCCCGCTCGCCGACCAGCTCCGGTCCTTCGCCCCCGACCTGGTGCTGATGGACACGCTGACCCGTGCCGGGGCGTTCGCCGCCGAACTCCTCGGCCTGCCGTGGATCGAGCTGATCCCGCACCACCTCGACGACCCGGATCCGGCGATCCCGCCGGTCGGTCTCGGACGGCCGCTGGCACGGACCCCCTGGCGCCGGGCGGACGACCGTCGCATCGTGCGCCTGCAGCGACGGTCCTACGCCGTCGGGGCGCAGCAGGCAGCAGGGGTCGCGGCGGCGATCGGCCTGCCCGACCCCGGACGGCCGGTGCTGCGCCTGATCGGCACGTTGCCCGCGCTGGAGCGGCCCCGCGGCCAGTGGCCAGCGGATGCCCACGTCGTCGGCCCGGTCGCGATCGACCCGGACCTGCCCGCCCTCGTCCCGCCGGAGGGGGACGCCCCGCTGGTGGTGGTGAGCGACTCGACCGCGACCGGGGTCGACCGCTCCCTCGGGGAGGTCGCGCTGCGCGCGTTGCGTGGGCTGGACCTTCGTGTGGTGATCACCTCCGGACGGCTGCCGCCCGAGCGTCGCCACGACGTCGTCGTCGGTCCGGGCCCGCACGTGCCCCTGCTCGCCGCCGCGCGGTTGGCGGTCGGTTTCGGGGGTGCCGGCTTCATCGGCAAGGCGGTCGCAGCCGGCGTGCCGCTCGTCGTCGTGCCCCTCCAGGGGGACCAGCGTGAGGGCGCCGCCCGGCTGCTCGACGTGGGGGCCGCGCGGGTGCTGCCGGTGCGGCAGCTGACCCCCCGCCGGCTGCGCTGGGCGGTCGTACGAGCGCTGGCCGATCGCCGGCTGCCGGCGGCCGCGGCCTCCCTCGCCCTCGAGGCGGCTGGGTTGGGACCGCAGGTGGCTGCGGACGTCGTCGAACACGTCCTGGACGGGCAGGTGCCGGTCGCGACCGGGCCCGCGGATCACCTGCGCGCCGGGTCGCCGCCCTAGGCTGGCGGGCATGTTCGCGATCACCGCTACCGCCGCCACCCCCGACGACCCGCTCGCGGGTCTCCACCTCGGTGACCATCCGGAGCCGTCGCCACCGCCTGGCTGGGAGCTCGTCGACGTGCGCGCCGCGACGCTCAACCACCACGACCTCTGGACCCTGCGGGGGGTCGGCATCGACCCGTCCCGGCTCCCGATCGTGTTGGGCTGTGACGCAGCCGGGGTGACCTCCGACGGGCGCGAGGTGGTCGTCCACGCGGTCGTCGCCGACCCCGACGGGATCGACGAGACCCTGAGCCGGGACTTCTCGATCCTCTCCGAGCGGTACGACGGCACGTTCGCCGACCGGGTCGCGGTCCCCGCCCGCAACCTCGTCCCCAAGCCCGCAGCGCTGTCGTTCGAGGAGGCCGCGTGCCTGCCGACCGCCTGGTTGACCGCCTACCGGATGCTGTTCACCCGCGGTGAGCTCCGGCCCGGCCAGCGGGTGCTGATCCAGGGCGCCGGCGGTGGGGTGGCGACGGCCGCGATCCTGCTCGGTCGCGCTGCCGGGCTCCACGTGACCGTCACCAGCCGCGACGAGGACCGCCTCGCCCGAGCGCTCGAGCTCGGTGCGCACGTCGGCGTGCTGGCGGGGGAGCGGCTGTCCGACCGCGTCGATGCGGTGATGGAGACCGTCGGGGAGGCGACCTGGTCCCACTCGCTCCGGGCCCTCGAGCCGGGCGGGACCGTCGTGGTCTCCGGCGCCACGTCCGGCATGAACCCGCCCGCCGACCTCGCCCGGGTCTTCTACCGGCAACTGAAGGTCGTCGGCTCCACGATGGGCACCCGGGACGAGCTCGCCACGCTGGTGCGCTTCCTCGCCGCGACGGGGGTACGGCCGCTGATCGACGAGGTGTTGCCGATGGAGCGCGGCCGCGAAGCGTTCGAGCGGATGCGCAGCGGGGAGCTGTTCGGCAAGCTGGTGCTCACGCGCTGACGATCCCGCGGTGCCCCGCGGGACCGGGAACGCGCAGAGGCGGCGCGAGGACGCGCCGCCTCCATGGCTCCGGGGGTGGGACTCGAACCCACAAACCTTTCGGTTAACAGCCGACTGCTCTGCCAGTTGAGCTACCCCGGAAGGCGCCCGTCGACGGGCCGGCGGAGTGTAGCAACGTCGGCGAGGGACCCCCCACCGGCCGCTCGTCGCCGCGCGGGCGGCGCGGACCGCCCCGGCCCTCGGCGCGGCTGACTAGCCTGCGCCCGAACGACATGAGGGAGAGCAGGATGCGCAAGGACCTGGTGATCGTCCCGGAGGACTCCCCGGGCGTCCTGGCCGATCTCGGCGAGAAGCTCGGTGAGGCCGGCATCAACATCGAGGCGATCAGCGCCTTCACCGGGCAGGGCAAGGGCATCGTCCACGTGCTCGTCGACCAGGCCGACGAGGCGCTGCGGGTGCTCACCGAGGCGGGCGTCGAGGTGCGGGCTGCCCGCCACGTCGCGGTGGTGCCGCTTCCCGACGAGCCCGGCGAGCTCGGCAAGGCCTGTCGCGCACTGGCCGACGCTGGCGTCAACATCGAGCAGGCCTACATCGCGGCGGGCAGCAAGCTCGTCGTGGTCTGCGACGACGTCGACAAGGCGAAGGACCTGCTCGGCGTCCGCGACTGACCGCCGCGGCGTCGACGGGTCCCGCCGAGAAGCGCGCGGCTGCCGGTCACGGGCCGGAGGCTCTCCGGCCATGGTCACACCTGCAGGTCGGTCTGCTTGAACTCGTGCAACGCGAGCGAGCCCTCCACGAGGTCGAGGACCTGCTCGACGCGTTGCCGCCCGAGGGCATGGTCGCTGCCCGGTCGGTCGAGCAGTCGTACGAACACCGCGCGGCCGCCGGCGATGAACGTCGGCACGCCCCAGACGTGGTGGTCGTGGACGTCCGCCTCGTGCTCGTCGCGCAGGACGCCCAGCGGCTTGCCGCCCGCAACGAGAGCGAAGACCTCGTGGGGGTCCAGGTCGGCTCGCTCGAGGACCGCCCAGACGACCGCCGGGTCCTTGATGTCGCGTCCGTCGTCGTGCCGAGCGGCGAACAGGCCCTCGTGGACGGCGAGGAAGTGCTCGGGCCGCTCGTCGCGTACCGCCAGTCCCACCTGCAATGCCAGGATGCCCGAGGCCAGGCCCGGCTCGTCGCGGTCCCACAGTGCGGGCTCGCCGTCGGCGACGTGTCCCTGGGCGAGGCTGTGCGGCCGGAACGTCACGTCCCAGTCGGCGCCGTCGCGCAGCCCGGCGATGACGTGCTCGTTCGCGTTGCGGGCGAACGGGCAGAGATAGTCGAAGGTGATCGCGAAGCGTCGGGTCACGGGGCCACTCCTGGGCGGGGACGAGGGGACATCAGATCAGGCGCAGGCACAGCGCGATGGCGGTCAGGTCGTTGCCGCAGCCGGTCTGGAGGGCGCGGAGGGTCAGCCCGAGCGCGAAGAACGACCCCCAGGCCAGTCCGAGGTAGTCGTAGCGTTCGCGGCGCAGGCTCGCGAGTCGCCCGCCCACCACGGCGACCAGCGGGAACAGCGAACCGTAGAGGTAGTGCAGCCAGACACCGGGTCCCGCGCCGACCCTGCGGCCCATCAGCAGCAGCACGATGCCGAGCACGGTCTGGACGACCAGGAGGTTCTCGGTCCAGTGCTGCACGGCCCACAGCGGGGCCGGGGCCTCGCTCCGGCCGAGCAGCCGGAGGACGAGGCCCGACACGAAGATGGCGAGGAACAGCACCACGATCAGCGCGCCGAGGTAGCGGTGGAAGCTCGTCACGAACCAGGCCGGCGATCGGGAGCGGGATGCTCCGAGCCTATCCGCGCCTGGCCGTGCCGACGGCGGCCGGCGAGCGCTACGGTCGCCGCCCGACGCGGGTGCGAGGACCGGCCACGGCCGCACCCACACGACCCGAGGAACCTCCGATGCTGGCAGCCTTCTCGATCAGCCCGATGGGCGCCGGAGACTCCGTCGGCGAGGCCGTCGCCGCCATCGTCCGGGTGGTGCGCGACAGCGGGCTGCCGAACGAGACCACGGCCATGTACACCACCGTGGAGGGCGAGCCCCAGGAGGTCTTCGACCTGCTGCAACGGTGTCTCGCCGAGGCGGAACGCTTCGGGCCCCGCGTCTCCGCGGTGATCAAGCTCGACCACCGGCCCGATCGCACCGACATGCTGCACGGCAAGGTCGAGCGGGTGGAAGCGCTGCTCGCCGACGACGCCGCGAACTGATCGGGCACGGCGCACCCCCGGTCGGGCTGCCTCGGTCGGGGCGGCTCGGACGAACCCATCAGCGGCCCCGTTCGGGCCATCTCCTCGCCCATGCCAGCGGCGGAGACGAACGGCAACCGGCGCACACCGGCCGACTCGGCGGCACGGATCAGGTGCAGCTCAGCCGACCAGCCGGATCGCGATCGGTTCGAGCACCCGGCTGACCAGCACGGCGTTGCCGAGCCCGATCGCCACGACCGCGAGCGACAGCACGGCCACGGTGCCGACGATCCGCGGCCCCGGCTCGCTCGCGTCAGCGACGATCGCCTCCTCCGGCTCGACCACGAAGATGCGCTCGAACAGCCGCAGGAAGTAGACGGCGGTCAGCAGGCTCGAGGTCCCGATCACGACGGCCAGGACCACGTTGTCCGCCTCCAGGCTGCCGAGCACCAGGTACCACTTGGAGAAGAACCCGGCGGTCGGAGGGATGCCGATCATCGACAGCGCGAGCAGTGCGAAGCCGGTCATCGTCAGCGGCATCCGCTTGCCGAGCCCGGAGAAGCGCGCGATCGTCTTCAGGCCCGTCTGTTGGATGATGCCGCCGGCGACCAGGAACAGTCCACTCTTCATCACGGCGTGGTTGAGCACGTGCAGCATGGCGCCGACCAGTGCCAGCGGGGTGCCGAGCCCGATGCCGACCCCGATGTAGCCGAGCTGCGCCACCGTCGAGTAGGCCAGCATGCGTTTGATGTCCGGTTGCTGGATCGCCAACACCGAGCCGACGACGATCCCGGCCGCCCCGAACCAGGTCAGCGCGGTCGTCACCGGCAGACCCTCCGCACCGAGGTACGCCGGACCGAACACGTCGTAGAGGATCCGCAGCAGCGCGTAGGCGCCGGCCTTCACCTGCACGGCCGCCAGCAACGCCGCGACGGCCGGCGGGGAGTAGCTGTGCGCGTCGGGGAGCCAGACGTGCAGCGGGAACAGCGCCATCTTCAGCGCGAGCCCGATCACGATCAGCGCGAGCGCCCCCAGCACCGTCGGGGAGTCGCTGATCCCGACCAGCTGCTCGGCCATGTCGGCCATGTTGAGCGTGCCCGTCGAGAAGTACAGGAACCCGACGCCGAGCAGGTACAGCCCCGACCCGATCGTGCCGAGCAGCAAATAGCGCAGGCTCGCGAAGACCCCCCGGTCGCCGCCGAGCGCCACCAGGGGGTAGGTCGCGAGCGCGTAGATCTCGATGAACACGAACAGGTGGAACAGGTCACCGCTCAGCATGACGCCGGTGAGGCCGGACAGCAGCAGCAGCACGAGCGGGTAGAGCGGCACGTAGCGTTGGGGCCGCACGTCGAACCCGACCTCGACCGGATAGATCGCGATCATCAGCCCGACCACCGCCACGATCGTGACGAGGTAGGCCGACAGGGGGTCGAGGACGTACTCGATGCCGACCGGTGGCGCCCACCCGCCGAGCGCGTAGCTGATCGGCCCGTCGCGCACGACCTGGAACAGCGCGATCACCGCGAACACCAACGTGGTGGCGGTGGCGAGGACCGCCACGACCTGGGCCGCCACCGGACGCCACAGCGACGCGAGCACGGCGAGTACGGCACCGAAGAGCAGCGGTAGCAGCAGCAGGATCGGGAGCTGGCTCACCGCGACGGTCCGTCCGGCTCGTCGCGGTCGAGCTCCAGCTCGATGGCCGGTGCGCCATCGGTCGGGTCCGGTGCCGTCGTCTCGTCCCGCCGTCCCTGCCCGTCGGCGTCCCGTGGGTCGGAACCCGCGACGAGCGGGGTCGCGCCACGTGCCAGGCGGGCGGCGACGACGGTCTCGTCGAGGGAGCCGTGGCTGCGGTAGATGCGCACGAGCAGGCTCAGCGCGACGCCGACGACGCCGACCCCGACCACGATGGCGGTGAGGATCAGCAGGTGTGGGAGGGGGTCGACGTAGAGCGCCGGGTCGCTGCCGCGGTCGTCGATCACCGGCGCGGTGCCGTCGAGCTGGAGGCTGCCCTCGATGAAGAACAGGTAGATCGCCGTCGAGAAGATCGTCAGGCCGATCACCTTCTTGACGAGGTTGCTCTTCGCGAGCACCCCGTAGAGGCCGATCGCGAGGAGCACGAGGACCAGCAGGTAGATGTAACGGGCGAGGAACAGCTCGATCACCGGGTCCTCCTCGCCACGAGGACGTCGAAGAGCATGAGCATCGCGCCGCTCACCGCGAGCCCGACCGCCACCTCGACGACCAGGATCCCGAGGTAGCGCATCCGGGCCGGCTCGACGCCCGCGACCTCGACCGCGCCGTAGTCGAGGAAGGCGCCACCCGTCAGCAGGGGGACCGTGCCGATCAACAGGAACAGCAGCAGCCCGACGCCGGCGGCCACCGGACCGAGCGCGGTCGGCACGAGCTTGAACGCGAGCTCCTCCTGCAGGGTCAGACGGGGCAGGATCACGCCGACGGCGACGAACACCCCGCCGGCGAACCCGCCACCGGGTCCGTAATGTCCGTGCGCGATGACGTAGATGCCGAACAGCAGGATGAACGGGCTGAGCAGGGCACAGACGACCCGCACGACCTCCGAGGGGTACGACCCGGTCATCATCGCTCGTCACCCTCGCCGGCGACGTCGCCCTCGTCCTCGCGCCGGGCGAGGATCAACGTGGCTGCCAGCGCGGCCGTGACGATGACCATCGTCTCGCCGAGGGTGTCCTGGCTGCGGTAGTCGGCGAGCAGCGAGGTGACGACGTTCGGCGTCTGGGTGTCGGCCAGCGAATTGGCGAGGTAGGTCTGCGACACGCCCTGCTGGGCGGGCGCCTGCGGGTCGCCCCGGTCGGGCAAGCCGCCGCTGGCGAACAGCAGCAGGCCGACGAACGCGGCGACCGAGACGCCCGCCACCACGGTGCGCCGGCGGTTCTTGGAGGCATCGGTGCGGCGCGTGGTGGCGAGGATCGCGGCGATGAACAGCACCCCGGTCAGCCCGGCACCCAGGGCCGCCTCGACCAGGGCCACGTCCACCGCGAGCACGCCGGCGAACAGCAGGGCGGCGAACAGGCTGTAGCCGGCCAGCAGCGCGACGGCGGTCAGCAGGTCGCGCACCTGCAGGGCGAGGATGGCGGTGACGATCAACACCGCGAAGATGACGAGGTCGAGCGGGACGATCACGGCAGCAACCTCCGCAGCTCCTGGTCGGCCAGTTCCTGGTCGACGACCGTCCAGGGCTTGGCCCCGAGACGGGTCGCGGCCCGCACGAGCGCGTGGACGGCGGTCGGGTTCGCGATCAGCGAGAACACCAGGATCAGCCCGAGTCGTGCCGCCGACGGCAGGTCGAGCTCCGGGCGGAAGAACACCCCACCGAAGATCAGCAGCAGCCCGAGGGTCTCGGACTTCGCGACGGCGTGGGCGCGGGTGTAGAGGTCGGGCATGATGATCAGGGCGATCGTGCTCGTCGTGATGAACGCGAGCCCGACGCCGATCAGCGCATTGGCGATGAAGGTCGTCATGCCTCGTCCTCCGCGGGGGGCACGTCCTCGGCGCGGAGCTCGTCCTCGGCGCGGCGCTCGTCCGCCCGGCGCTCGTCGCCGGCGCGGACGGCATCGTCCTCCGCCACCTGGCGCCGCTCCTCGACCCCCCGTGAGAGGCTCTGCTCCCGCGTGGCGGCTGCCTGTCGCCGCACGCGTTGCGCGAGGCGCTGCTCGAACGCCCGCCCCCGGTCGGCGAGCAGCCCGTGCGGCACCGTGTGGGTGGTCGGGGTGTCACGGGAGCTCACGCCGTCCTCGACGACCTCCCGGGCCATCCGTGCCTCGAAGTAGCGGCCGAGCGTGATCGGGAGCAGGAAGGCGAGCAGGGCGAAGCCGAGCGCGATGTCGAACAGCAGGACCGGCCGTTCCAGCGCCACCCCGAGCAGGACCAGGACGACCACACCGTTGACCGACACCAGCGCGACCGCGATCAGCCGGTCGAAGACCGTCGGACCGGCCCACACGCGGTAGAGCCCGATCGCGATCAGGATGGCGACGGTGAGCAGGGCGATGACGAGGAAGGTGCTCATCGGCGCCTCCAGCGACGCGTGGCGGACGGAGGTGGTTGCTCGCCGACCACCTCCGGCAGTTCGTCGTGGATCGGCTCCCACACCAACACCGGTGGCTCGTCGACGGGTTCGCGGAACGCCTTTGCGATGCGCCGCTGCGTCTCCGTGGTGACGAGGTCGAGCATCGCGTCGGGGGTGAAGGCGTGGACCGTGAGCTCGTCACCGTCGAGGTTCAGCGTCATCGTGCCGGGCACGAGGGTGATGGCGTTGGCGAGCAGGGTCCGGGCCGCCGGGCTCTGCAGGCCCGTCCGGAAGCGCACGACCCCGGGGCGGGGCGGTCGGCGCTGGTCGATGACCACCCGGGCGATGACGAGCCCGGCCGGCGGGATCTGCAGGAGCAACCAGGCCAGGAACGTCGTGAGGTGCCACAGGCTCACCCGCGGGGTGGCGTCTGCCGGTCCGATCACCCCGTCGAGGAGCTGTGCCGCGAACCAGGTGACGGCCACGGACGACACGACGCCGATCGCGATGAACAGCGGGTCGAGCCGCCAGGACAGCAGCTGCCAGAACACCAGCAGGACGACGAACAGCGTCGCGGACCGGATCGCGCGCATGCTCATGACAGCAGGCTCACGAGCAGCAGGACCACACCGGCGCCGAGGATCACCGCGCCGAGGAGCCAGGTCCCCGGCACCGGCGGGATGCCCTCGCGCACGGCGAACAGGTCGCGGATGGCGGTCACGCGCGGTCGCGGTCGCGGTTCGGCCGCCGGCGCGTCGGGTCGGCGCTCGCGCGGGAGCGTGGCGGTCCCAGCGGCGGCGGGGGCGTCGGCAGCGGCAGGCCCACGTGCGTCGACGGGGTC
>SLMP01000174.1 GCA_007133465.1 Nitriliruptoraceae bacterium | reverse complement strand
GTGGCGGGACGGCACGGTGACGACGCACGCGCAGGCGACCGCCTTGGCGGTCGCGACGACGGGCAAGGGCCTCAGCCAGCAGGCGTGGCGCCTGGTGCCGAAGATCGCGGAGGTCGACGACCTGGTCGTGGAGCTCCCGCGTCCGGTGCTGGAGGTGCACCCGGAGGTGGCGTTCACGGTCGTGACCGGGACGCCGCTTCCGCGGAAGCGCTCGTGGGCCGGGATGAACGCGCGGCAGGCGGTGCTGGGCCATCTCGGCGTCCACTTGCCGGACCGCTTCGAGGGCGACGAGCTCGCGGCACCCGACGATGTCGTCGACGCCGCGATCTGCGCGTGGGTGGCCGACGGCGCCGCGGCGGGCGCGCCGCTCACCGCGGTCCCCGCGGACGCGACCCAGCACGACCGCGGCCGGCCGATCGCGATCCACGCCCGGACGCCGCCGACGTAGCGGCCGACGGACCCGAGCGGGCCGTGGCTCCTCACGCTTGCGTGGACGTCGATCCGACGAGGACCCCTCGACAACGGTCCGCCAGGTCGTCATGGTGGGGATGGGCCACCGTCCCGCACGACGCGTGATGCCCGTGCCGCAGGGAGAGCGGCTCGGGTTCGGGCCCACTTCGATGGGAGTCAACCGTGAGACGACCGCACAGGAATCTCGCGGCGTTCACGGCGACGATCGGCTTGGTCGCCGCTGTCGCCGTGACGCCAGCCCTCGCCCACCACCCCGACGGCGGGGATGAAGCGGGCCACTACAAGTTCGAGGGGTTCGAGCTCAAGCTCGAGCGCGACTGGGAGGTCGCCTCGAGCCCGGGCAGCGATCGTTCCGCAGAGCGCAGGAACGCCCCCCGCACCTTCGCGCCGTGCGTGAACGGCATGGCCGCCGACTTCTTCCCCTGTGACGGGGTCGACATGCTGAGCCACGTCTCGCATGCAGAGCTCGGCACCACCTTCGTCAACGACATCTGGGGTTGGACCGATCCGCGCACCAGGAAGGACTATGCGCTCGTCGGTGCCTCCAACGGCACGGTCTTCGTCGACATCTCCGACCCCAAGCGGCCGGTGGTGCTCGGCAGGCTGCCGTCCGCATCGGACGTCGGCAACGAGTTGTGGCGTGACATCAAGGTGTTCGCCGACCACGCCTACGTCGTCTCCGAGCACACCGACCACGGGGTGCAGGTGTTCGACCTGACCCGGTTGCGCGACTGGGACGGCGCGTACACGACCTACGACGCCGACGCCCTCTACATCGGCCATGGCTCGGCGCACAACATCGCCATCAACGAGGACACCGGGTTCGCGTACTCCGTCGGCGCCGGCCCGCACACCGCCGACGGCCTGCCGAACCTGGTGACCGTCGATCCGGAGTCATCCGCGGCGGGGACCTACGAGGCCACTGGAGCTGCCTTCGGTCCGTCCCCCAGCAGCACGCCCATCGAGGGCCCGTTCGCGATCGTCGAGGACGGGTCGGGGACCGCGGAGGGTTGTGATCCGCTCGTCGGCTTCCCGCCCGGTGCCATCGCCATCGCCGACCGTGGGACCTGCGTGTTCACGGTGAAGGCGGCAAACGCCCAGGCCGCCGGTGCCGTCGCACTCGTCGTCGCCAACAGCCAGCCGGGCGGACCCTTCACGATGGGGGGCGTGGCCGCGAGCATCACGATCCCCGCGGTCATGGTCAGCCAGGATGACGGCAACGCGATCAAGGCGGGCCTGCCCGCCACGGGTGGGGTCAGTCGCAACCCGGACGGCCCGCCATGCGGCAGCGGGCTGCACATGATCGACATCAACGAGCCGACCAACCCGACCTACGCCGGCTGCTTCCAGGAACACGGCTACATCCACGACACCCAGTGCGTCGTGTACGAGGGCCCGGACAGCCGCTACCACGGCCGGGAGATCTGCTTCAACTCGAACGGGCTCGACTACTCGACAGACCCGGCGGCCAACTTCGTCTCGATCGTCGACGTCACGGACAAGCAGAATCCCGTGTCGATCGCGCGGCTGGGCTACGCAGGGTCGGGGTACTCGCACCAGGGGTGGCTGACCCCGGACCAGGCCCACTTCCTCCACGGTGACGAGGGCGACGAGATCCTGACCGGAGTCGGGACGACCACCCGCGTCTGGGACGTGAGCGACCTCGAGAACCCGCACATCATCCAGGTCTTCGAGAACGAGACGACCTCGATCGACCACAACCTCTACACCCAGGGTCGGTACGCGTACGCGTCGAACTACACGTCCGGGCTGCGGGTGTACGACACCCGCGACCTGGCCGGTGCGGGCCTCCGGGAGGTGGCGTACTTCGACGTCTACCCCGAGAACGACAACGCGACCTTCGAGGGTGGTACCTGGAGCAACTACCCGTACTTCCGGCAGAAGGGCGTCGTCGCGGTCAGCAGCATCGACCGTGGGTTGTTCATCCTGCAGCCGAGGGTGGACCGAGCCGGGAACTGAGCGAGACGAGCACCAACCGCGCCTGACATCGTCGAGGTCGCGGGGTGCCCGCAAGAGCAGGAGCGGGGCCGGTGAGGGGAGACCCTCACCGGCCCCGAACCTGTTGTCCAGCGCCGGTGGCGCGTAGCCGTCGCACTGCCGGGCGAGATCAGCCGTAGTAGCCGTCGGCCGTCACGTGGAGGATCGGGCGCCCGTCCCGGATCTCGAGCGAGGGGAACCGCCAGTAGTAGAACTCCTCCGGGAGGCGCTCGGGCTCCCACGCGCTGATGACGAGCAACGAGCCGAGCGGCCCTCGGTACCCCAGCTGGTTCTCCGCGGGGTCCTCATCGGTGAGGGTGCCGAAGGGGAACTCCGGGTCCACGCTCCGCGTGCGCAGCTCCTCCTCGAGGTTCCGACTCACGTCGGTCTGGAGTTGCGCGACGTCGTCCCCGCCCTTGGCCACACCGTCCTGGTACGGGTTGATGACCCAGGTGTGGAAGGAGGGGCCGAGGTCGTCATGGAGGAGTTCCGCGAAAGCCGGAGCCGTGCCGTAGAGGACCTCCCGGTGCTCGTCCTGGATGGAACGCATCGGCCAGAGCGACACGTCGAAGACGTCGAGTGGGACCTCGCGGAAGGTGCCCGCCTGCTCGACCTCGAGGGCGTCGGGCGGCCAGTGCTCCGGGCACGCCCCTTCGGGCAGCAGGTCGCAGCGCTCCCAGCGACCGATCCACAGTCGGACCGTCGACCCGGGACCGTCGAGGTACCCGATCCCGACCGCATAGAAGCCGTCCGCCGGCCAACCCGTCTCCGGGAGTTGGCCCGGTGGGGAGGGTGGTCCCTCGTTCGGGATGTCACAGCAGTTGACCGCTACGCCGGCGTTGGTTGCGGTCGGGTCGCCCCAGCGCCATGTGCCATGGCCGGTGTCGCTCGCTGCGTCGGCGCTCGCACCCTCGTCGTCGGTGGCGTCACCTTCGGTGGTGCCATCCTCGGTGGCGGGGCTGTCCTCCGTTGCGGGGTCGTCCCCCGTGTCGTCGGGGTCAGCCGCGTCTGGGTCGACGAGCTGGAGCCACTCGTAGAACGCCGCCTGGTCCGCGATGGCATAGCGAGTGGCGACGATGTGGTCGAAAGCGAACAGGGTCTGGTCGAGCTGGGCCATCAGGCCGGCGGAGCCGCACGAGGTCGACGCGTTCGGGATCACCGGGCGAAGATCGGCGAAGACGACGTGGGCGGTGCCGTCGGCGTCGACCGTGACGTCGTGCAGCAGCTCGGCGGTGGCGTCGGAGAACCAGCCGCCGTAGCCGTCGGCGCGTTCGGTCGCGGTTGGGCCGGCGAGCAGGGCCTCGAGGGCGCCGGTGACGGGGTCGTCGGCGTCGACGGTGCGGGTGACGGCGAAGACCTCGCCGCAGGGGTCGCCGAGCTGGTCGTTGGCGAAGAAGACCTGCACCTCGACGGTCTCGGCCGTGGGGCCGGGTTCGGTCGTGGGCTGCTCGGCCGTCCCGCCGCAGCCGGCGATGGCGAGCAGGAGCACCAGCAGGTGAGCGAGGGCCAACCGCCCATGTCGGCCGGCGGTGTGTGATGTGCTGCTGCGCAAGGCGCGTCACCTCCCCGGGCGGTCGCTGCCGACCAGGGCACAGCGGACGGGCGACCGTCCGCCTCCATCATCGGTCCCACCGGCTGCGGGAGGTAGTGGCTGCCGACCCTGATCGGCGGCCCAGTCGGGGCGTCGACGGGGGTCTCCGCGAGGCCGTAGCCTCGGACCATGCCCTCACGCTCCCTCTCCGTGTCCGTCCTGCTCATCCCGGCGCTGGCCATGCTGCTGGCAGCGTGCGGCCGCGAAGCACCACGGTCCACGACCGACGCCCCCATCGTCGATGCGGAGGACGCCAGCGACACCGACGCAGCGAACGACGTGGGGGCGTCCGACGACGACGCGGTGGCCGACGACGGGACGGACGAGGCCGGCGCGGATGACGGTGCGGGATCGGACACCGAGGCTCCGACGCCCGACCTCGACGTCGGCCTGACGCTCACCCAGGTCGCGGAGCTCGCGTCCCCGACGGCTGCCGCCGTCGGGCCCGACGGGACGTTCTACCTCGGTGATCGTCCCGGAACGGTCCATCCGCTCGCCGCGGAAGGAGCGGGCGAGGCCGTCGTCGACCTGCGTGACGAGACCACCACCGACGGGGAGCGGGGGCTGCTCGGGCTGGCCTTCGCCGCCGACGGCAGCGAGCTGTACGTGTCGTTCACCGACCGCGACGGCGGCACCGTGATCGAGGCGTTCCGTGTCGTCGACGGGTCGCCCGACGCTGCCGATCGCCGGACGGTGTTCGCCCTCGACCAGCCCTACGCGAATCACAACGGGGGCGACATCCAGGTCGGCCCGGACGGTCGCCTGTACCTGGGACTCGGTGACGGCGGCGGTGGCGGCGACCCACTCGAGGCCGGGCAGGACCTCACGACCCCGCTCGGTGCGCTGCTGCGGATCGATCCGCTCGCCGCCGAGCCCTACGGGATCCCGTCCGACAACCCCTTCCTCGACGTCGACGACGCCGCACGAGAGATCGTCGCCTATGGGTTGCGCAACCCGTGGCGATTCTCGTTCGACCGACAGACCGACGACCTGTGGCTCGCCGACGTCGGGCAGAACTCGTGGGAGGAGATCAACCGGGTCCCGTTCGATGAGCTGTCCGGGGCCAACTTCGGATGGAACCTCATGGAGGGCACGCACCGCTTCGAGGGCGACGAGCCCGACGATCACGTCCCGCCGATCTACGAGTACGAGACCCGCGGACCGGAAGGGTGTGCGGTCACGGGGGGGTACGTCTACCGGGGCGCGGCCATCGACGGTCTGCAGGGCGCGTACCTCTACAGCGACGCCTGCAACGGCTCGATCCGGGCGCTGGCGGTGGACGAGGCCGGCGGGGTGGTGGAGCAGGCCGAGCTCGGCGTGGCCGCCGGGCAGGTGGTCTCATTCGGGCAGGACACGGACGGCGAGCTCTACGTGCTCGACCTCGGGGGACCGGTGTACCGGCTGGACCCCGCCTGAGCAGAGCCGTGCGCCGTCGGTCGCCGGTCGCCGGAGGGTCTCGAGACACGGCTCGGTGTCGCCCGCCGGGTCCGTCCCCTCGGGTTGGCCGTTCTCCCGGTCGTCCGCGGGTCAACCGGCGAGCTGGCCCGCCCACAGGTAGAGGATCGGGCCGCCGTCACGGACCTCCAGGGTGACCTCCTGCCAGGCGTAGAGGCCGTTGTAGCCGGGCGGCCAGGCGCCGAGGTCCGCGTACGAGATCGCCCCGGGGTTCGCGATCAGGAAGGTGCCGAACGGGCCGCGATAGGAGATCGGTCCGCAGTACTCCATGCCGCTGTCACCACAGTCGGGGACCCCGAACGGGAACGCGGGGTCGGCGGCAAGTTCGACGACATCCGCCCAGACCGCGCCCTCGGTCGCGCCTTCGAGGTACGGCTCGGTGATCCAGGTTCGGAACGCGGGGTCGACACCGGACGTCAGCAGCGTCGCCAACGCGCCTGGCGCTCCTTCGATCGCAGTCTGTCGATCGGCTGGCCAATCGTGGATCGGTACGAGCACGGAGCCGATGTCCTCGAGGGGCACTTCGAGGACCAGCACGTCGTGCGGGTCGGGGGCGATCCGCTCATCGCTCGCTGCCCCATCGGGGATGTCGCCGCAGCCCAGCTCGGGGTGGTCGACGCAGGCGACCCAGCGCTGCACGGTCAGCTGCAGCGTGGCTGGTGTGTCGGCGGAGCGCTCGACGGCGACCGCGTAGAAGCCGTCGGTGGGCCACCCCTCATGCGGGAGCGGCTCAGCCGGCGAGACCGGTCCAGTGGTCTCGATCGAACAGCAGCCGGGTTCGACCGGCCATCTGAAGTCGTCGATCATGGTCCAGCCGGCCTCGAGGTCGACGGGGGCGCCGTCCTCGTCGGAGGGCTCGTCCGGCTTCGGCTCCCCGCTCGGTTTGTCGGGCTGGGCAGGTTCGGTCGGCTCGGCGTCCAGGTCGGGGTCGGGAGCGTCGGGATCGGCCAGCTGCAGCCAGGCGTAGAACGCGGCCTGGTCGGCGAGCGCGTACCGGGTCGCGTCGACGCCCTCGAGAGCGAGCAGGGTGGAGTCGAGCATGCCGAGGAGCATGCTGGAACCGCACGAGGTGGAGGCGCTCGGGATGATGGTGCGCAAGTCACGGAGCACGACCCTGGCGGTGCCGTCGATCACCTCGACGTGGAGTAGGACCTCGGCGGTGGCTGGCGTGAACCAGCCGCCGTAGCCCGCGCCGCGCTCGTCGGCGGTGGGGCCGGTGAGCAGTTCCTCCAGGGCGCCAGGGACCGGATGCTCGGCGTCGACGGTGCGAGTGACCGGGAACACCTCGGTGCACAGGTCACCGAGGAGGACGTTCGGGAAGAACACCTCGACGTCGAGGTTGCGCCCGACGACGTTCGCCGGCGCGGGGCTGGGATCGGCGGCTGGTGCGGCGGCGGGTTCCCTCTCGCCACCACCGCAAGCGGCGGCGAGAAGGAGCAGGGCGAGCGCGACGGTGCCGGCGCGGTAGCGATGAGCAGGGCTGGTGCGCGTTCGACGGCGACGGCCGGTGGGCGGCCAAGAGGTGGTCCACCCAGGCATGTCCATCACCTCCCCGGCGGTCGTTGCCGTCCAGGGCACAGCAGGCGGGTGGCCGCCACCTCCATCATCGCTCGCCAGCGCCCTGTGAACCAGGGCCATCCGCCGCCTCGCCATCCCCCGTCGCGGCGACCTCCGCTGCGCTGCGCGACCGGAACGCCACCCCACCAAGGTGGACCGAGCCGGCCTCGTCCCTGTCGGGCCTGAGGGTCACGGCCACGAGCCCATCGAGATCCAGTCCCGGCTCCTCCGCGACGAACCAGGCGAGCGGCACCTCGTAGGCCTGCAGCAGGTGCTCGGCCGGCCACGCCGGGTCGATCGTGACCCGGTACCGCGACGACCAGGCCGGCCACTTGCCGACCCGCCCGGGGAGCGGCGGGCGCAGCGAGGTGGCGGCGTCGAGCGGCAGGCTGGCGCGCCGACCCTCGGCGTCCTCCACCTCGACGACCATGCCAGGCGGCGGCCGGTCGTCCGCAGCGCCGTAGGCGACGCTGACGACGTCTCTGGCAGCACGGTCTGCGGAACCACGGTCTGCGGTACCGCGGTCCTCGGCCGCCTCGGTGACCGCCACGCGCACCGCCGGCGTCGACCCCTCGCGCCAGTCGAGGCGCCGTACGCGCGTCTCGAGCGTCCGCTGCCCGTCGCGCGCCCGCAGCGCCAGGCGCTCGACCTCCTCGAAGCCCTCCGCCTCGGTGGCGTCAACCGACAGGGACCGGGTCGTGCCGTCCACGTAGCCGGTCACGACGACGTCGTCGGCCAGCCACTCACTGGCGGCGTCGGGGCGGGCGAACACCGCCCGGTAGCCGTCGTCGTCCTGCACCGCGGCGGCCAGGAACGCCGTGATCAGCACGCGGGCGGCGCGGCGCTGCTCCTCGCCGGACAGCAGCGCCCCACGGTCGAGCAGCGTCGAGTTCAGCCAGCCCGCGTCGCGGCGCCCCCAGACCGTGTTGAACTGCCCGTGGTTGGCACGCTGGAGGTAGGCGAACGCTGTGAACGCTGCGGACCCGGGCGCGAGGTCGACGCGGTGGTACTGGGCCATCCCCTGCAGCGTCGTCACGTCGCCGTCGAGGCCGCCGGCGAGCAGCAGGTAGCTGGTGTCGACCAACCGGCGTGGCCCGCCGCCCGGGACCCACTGCCGGTCGGAGGGGGCGATGGCGACCACGGCCCGCACCCGCACGGCGGACCCGTCCAGCAGCGCCCACGACGGCGCCGGCGCCTGCGTCGGGTCCGCGACCATGGCAGCGACGTGCGCGGCGGCCTCACCACCCCGGGAGTGGCCGATCAGCACCACCCGCTCGAGGTCGACCATGCCGGCGAACGGGCCGTCCTCGCCCGCCCATGCCTCCCAGACGCGGAGGTGCTCCAGGAGGACGCGGGCGCGCAGCGGGTGCTCGCTGCCCTCCCCGTCGCCGACGAACGAACCGTTGAGGAAGTTCTGGTCGACCGACACCGCCACGTAGCCGTGGCTGGCGAGGTGCTCGGCGAGGTAGCCGTAGCCCCGGTCCGACGCCCGCGTGAGCCCGTGGTTGCCGTGCACGAGCAGGACCAGCGGCGCGTTGCGCGCCCCTTCCGGGTACCAGACCGTGCCATTGACCGGCAGGCGCTCGACGGTGGCCCGGGTCGCCAGCCACACGTGCGGACCGAGCAGCGGCTCGAACCGGACCCCCGCATCCGATCCGTCCACCGGCTCGGTCCGCCAGGTCGCGTCCGCTCCGAAGGCGGCGCGGTACGGGTCGACGTCGCTGCCGTAGGTCGCCTGCAGCACCGTGTGGGGTCCAGGCATGCCGGGGTTCGTCAGCGCGAGCGTCGGCACCTCCACAGGCGGCGGCACGGCGACGACACCGGCCCCCGGGCCGGGGACGGCGAGCGAGACCAGCGTCGCGAGCACGAGCAGCCCCGCGGCGCCGGACACGACGCCGACCCAGCCGCGGCGCGAACGCCCCGTCCTCTCGCCGCCCCGGACGTCGGTGCGGGACGCGGCACCGAACGCCCGGAACGCGCCGCCCAGCGCCGCTCCACCGAGCGTCGCCGCCACGATGACGATGCTGCCTGCGGCGCCGGCGTGGACGGCGCCGACCACCGTGTCACCGGGCAGCCACGGGGTCACCACCAGGAGCGCTCCGGTGAGTGGGAACGACAGCCGGTGGGTCCGGGCCGCGACGAGGCGGGCGGCGGCGCGGGGCAGCGGTCGGCGCAGCATCCGGGCGGCGACCCACCGCAGCAGCGACACGACGCCGTCGATCAGCGCCAGCGCCAGCGCCGTGAGCACCAGGCCGAGGAGCACGTCCCACGCCGTCGGCCCGACGTGGCCGATCAGCGCGACAGCGAGACCGACCGCCGCCCCCACCGCCGCGCCATCCGCCCACCCGCCGGCCGGCTGCGACGGTGTGGGTGCGTCCTGATCGACGTCGAGGGCGGGTGTCGGCGGGTCCGCGAGCTCGTCACCAGCGACGGGCGACGTCGGTTCCGACGGCAGCGCGTTCCCTTCCGGACGGGGTGACCCACGATGCTAGGACTACGGTCGGTCAGCGAAGGACGAGACCGACGACCGGAGTCGCGCCGTGCGCATCAACCTGATGATCGAGGGGCAGGAGGACGTGACCTGGCCGCAGTGGCTCGACCTCGCCCGCGCGGCGGAGGCGGCCGGGCTCGAGGGGCTGTTCCGGTCCGACCACTATCAGTCGGTCGCCGGCAAGGCCGACCGCGGCTCCCTCGACGCCTGGGCGACCCTGAACGCGCTCGCGGCCGTCACGGAGCGGATCCGGCTCGGCACGATGGTCTCGCCGACCTCGTTCCGCCACCCGTCGGTGCTCGCCAAGAACGTCGTGACCGCCGACCACGTTGCCGGCGGCCGGGTGGAACTCGGCATGGGCGCCGGCTGGAGCGAGGTCGAGCACACGACCTACGGCTTCCCCTTCCACGACACGTCCATCCGCT